>SVPK01000026.1 GCA_015065875.1 Oscillospiraceae bacterium
ATATTTTTAGATATGCTTTCGCTATCGGTAAGCAAATTGCTTAACTGCTCGCTTGTTTCTGCAACCTTAAGTTCGAGAGCCGATATACGGGTTTGTTTTTCGGCAATCTCCTCGGTCTTTTTGGCGATTTCCTCTGCCGCGGTGGCATCGCTATCGGCAATCCCTGCCTTTTCCTCCTCAATTCGGAGAACGGTTTCCTTATTATGCTCAATGGTATTTTCCAAAACAGCAATATTACCCGAAAGGGCAACCGCCTGCTCCTCAAAGAAGGTTGCGCGAGCACGCATATTATCGATATCCGAGGTTAACTTTGCAAAGCCTTCGGAGTTGCTTTCAAGGTCGGTTTCCATCTGCTTTAATTGGTTATCGGCATCGGAATACTGCGCCTCTGCAACGGCTATTTTGCTTTCTTGATTACGAATGGCATCCTTGGAATTATTAAGGGTATGCATCCAAAGGCCAATCTCAAGCTCCTTTCGCTCGGCCGCATATTTTAAAAACTTTTCGGCCTTTTTAGATTGCTCCTCAAGGGGGCCAACTCTTCCCTCAAGCTCGCCTAAAATATCGCGCAGACGCACCATATTATCATCGGCGGCTGCAAGCTTACGCTCGGCCTCCAACTTGCGATAACGGTATTTAGATATTCCCGAAGCTTCTTCAAAAATATCTCTGCGCTCATGCGATTTGGAGCTGATGATAGTATCAATCTTACCCTGACCTATCATAGAATATCCGTCACGTCCGAGACCGGTATCCATAAACAGCTCGTTAACGTCACGCAGACGAACGGAGACATTATTTATGAGATACTCACTCTCATGAGAACGGTAATAACGGCGGGTTATAGCCACCGTATCATTATCAAAGTTTAAGCTACGGTCGGAATTATCAATAACCAAGGTTACCTCGCAGTAGCCATGGGGACGACGGTCGGCAGTACCGCCGAAGATAACATCCTCCATAGACTGGCCACGCAGGTTCTTGGTTGACTGTTCACCCAAAACCCAACGAACGGCATCGGAAATATTACTTTTTCCGCTTCCGTTAGGTCCTACAACGGCAGTTATGCCCTTACCAAATTTAAGTGTTGTTTTGTCTGCAAAGGATTTAAATCCCTGTATTTCAATGGAACGCAACAGCACTTTTTATTCACACCCTTTTATTAACACATCATTTTTAGAAACATCTTCGCTTCCGAGTATCTTAATATTATAACCCATATTACTAAAATAATCTATATTGGATTTCGATTGTCCCTTCGCTTTTGAAAGGTCGCGAGGGTTAACCAAAACCTCATAATCGCCAATCTCTTTAAGACCTGCGGCAATCTTCTCGCGAAACACAAAGGATTCACAAAGCTCGCGAAACGCAGGATGCCACGGACCCGCTACATATGCAGATTGGTCGATAGTATGTAATCCCAGACGGATTACAGGGATATTTGCCTCATCAAACATTCGGCAAAGCTTAACACAAAGGCTTACTGCATCCTCCAACCCTTGAGGGGCATAAATTCCCTGCTCTGTAAGGTCGGCAAGATGGGTATTTTTAAGCACAATGGTTGGATAAATTCTAACACAGTCGGGGACTAGTTTTATAAGCTCCTCGGCCGTTTTTATATCATCTGCCTCGCTAGAAGCATAAAGGCCTGTCATCATCTGAAGGCCAAGCGCAAAACCTTTTTGCTTAATAAGACGCGAAGCCGAAACGACATCATCGGCGGTATGACCGCGCTCATTGGCGGCCAAAACGCGATTATTCATACTCTGCGCGCCAAGTTCAATGGTTGTTACACCAAACGACCGCAGTAGTTCGAGAATCTCATCATCAATAGCATCAGGTCTTGTTGACAGACGAATTCCGCAAACATCGCCGCAAGCCACAAACTCATAAGCGGCTTCCAGAAGCGGCAACATAATATTCCTATCAATAGCGGTAAAGCTACCGCCAAAAAAGGCTATTTCGGTTGTTTTGGCATCATAGTTTTTGCTACCCTTTGCAATCGCTACGGCGCGCCTTACGTCATCAGCCGTAGGCACCTTTTCGGTTCGCGCTATATAATGCTGATTACAAAAGCTGCATTTATTTGGGCAACCGAGATGCGGAACAAAAATAGAAATATTTGAATGCTTTAGGCTCATTCTTCGATACCCATAAGTGAAAGCGCCTGCTTGGCGGCCATTTGTTCGGCCTGCTTTTTGCTTCTGCCCTTTCCAACACCGATAATGTTAGAATTAAGTCTTACCTCAACGGTGAAGCTTTTGTTATGGTCGGGTCCGCTCTCATCTGCCAAGACATAGGAGAGTTGTTCCTCGCGATTGCGCTGAATAACCTCTTGAAGGGTTGTTTTATAATCCTTAAAGACCTCGTCGTTTTGATGCTTAAGCTCCTCGGTTACAAAGCGGAGAACATGCTTTTTAGCCTGCTCCATTCCTGCATCGAGATATATTGCCGCCAAAACTGCTTCAAAGGCATCAGCGAGGATGGATGAGCGGTTTCTTCCGCCGTTTTGCTCCTCACCCTTACCCAACAAAATATGCTCGCCTATACCAAGCTCTCTCGAAAAGCCGCAAAGCGATTTTTCGCAAACCAATGAGGCTCTTAACTTTGTTAGGTCTCCCTCAAGGCTATCCTTATATTTTTCAAAAATATATTCGGATACAATAATAGAAAGCACAGAATCGCCCAAAAATTCAAGGCGCTCATTACAATGTGCGGGATTTCCGTTTTCATTGGCATAGGAAGAATGGGTTAATGCCAAACGAAGCAGAGATTTATCCCGAAAGGTGTATCCAATTTTATTCTCTAACTCCTGCATTGGTTTTCCCCTTACATCTTACTTAAGCCTTCGCTTATCTGACCGATAACATCCTTTTCGGTATAAAGCACGGCTTGGTGAATTGCGTTTTTAATAGCCATGGCTTTAGAGCTGCCGTGAGCCTTAATAACGGGCTTTGAGCATCCGAGCAACGGAGCTCCGCCAACCTCTTCGTAATCGGCCTTTTTCTTAACCTCGGAAAGACCGCCCTTTAAGGTTAGTGCCGCAAGTTTTGTTTTAAGATTTTTATAGAAAACGCCCTTTAAGAGTTTAAAGAAGGATGAGGTTACGCCCTCGATAAGCTTGAGAGCGATATTACCTGTAAATCCATCGGTAATTACGGCATCACACTCGCCCTTCATTATCTCGCGGGACTCGATATTGCCTATAAAGTTAATTGGAGCCTCCGAGAGAAACTTATGGGCGGCCAAATGAAGCTCATCGCCCTTGGTTTCCTCGGTTCCGATATTAAGAAGACCAACCGAAGGATTTTCTCTTCCCTCTACCTTTTCGAGGTAAACACTGGCCATTAATCCATACTGTGCAAGCATTTCGGGACGCGAATCGGCATTAGCGCCGATATCGAGCATCAAAAACGAATCCTTAAGACCGGGAATCATACTTGCAAGAGCTACCCTTTTGATACCCTTAATGCGCTTAATGATAAGGGTTCCGCCAACGACTACTGCGCCTGTGCTTCCCGCAGAAAGAAAGGCATCGGCCTCGCCATCTGCAACCATACGGAATGCTACCGCCATGGAGCAATCCTTTTTGGCCTTGAGTATTGATGTTGGCTCATCATGCATAGAGATTACGTCATCCGCGTGTTTAATTTCCATTCCATCAAGCGAAATATTATTATCGGCGGCGCATTTCTTTATTATTTCCTCATCGCCTACGAGAACGGGAGTAACCCCATATTCATCGGCTCCGAGGCGAGCTCCCTTTATAATTTCGAGCGGAGCATTATCTCCGCCGAAAGCATCAATGGCAATTCTCATTTTTTTACTCCTTAATATTTTCATCAAACCAATTTAGCGACCTATTTGAAAGCGCGGCATAACGCTCACGCTTGTCCCTTATTTTTTCGGGAAGCGGCGGCATTACGCCAAAATTCGCTCCCATAGGTTGAAAATCGGTAACACCCTCATCGCATATGTAAGAAATGAGGGCTCCTATCATTGTATAATCGGGCAAAACAACAGGACTGCGTCCCTCAAGCAGGGCGGCCGCATTATAGCCCGCGATTATTCCGCTTGCCGCAGATTCCATATATCCCTCAACTCCGGTTATCTGACCGGCAAAGAATATATTATTTTCCGCTCTTAAAGACATATCCTTTGAGAGCAGTCTCGGCGAATCGATAAAGGTATTGCGATGCATAACTCCATAACGCAAAAACTCGGCATTCGCAAGACCCGGTATGAGCGAAAAAACTCTTTTTTGTTCGGGAAATTTAAGATTGGTTTGGAACCCAACCATATTTAGCATTGTTCCCTCTGAATTCTCTTTTCGCAGTTGAACCACCGCCCAGGGACGATGACCTGTTCGAGGGTCACGCAGGCCAACAGGCTTCAAGGGGCCGAAACGAATCGAATCCTCTCCCCTTTTCGCCAACACCTCAATCGGCATACAACCCTCATATACGGTAAAGGGACGATCAAAATCCTTTAATGGAGCGATTTCAGCGGCTATGAGCGCACTATGAAAGCGCTCATACTCCTCGCGATTCATCGGGCAATTAATATAATCGGCATCGCCTTTATCATATCTCGAAGCGGTAAAGGCGATATCCATATCAACGCTATCGGCAGAAATTATTGGTGCAGCCGCATCAAAAAAGCTTAAATGCTCGCTTTTAAGGCGCTGCTTAATATTTTCTGCCAAAGCATCATCGGTTAGAGGGCCCGTAGCTACAACCACAATTCCCTCGGGGATTTCGGATACAACCTGCTCGATAACATTGATATAAGGATTATTTTTAATTTTATTTGTTATGAACTCTGAAAAAAGTTCACGGTCGACCGCCAGCGCTCCGCCCGCGGGAACACGGCAAGAATCTGCCGCCTGCATACAAACCGACGAAAAACGACGCATTTCGGCCTTAAGTAAGCCTGCCGCAGAATCAACCCTTTCGGCCTTGAGCGAATTGGAGCAAACCAATTCGGCAAAGCCATCGCTTTTATGGGCGGGAGAGCGCTTTATGGGTTTCATTTCATAAAGGTCAACATATATTCCGCGTGAGGCTATTTGAAGGGCGGCCTCGCAACCTGCAAGGCCTGCGCCCAAAACACTGATTTTTTTCATTTTACTTTTTCTTTCTGGAAGGACAATCTGCATTCATGCAATACTTTCTGCCCTTAAAGCCCTTAAGAATATAGCCACCACACTCGGAGCATACATCACCTGTAGGTATTCCGGGAGCGGCAAAATCACAAGCAGGATAATTGCTGCATCCATAGAAGGCTTTATTTGTTCCGCGTTTTACGCGCTTAACAAGCTTTGCTCCGCATTTGGGGCAGGGTTGCTTTATTTCATCCTCGGGCATAGGCTTGGTATTTTTGCATTCGGGATATCCCGGGCAGGCCAAGAACTTGCCGAAACGGCTATTCTTTACTACCATCTTGCGGCCGCACTTTTCGCAAATAACCTCGGTTTCAACCGCGGGAACCTTAACTCGAACACCATCCATGCTCTGCTCCGCCTTTTTAAGAACAGTTTCAAAATCGCCATAGAAATCCGATAAAACATCGGTCCAATTAAGGGAGCCGATTTCAATCTTATCGAGGTTGGTTTCCATTCCTGCAGTGAACTTAATATCAACAATTTTCTTGAAATGGTTTTTCATAAGTTCGGTAACAACAGTTCCCAATGCAGTAGGCTTGAGCGACTTCTTCTCGCGCTCGATATATTCACGGTTGGAAATATTGGCGATAATCGGCGCATAGGTTGAGGGACGGCCGATACCGTTTTCCTCAAGAGCCTTGATAAGAGTAGGCTCGGTATAGCGTTGGGGCGGTTGGGTAAAGTGTTGGTTAGGCTCAAGCGACTTAAGTTTTAGAACATCACCCTTATTCATGGGCGGGAGAACATTCATCTCCTCGTCCTTTTCATCCTTGCCCTCTTCGTATAAAACGGTATAACCATCAAATTTAATGCTATATCCGCTTGCCTTAAACATATAGTTGCCTGCCAAAATATCAACCGCAACGGTATCCTGAACGCAGGCCGACATAAGACTTGCAACAAAGCGCTCCCAAATAAGCTTATAGAGCTTATACTGCTCGGTAGTGAGCGAGCCCTTAATCATTTCGGGGTCTAAATTAACATTGGTGGGACGGATGGCTTCATGAGCATCCTGCGCGCCCGCTTTGGTTTTGAAATAACGAGCCTTTTTGGGCAGATATTTTTCACCAAAGCGCGAAACGATATATTTATTGGTTGCGGCACGAGCCTCTTCGGAGATGCGGAGAGAATCGGTTCGCATATAGGTTATAAGACCTGTTACTCCCATTCCGGGAATTTCGGCACCTTCATAAAGCTGCTGTGCAACCTTCATGGTTCTCTGACCGCCGAAGCCGAGCTTACGCGAAGCCTCCTGCTGCATTGTTGAGGTTGTAAACGGAGGGGCGGGTTGCTTGTTGCGAATACCGGTTTTAACACTATCAACAACATATTCGGCGCCATCGAGCTCCGATACTATGCGTTCGGCATCGGTAGCACAGGTAATCTCCAGCTTTTCGCCTGCAGACGTTCCATAAAGATACGAAGCAAACGACCTTCTTCCGCTCTGAAGTTTGGCATCGATTGTCCAATACTCCTGCGGATTAAAGGCTTCGATTTCTTTCTCGCGGTCAACAATCAGGCGGAGTGCAACAGATTGAACACGACCGGCAGAAAGCCCACTCTTAACCTTCTTCCAAAGGAAGGGGCTAATTTTATATCCAACCAAACGATCAAGAACGCGGCGAGCCTGTTGAGCATCAACCAAATCGAGATTAATCTTTCTCGGTTTGCTCATTCCGGCCTTAACACCGCTCTCGGTTATCTCATTAAAGGCAACGCGGTTATCTTCATTCATATCGAGCGAAAGAAGCTGCGCCAAATGCCAGGAAATTGCCTCACCTTCGCGGTCCGGGTCGGTTGCGAGATAAACCATTTCGCTCTCTGCCGCGGCGGCCTTAAGCGATTTTATGAGTTCTTTTTTATCCGACATATTGATATACTGCGGAGCAAATCCATGCTCAACATCAATGCCCAAACGCGATTTAGGCAGGTCTCTAACGTGACCTACCGACGCCATAACTTCATAACCCGCGCCAAGATATTTTTTTATACTCTTTATCTTACCGGGAGACTCAACAATAACCAGTTTTGACATTTTCATACTCCTTATTTTACTTTAAGATAGCGACCGCCGGGAACTGCCGTTACCGCGCCCAAAATTTCGAGCTCGGTTATAGCGGTCATCAATTCGCTTGCATCATAACCACAAAAGACATTCAGCTCATCCAAACAAAAAGCTTCATTCGGTGCCGCCTTATATACTGCAGAAGCGGCCGAGGAAAGCGATGATAAATCGAAATCCTTAACTGCCGCAACAACGCTTTCCTCAACAAAGCTCTTACTCTTTTGCTCCATTGGTATTAGCGGTTGGCTATATGCCTTTTCTATATCAAGTTTATCTTTATACGCGCCAAGATATTCAAAGAAAACATCCCGCGCATTCAAAAGCGGCTTTGCACCATCGCGCAAAAGCTTATTTGAACCTATATACTGCGGTAAGGTTGGATTGCCGGGGATGACAAAAACATCCTTACCCTGCTCAAGCGCATGATTAGCGGTTATGAGCGCTCCGCTTCTCTCGCCCGCTTCGATTATAACGGTTCCGAGAGTTAAGGCGGACATAATTCGATTTCTTATCTGAAAGGTTCCCTTTTTAACGGGATATTCAGGCGGAAATTCCGTTATTATGCATCCCTTTTCTTTTATTATACTTTCACGTAAATCCTCGTTTTCACGCAGATAGTCATAGCCGAAGCCACAGGGCATTATAAGAGCTGTTACACCTTTTTCGGCAATAACACCTCTATGAGCCGCACTATCTACGCCTAAAGCACCACCACTGACTATAAGCATTCCGCCCCGCGAAAGACGCGACGAAAGCGAATAGGCCGCTTTGATGCCGAAATCCGAACACTTGCGTGGACCCACAATACAAATTGAAGGGATATTATTAAAATCAGGCAAAATGCCTTTATAGTAAATTACGAGCGGAAAATCAGGAATGGATGCCAACATATCGGGATATTCTTTATCACCATATGCTATTAGCTTTATTCCGTTTTTATTGCAATAATCGATAACCTTTTCTGCATCGGCTAAAGATTTATTCTTTGCGCGAGAAAATGCCGCAGGGGTAAAAAGACCCGAATTATAAAGCATTTCATCCGATGCGGTATATACGCCCAGCGCAGAACCGAAACGGTCGAATATTGCCGCGGTTTTACCATAAGCAAAACCCAAAACTCCCTGGAGCCAAACAGAATATTTCATAGGCTACCTCTGCATCTCCCACATAACGATTGATGCGGCAACGGCGGCATTAAGCGATTCTGCCCTTCCCGCCATTTTAATGGTTATAGGATTACAGATGGCAATAGCCTCATCGGTAAGCCCATTAGCCTCATTTCCGATAAGCGCCGCGCAACCATCCGAAAAGCTAACATCTGTAAGCGAGCGGGCATCGGGCGCCAAAACGCAGGCATAAAGCTCCAGACCGCTACCCCCGAGAACCGAAACAAAGTCCTCGCAAATAATTACGGGCAGGCGCAACAAAGCACCCATAGAAGCACGAAGCGACTTGGGGGCAAATGGGTCACAACCGTTATCAGACAGAATTATTCCATCGATACCGAGAGCCTCTGCGGTTCTGGCAACAGCGCCGAGATTTGAAGGGTCGGAAATATTCTCAAGGGCGATATATCTCCCCTTTTTGCAAATCTCATACTGCTTTTCCTCTTTTTTAACCAGACAAATGATGCCTTGGGGAGATTTGGTATCCGAAATTTTATCGAAAACCGAATCAGAAAGCAGATATGCGCGCTCGGCTTTTTCATAGAGGAAATCAATATCGGAGCCGTATTTATCCATTGCGGTTTGAGAAACCAGCAGATGGGTAAAACCAAAGCCATTTTCGGCGGCATCACGGCAAAGACGTAATCCTTCAATGACGAAAAGACCGTGCTCTTTTCGGGAACGGCCGGAATTATTGAGCTGGGAAACCAGCTTTATTAGGGAGTTATCCCTGCTTGTAATTTTCGTGAAATCGCTCACAAAAACACCTCCGAAAGCGAAGTGTTTTAAAAAAATGCCGCCCGAGAGCAAATATATGCCTCGGGCGAAAAAACATTATTTGCTTAAAGCCTTCTTTGCAGTTTCTGCAAGAGTAGCAAAACCGGCAGCATCATTTACAGCCAGCTCAGCAAGCATCTTGCGGTTTAACTGAACGCCGGCCTTCTTAAGACCGTTCATGAAAGTAGAATAGTTCATGCCGTTCATCTTTGCAGCCGCAGAAATTCTTGTTATCCAAAGGCGACGGAAATCGCGCTTCTTAAGTCTACGACCAATATAGGCATAATTGCCCGACTTCATAACAGCTTCTTTAGCAGTTCTAAAGAGCTTAGATTTTGCGCCAAAATAACCCTTAGCGAGTTTTAAAGTCTTTTTTCTTCTTTTGCGTGTGGCTAACGCACCTTTTACTCGTGCCATTTACAGCAACCTCCGTTATTTCTCTTAATTTCCCTTTACTTATAGGGAATCATTTTCTTGACTGCTGCTACATTTGTTGTGTGCGCAACCACAGTCTTGCGAAGATTTCTCTTACGCTTGGTAGTTTTCTTGTTCAGGATGTGTGACTTGTAAGCATGTGCGCGCTTAACCTTGCCGGTTTTGGTAAGCTTAAAACGCTTTTTTGCACCGCTGTGTGTTTTAATCTTAGGCATTATTAAATCCTCCCTTTAATATTCACTATTTAGTAGGCTTCGGAGCGAGGAACATAAGCATGTTTCTGCCCTCCATCTTAGCAGGTTTTTCAACAACCGAAGCTTCCGAGCAATACTCTGCAAAACGATTCATGGTATCAAGTCCGATTTCCGGATGACCCATTTCACGTCCGCGGAAGCGGATAGAAACCTTTACCTTGTTGCCCGAATTTAAGAATTTCTTTGCCTGGTTGCCCTTTGTTTCAAAATCATGAGTATCGATACTGAGACCCAAACGAATCTCTTTTATCTCAACTACCTTTTGATTCTTCTTGGCTTCCTTTTCGCGCTTGGCCTGCTCAAAACGATACTTTCCGTAATCCATTATTTTGCAAACGGGCGGATTAGCTGTCGGAGCAATGTTGACAAGGTCAAGATCCTTTTCGTATGCCGCTTTTAACGCATCCTTGATGGGAAGTATTCCGAGTTGGGAACCGTCGGAGTCGATAACTCTGACCTCTTTAAATCGGATTTCTTCGTTGATGGCAATCTCTTTGCTGCTAATAGGTAAACACCTCCAAATAAATCAAAAGCGTGGACGGCAGAATCCGTCCACGCATAATAAGCCTATCTGTTAAAATAGAGAACTTATTAACCCTGTAAGTCTAGCCCGCGGGGTGAGAACGGAGAACCGTATCTGCTTTATTGTAAGTCCTATTTTAACACATTTTTTTGTTTTGTCAAGAGGAAATTAAAACTCAATACCTAAATATTCTACATACTCCTCAAGACACATATCGAGCTCGTTCATTTTTGCCGCATGCTCTTTTCCGACATAGCGATAATGCCACGGCTCATAAATTATCTTCGTTATATCCTGCTTATGCTTGGGATAGCGCATAACAAAGCCATATTCGGCGGCATGCTCCTGAAGCCAATCAAACTCCTTTGTATTCTCAAAGGATTCTTCAACCGAATTAAGGTCAACCGCGAGGCCTAAATTATGGTCGCTCGTTCCGGGAACGGCAACTATCGTTCCCGCTTTTGCCTTTGCTTCTGCCTCGCTATATCCGCGTCCAAGCCATTTATTAACCTCGGCATTATAGAGGTTGGTTTGCTTGGTTAGGGTTCTGAAGCAGGAAATTACAAGCAGTCTTGCCCCTTCCTTATTTGCGGCCGCAAGCATAGCATTAAGGTCGGCTACTGCACGGGCATCAAAGCTCATACCCTGGTCGCGAGCATATGCAGGAGTTATAAGGGCGGTTTTAACCGAAAAATCTGCGGGGAGAACATTTTCGCTGTTTGCAACTCGAAGTTTCCAAAGGTCGGCTTCGGGAACTGCGGGAGTTTTTTGCGAAGATGTATCGGACGGGGTTTCGGCGGAGCTATTATCTCCCCCGCTCGGATTTTGCGAATCGGATGACGCAGGGTCATTCTTTTCGGCAAGCTGTGAACGCAGGCGTGCATTATCAACCAATAAAACGATAGTTGCGGCGGAAAGGACCATCGCAACTATCAATAAAAAAATCACAACTCGCTGTACGGAAGAAGACGACCTGCGCTTTTTACGCGCATGTGAATTCTGACGCACTTTTTGTTTCCTCCGTTATATTATTCTGATGCGAATAACATCATTGCCGATAGCGGAAATAACTTCCTCTACCTTCTGCTTATCAACCTCTCCGGCATCAATCATAGTATAGGCATAGTCACCCTTGGATTTGTTAATCATATTCTCGATGTTAACATTTCCTTCGGCAACTGCAGAGGTTATACGGGTAAGAATATTGGGAACATTCTTATGAATAACGCAGATACGCATAGCGGCGCTACGGGGCATAAATGTTTCGGGCAGGTTAACAGAATTGGTGATGTTACCGTTCTCGAGATAATCAGAAAGCTCGCGAACTGCCATAACTGCACAATTCTCCTCTGCTTCGGGGGTAGATGCGCCAAGGTGAGGAATAGCGATTACACCATTTACATCCAAAACCTCATCCGACGGGAAATCGGTTACATATGCAGCAACCTTGCCCGACTCGAGTGCAGCCTTGATATCATCGTTGTTAACAAGGTCGCCACGAGCAAAGTTAAGAATGCGAACTCCATCCTTCATCTTTGCGATGGTTTCATTATTAATGAAGCCCTTGGTTTCCTTGGTTAGCGGAACATGAACCGAAATGTAATCACACTTCTCATAAATTTCCTTTAAATCCATAGCATGGATGGCATTATGGGTTAAATGCCATGCGGAATTAAGCGAAAGATAGGGGTCATATCCATAGACCTTCATGCCGAGCTTGTTAGCGGCATTGGCAACTAAAACACCGATAGCGCCAAGACCGATAATACCAATGCTCTTGCCGAGGATTTCGGGACCGGTAAATGCGCTCTTGCCCTTTTCTACCATCTTGCCAACCTCTGCGCCGTTGCCCTTTAAGGTTTTGGCCCATTCGATACCTGCAACTACCTTACGAGAAGAAAGCAAAAGACCTGCGATAACGAGCTCCTTAACTGCGTTAGCATTAGCACCGGGAGTATTGAAAACAACGATACCGTTTTCAGAGCAACGGTCAATCGGAATATTGTTTGTTCCTGCACCTGCGCGGGCTATTGCCTTAAGGTTGGGGTCGAACTCGGTTTCATGAAGCGAAGCGGAACGAACAACAGCACCATCGGGGCTTGCGACATCATCGCCTACGGTATAAG
This sequence comes from Oscillospiraceae bacterium, assembly GCA_015065875.1. GTDB lineage: Bacteria > Bacillota > Clostridia > Oscillospirales > Acutalibacteraceae > SIG589. Next base: position 12,511 of record SVPK01000026.1, read on the forward strand.
TATCGGCGGGAAGAAGCGAAAGTCCGTTCTGCGAAATTTTATTATATGTTTTAATGTTAAACATTATTTTTTCTCCTTTTCAAACTCGTTCATAAAGTCAACTAACTTGCGAACACCCTCGATAGGCATTGCATTATAGATAGAAGCACGCATACCGCCAACAGAACGGTGACCCTTAAGGTTAACGAAGCCTGCCTTCTTGGAAGCGGCAACAAACTCTGCATCAAGTTCATCACTACCGGTAATAAAGGGAACGTTCATAAGAGAACGGTCTTCAGGAACAACGGTTCCCTTGAAGAGCTTGCTGTTATCGAGGAAGTCATAGAGAATCTTTGCCTTCTCTTCGTTATACTTCTTCATGTTCTCAAGGCCGCCCATTGTATCGCGAATCCACTTCATAACAAGGCCTGCAACATAGATGGTATAGCAAGGCGGAGTATTGAACATGGAGCCGTTTTCGGAATGGGTTACATAGTTGAACATGGTAGGAGTAATATCCATAGCATTGCCGAGAAGGTCCTTACGGATGATAACAATGGTAAGACCTGCGGGAGCAACGTTCTTTTGAGCGCCGCCATAGAGAACGCCGAACTTCTTAACATCAATCGGCTCGGAAAGCATGCAGCTCGAAATATCAGCAACAAGCGGAACATTGCCGGTTTCGGGCAGAGTATGCCACTTGGTTCCGTAGATGGTATTGTTCATGCAGATATGGAAATAGTCTGCATCCGGGGTAAAGGTTGATTTATCAAGCTTCGGAATATAGGAGAAGGTTTTATCGGCAGAGGAAGCGATAACCTTTGCCTCACCGTAGCGAGCGGCCTCTTGATAAGCCTTCTTTGCCCACTGACCGGTAACAACGAAATCAGCCTTCTTATTCTTGTTCATAAGGTTGAGCGGGAGCATTGCGAACTGCGAGGATGCTCCACCCTGCAGGAAAAGAACCGCATATTCATCAGGGATATTCATAAGCTGACGAAGGGTTGCTTCGGTTTCATCAAAGATTGCCTGATATTCCTTGGAACGATGGGACATCTCCATAACCGACTGGCCGGTGGTTCCAAATTCTAACATTTCTGCGGCACAGGTCTTAAGAACTTCCTCGGGAAGCATAGAAGGACCTGCACTGAAGTTATAAACTCTTGACATATTATTTACCTCCAAAAAAAGCATTTGATACATTATATTAAATTAGAATAATAAAGTCAATGGGTTTGTTAAAGTTTTGTCAATGTTTTTTATTTTTTGCCAAATTTTTCGTTAAAAAAATAACAAATATATTTTGGGAGGGATAAAATTAAAAACCTCTCGAAAAATTCGAGAGGTTTTAGTTTATTTATCAAAATGCTCACAAAGCCAATCAACCGAGTTTTCTACCCAATCATATTTTCTTGCGAGCGCAGGTTTATTACGATAGAGTCGCTGAGTTGAGAGCGAAAGGCCATGGTCCCCTTTTTCATATATATGTAGTTCAAATGGAACCTTATTGGCGCGAAGCGCTTCGGCATAAAGCAGGCTATTAGCAACCGGAACGCACCTATCCTCAAAGGTATGCCAAATGAAGGTTGGCGGAGTTTCGGAATTAACGCGCTTTTCATTTGAATGCGCGACCCAATCGCTGACATCCCTACTACCCGAAAGGTTAACGAAGGAGCCTTCATGGCGCTCATCGCCGCCTGTTATTACGGGATAGCAAAGCACTGTATAATCGGGGCGATAGATGCGTTTTTCTACCGCTTCTTTTCCGAACAAGGTCTCGCTATTCCATTCGGTAGAGATATTTGCGGCAAGATGACCTGCGGCCGAAAAGCCGAGAACAACAACCTTTTGGGGGTCTATTTGCCACTCCTCTGCCCTATCGCGGCAAAGCTTTATCGCCGCGGCGATATTAAGAAGCGCCTCGGGATAACGATGCGGCGCGGTTGCATAATCGAGAGTTAAAGCGCAAAAGCCCATCGCATTATACGCGAGAGCAACGCGCTCACCTTCCCATATTTCGCAAACATTGGAATAGCCGCCGCCCGGACAAACAATTATAATGGGGCGCGGGCCGACATCGGGGTCCCTATCTAATATATATGTATGGACCGAGGGCATAAAGCCATGCTCGGTTGCGCTATCGCGCAAAGATATTTTTTCACATATCATAATATCACCCTAACGGGCAAAGGCTTAAAATTAAGCCTCTGCCTGTTTATCTTCCATTAATGCACGGAACTCTTCGCCGCTTATCTTCTCTTCGTTAAAGAGAACTCTGGCAACATCATTGAGCTTTTGCATATTATCCTTTAAGATGCCGATTGCCTTTTCATACTGAAGGGTAATAACATCATAGATTTCCTGGTCGATTTTGCCTGCGGTAACATCCGAATAGTTGGGGGTTGAGGAGAAATCGCGACCGAGGAATACCTCGTCGCTGTTGGTTCCATAGGTTACAAGACCCAACTTCTCACTCATACCAAATCGGGTTATCATCTTACGGGCAATTTCGGTTGCGCGCTCGATATCATTCGATGCGCCTGCACAAATATCGTTCTGGGTTAACTGCTCTGCGGCACGACCTGCCAAAAGCGAGCAAATCTGCTCAAGCATTTGACTGCGAGAGGTATGACCCTTTTCCTCGGTAGGCAGATACATAGTATATCCTGCGGCCATTCCGCGAGGAATGATGGAAATCTGATGAACGGGGTCCTGAGTAGGCAGGAAATAGGAAACGATTGCATGACCCGCCTCATGATAAGAGGTTATCATCTTATCCTTATCGGTAATAACATGCGACTTCTTCTCGGTTCCCATAACAACCTTAATGGTTGCCTCCTCAATCTGCTCCTCTGTTATAGCCTTAAGGCCCTTACGGGCGGCGAGCAATGCCGCTTCGTTAAGAAGGTTTTCAAGGTCGGCACCGGTAAAGCCGGCGGTTGATTTTGCGATTGTTTTTAGGTTAACATCCGGGCCGAGGGGCTTTCCTCTTGCATGAACCTTTAGGATTTCCTCTCTACCCTTAACATCGGGATAGTTAACGGTTATCTGACGGTCAAAACGGCCGGGACGGAGAAGCGCACGGTCGAGGATGTCGGGGCGGTTGGTTGCCGCCATAACGATAACGCCCTCATTGGTTCCGAAGCCATCCATCTCAACAAGCAACTGGTTTAAGGTTTGCTCGCGCTCATCATTGCCGCCGCCGAGACCTGCTCCGCGCTGACGACCAACGGCATCGATTTCATCAATAAATACTATCGAAGGAGCGCTCTTTTTTGCTTCCTCAAAGAGGTCGCGAACTCGAGATGCACCAACACCAACAAACATTTCAACGAAATCGGAGCCCGAAATCGATAAAAACGGAACTCCTGCTTCACCCGCAACTGCTCGAGCAAGCAATGTTTTACCTGTTCCGGGAGGGCCCATAAGCAAAACACCCTTGGGGATTCTGGCGCCAAGCTCGTTAAACTTCTTGGGATTCTTAAGGAAATCAACGATTTCGGCAAGCTCTTCTTTTTCCTCATCGGCACCTGCAACGTCGATAAACGTTGTCTTGCGACGATCGGACTGCTTGCGGATGCGAGCCTTTCCGACTCCCATGGTGCGGTCGCCGCCCATGGACTGATTCATTCGCTTGGTTAAGAATATCCAGAAGAAGATAATTACACCAATGGTTAGAACTGTGGGCAAGATGTTCATAATCCATGAGGTCTCGCCGCCGCGCTCATAATCGAACTTGATTATCTCCTCTGCCTTACCCTGTTCCTTAAGCTCATCATTTTTCTCGGTAACGAAGGTATGAACATCGTTATAGAAAAGGTTGGGGTCAGCGATGGTATAGGTATACATTTTACCATCTGCACGCATACGGTATTTCAGTTCGCCCGAATAGAGATTCAAGGTATATTCGGACACCTCATTATTCTTTATTGAATCAACAATCTCGTAGTATTTAACGTCGGTTTGCTTGTTAAGGCCGATTGTTACAGCGGCGACAGCAACCATAAGAACTATCGGGATGATGATAAAAAGAATAATCTTTTTAGTATTCTTTTTCAAAAAAGGCACTTCCTTTCGGGGACTTATTTTTCATAAACGCTGCGCTTGAGAACGCCAAGGCAGGGTAAATTACGGTATTTTTCATCATAATCAAGGCCATATCCGACAACAAACTCATCGGGAATGGTAAAGCCCTTATAATCGGCATAGAGATCAACAACTCTGCGGTCGGGCTTATCTAAAAATGTGCATATCTTAAAGCTCTTGGGATGACGGTCGAGCAGAATCTTTTTAAGCTGCGAAAGAGTATTACCCGAATCGAGTATATCCTCGACAACCAAAAGGTCATAGCCCTCGAGGTTAATATCGAGGTCTTTAATTATTTTAACACTTCCCGAGCTCTGGGTTCCGGAGCCATAGGAAGAAACGGCCATAAAATCAATCTTACAATCGATTGTTATTGCGCGCATAAGGTCGGCCATAAACACAACCGAGCCCTTTAAAACACTTATAAGGAGCAAATTTTTATCCTTATAGTCTTCCGAAATCTGTTTTCCGAGCTCGTTTATTTTAGCCGCAATTTCTTCTTCTGATAATAATACTCTCTCAACATCATTGAACATAGTTTAACATCCCCCAAAATGAGCAAAATTATTATTTTCTTTCTTTTACTTCGAAAACGGTTATTTGCTTGGTTTCGCGGTCGACTCGAACTCTCTCGCAAACCCCGGCACCATAAACCCAAATAACTCCGTTATCATCGGCCGCAAGCGGAAGGTTTTCCCTATCGTTTTGCGGTATTTTTAGTTCATTATAAAGCTTTTTAAGGCTTTTTGTTCCCCTGCCCGAAAGCTTTATCTCATCCCCCGCTTCGCGGGTTCGCAAAACGACTTTGCCACATATTTTATCACAGTCGATTGCGTTATTTAATAACAATTTGTTAACTTTAAGACACGAATCAAATTTTTCTCTATCGTAATCGAGCATAGAAACGATAAAGCTTCTCTTCGCATCAGTTTCGGAAAAAATTGTTTGTTTATCGATTAAAATGCTTTTATCACCCGAAACGCTTCGCCGAGTTTTATCCCCCAGCGCTTCATATATCTCATTGATATGAAGGCTATCGGTTACGCAGCCGATATCATCGAGATATCGAGCAATCATCCTTTTTGCGATGGCGGGCGACATATCGCAGGGCACTGTTAATTTCCCGTTTTTCAAATGTTGCAGATATTCCGCATCGGCAACACTCTGCAGATACTCGCAATCCTCCCCTGCCGACAGGGTAAATCTTGTTACCGCCGAGCAAAGAGAAGGGTTGATTTCCTGCAAAACAGGAATAACATTATGCCTGATTTTATTCCTTGTATAATCATCGGAAAGGTTACTGCTATCGGTTACAAAAGGAATGCCGTTTTCTCTGCAGTAGTCCTCTATTTCGGCGCGACTGCAGAAAATAAGCGGTCTTATAAAATTATCTCTGACGGGCGGGATTCCGCAAACACCCTTAAGCGCCGTTCCGCGAGATAGATTAATAAGAACAGTTTCGGCATTATCCGAGGCGGTATGCGCCGTTGCAACCTTGCCGCTTGAAACACGAGCAAGAAAATCATATCTTATCTCGCGAGCCGCTTCCTCGGTGCTTTTTCCGCTCTGCTCTGCATAGAAACCAACATCGGCCTTTTCGCAAAAAAGCTCAACACCTATAGAGCCGCAATATTCGCGGACGAAGTTTTCATCGCAGTCAGATTCGGCTCCTCGGAGCGAATGATTAAGGTGAGCTGCGCAAAGGGTTATACCCAACCTCTCGCGATTGCTATAAAGCAGATGAAGCAGCGCCATAGAATCGGCTCCGCCCGAAAGCGCAACGGTTATATTATCGCCGCCGTTTATCATCGAAAAGCGATTTATCGCCGCTAAAACCTTACTTACCATTAATGATACACATCCTGCGAAGTAAA
>SVPK01000027.1 GCA_015065875.1 Oscillospiraceae bacterium
CTGCGTCCCTCACCCCAAAGCCAAATGGAGTTTGCAGGGCGCTTGCCTCGGGCGATGCGCTTTTTGTTTATCTCATGGTCCTTAAGAACATCATAGCTTTTTTTCATAAGCTCAATAAGCGGCGCGGCATTTTCGCTATCGCTTAAATATTCGCCTATTACCCTGCCCGAAATATCATGCGGCGGGGTCATATTGCCGAGGTCGGTTGTTCCGTTTTCAACAACAAGACAGTGGCGATAGCTAACCCCGCTATAGAAGGTATATTTTTCGCTGTCAAAGACCTCTTTTACGGTCTTAATTATCTCAGCAGCCTCGGCGGTAGAGATATCATCGGCGCAATAATCAACCATCGTTTTTTCGGCATAGTTTTCCTCATCCGATAGGGTTACAAGGTTGCAACGAAGGGCAACATCGCTCTTCTTTAGGTCAACTCCGATGCTTGCGGCCTCAAGGGGCGAACGACCGCTATAGCAAACGGCAGGGTCATATCCCATTACAGACAGGTTTGCAACATCACTGCCGGGCTTGAGCCCTGCGGCAACGGTTCTGCAAAGGCCACATTCGCCGCGCTTCGCCAAAGCATCGATATTAGGCTTTTTTGCAAGCTCCATCGGGGTTTTGCCCGCAAGCTTTTCGGTTTTAGTATCGGCCATACCATCGCATAAAACGACTAAATACTTCATAAATCATTCTCTTTTCATAAAATACTTTAAAAATTTATGTTTTTATTATATAATGAATGTAAGAAAAAATAAAGGGGTGTTTTCAAAAAAATGAAGAACACTATTAAGGTTAAGGTTGGAGGCATGGAATACTGCATCCACTCTGATGATGACGAACTATATGTTAAAACCTTGGCATCCGAACTCGACCGTCGACTTGATACCATAGCCAAGAACAGTCCCTTTCTGTCAACAACTATGGTAGCCGTTTTCGCCGCACTTGAAGCCTATGATAACGAGAAAAAACAACTGCGTGAAAACAACGAGCTTCGGATGGAGCTCAAGCGTGCTCTTGAGGATACCGCTTGTGCAAAACTGGAAGCCGATATTCTAAAGCGCAAGCTCGCATACTACGAAAAGGAAAACGAAAACGATTATTAAGCCCGAAGTTCTATCCCCCGTTGGGTCGATGGAGATGCTCATAGCCGCAGTCCGCTCGGGAGCCGATGCGGTTTATATGGGGTTCGAGGATTTCAATGCTCGACGGAATGCCGACAACTTTAGTAAAGAGGAATTTACCGAAGCTGTTAAATACTGCAAAGCGCGAGGGGTCAAGGTTTGTTTGACCCTTAATACTGTTTTGTCCGATAGCGAGCTGCCGCGTGCATTTTGTGCCGCAAGAGATGCCTATATCGCGGGCATTGATGCCGTTATAACGGCCGATATCGGACTTGCGGGACTGCTTAATAAACACCTGCCAAAACTTCCGCTTCATGCCTCAACTCAACTTACCGCGCATAGCATCTCGGCTCTCCCCTTCCTCCAAAAGCTTGGATTTTGCCGTGTTGTTGCCTCGCGAGAGATGAGTCGCGAGGAGTTAAGGGAGTTTACCGCCGAGGCAAAAAAACTCGGTATGTCGGTCGAGGTTTTTGTCCATGGCGCACTTTGTATGTGTATGTCGGGGCAATGCTATTTAAGTGCAATGCTCGGCGGCCGAAGCGGAAACCGCGGTCTTTGCGCGGGGCCCTGCCGACTGCCCTTTGCAGTCGAGGGCGGAACCGGATATGATTTGAGTCTTAAGGATTTGAGCCTTATCGGCTATATTGATGAACTGACCGAAATGGGGGTTGAAAGCCTTAAAATAGAGGGACGAATGAAGCGCCCCGAATATGTTGCGGCTGCAACTGCGGTTTGCCGCAAAACGGTTGACCGCGAGGATTGCCGAGAACTGCGCGAAACCCTCGAACAGGTTTTTTCTCGCAGTGGCTTTACCGATGGATATTATACCTCTAGGCTTGGTCGAGATATGTTTGGCATCAGGACCAAAGAGGATGCCGCACTTTCGGCATCGGTTCTCAACTCGATACACGAATTATATCGCCGCGAACGTCAAAATGTTCATATTACGGGTGAATTTTCGCTCCCCGCCGAAGGCATTAATGCAACACTTTCGGTCTCGGACGGCGAGCATACCGTTACGGTTGAGGGCGATAAGGCCGAGGCCGCTAAAACCCGACCCGCCGACCCAACCTTTTTGCGTTCCAAACTCGAAAAAACGGGCGGAACACCCTTTATATTCGATGATATTTCCTTCTCCCTTGGCGAAGGGCTTACCATCGGCGGAGCCGCTCTCGGCGAGATGCGCCGCGAGGCACTTGAAAGGCTCCTCTCGCTTCGCGCCGAATCGGTATCGCGTTGGTCGAACGCAGAGCCCATATTCCATGAATCCCAAAAACGAACCAAAGAAGGCCGCCTTTTGGGTGTATTTTCGCATATATCGCAGTTGCCCTCAAACCTTTCGGCGCTATGCGCCGTTGCGGTTCCCATTGAGGAGAATTTTGAAAGCTTATCGCTCGATATCCCGCTATATGTTACCCTGCCGCGCGGAATAGAGAATGAAAAATATCTCCGTTCGCGATTGGAAATCGCAAAGCAAAAAGGAATCGAATTTGCGTTTTGCGGCAACATCGCGGCGGTAACCCTATGCCTTAAAGTGGGAATTAAGCCCTGGTTTGATTTTTCGATGAATATTTTTAACAGTCAAAGCGCCGCCGAGGCCGCCAGACTTGGGGCGGGGGCTATAACCCTCTCGGCCGAGGCTCGTTTTGATATGATAAACGCAATAGATTGTCCTGTCCCGTCGGCATATATCGCATACGGCAGGTTACCGCTTATGTTAACCCGCAACTGCCCGCAAAAGAACGGCGGCGGATGCGAAAACTGCCGCGGCGAAATAACCGACCGCAAAGGAATATCCTTCCCCATTCGTCACAGAGGCGGATATTCGGAGCTTTATAACTCGCGACCGATATATCTTGCGGAGCGACTCGACGAATTCTCCTGCGACTATGCCGTTTTGCTTTTTACTACCGAAACACAAGAGGAATGTGAAAGAATTATATATCGCTATGAGCGCGGCCTTTCGGCCGAGGGCGATTATACCCGCGGGCTTTATTACCGCGGAGTTGAATAAAAAGGACGGAAAATATAATGAAAGCCGTTATTCTCTCGCTAATAATATTATTGCTGCTCTGCGGTTGCTCCTCGCAACCCGCCGATAGCTCCTCTGCGGGCGATTATGTTACTACCGTTTTAGGATATAAGGATGCGAGCAGCTTTGAATTTACCTTGGGTAGCGAAACCAAGGCGCTATCGGTTGGAGATTCGTTGGGCGGATACAAGCTCGAAGCCCTTAAATCTCGCACAACTGATGACCGTTTTGTTAATATACGCGCAGATTTTTCATGCGAAATACTTTTGAGCGGAACGGTTAGATACCAAAAGAGCACAACCTATAAGAACACACTCCAGTTCTACCCCGACGACCCTTCGCTCCTCCCTAAAGCCAAGGGCGACCGCGAACCGCTTGTTTGGGTTATTATTCGCGGCGAGGGCGACCCGATGACTACGCTCGGAATAGAACCCGGAGTTGCCACCGAAAAGAAGGTTACGGTTACCATGACAGTCTTTTCGACCAATTATATGCAACATAACACTATAAATTACATAACCATTAAAACAGGTGAATAATTAATGTATATCTTTGGACACTATATCTCTTGGGCAGACGTTTGGATGGTTTTAAAGCCTATTGCAAGAATGCTCGCTATTCTGATTATCGGCAAAATAGTTATTGGAATACTGATGCGAATAATTCGCCGCGGCTTTAACAAATCCAAGCTCGACCCCTCACTCATCAAATACTGCACCAATACCATCAAAATCATTTTTAGCCTTTTTGTCATTTTGGCGGCGCTCGATTCGGTTGGTGTTTCTACAAGCGGCGTTGTTGCGGCACTTTCGGCGGCAACCGTTGCTATCGGTCTTGCACTGAAGGATTCGCTCGGAAACATAGCAAGCGGAATTTTACTTTTATTTTCGCCCCGATTTGTAACCGGCGATTATATATCAACCGAGAACGGTGAAGGAACGGTTATAGAGGTATCGCTTATGCATACCACCCTTAAGACCTTCGATTCAAAGCAGGTCAGCATTCCAAACAGTCTGCTTATGAACAATGAGATAACCAATTACTCGAGAGAACCGCAACGCCGAGTTGATATTACCTTTCCTATCGCATATGATGCCGATGTTGAGAGCGCAAAGACCATAATAAACGAGGTTTTATGCGCGCATAAAATGGTATTATCCAAACCCGAAAAGCCCTTCGTTAGGGTTCATAGCTACGGCGATAGCGCCGTTAACCTGGCGATTAGAGTTTGGGTTAAGAGCGAAAATTATTGGACCGTTTATTTCGATATAACCGAATCGGTTCGCGAAAAGCTAAACGAAAACGGCATTTCGATTCCGTTTAATCAACTTGATGTTCATATAAAAAATGAAGAAAAATAAAAAAGACCCGACAGATTTTCTGTCGGGCTTTTTTATTTATAAAACCTTGCTTAAGAAATCCTTAAGACGCGGGCATTCGGGGTTGGAGAAAAACTCCTGGGGGGGCTTTTCTTCCTTTATAACTCCCTCATCAATAAATACAACCTTGCTTGCAACCTCGCGGGCAAAGCCCATCTCATGGGTTACAACAACCATGGTCATTCCGCTTTTTGCGAGGTCCTTCATAACCTCCAAAACCTCGCCGACCATTTCGGGGTCAAGCGCACTGGTAGGTTCATCGAAAAGCATTATATCGGGTTGCATCGCAAGCGCTCTTACTATTGCAACGCGCTGCTTTTGACCGCCCGAAAGCTGCGAAGGATAATCATTGGCACGGTCGGCAAGACCAACGCGAGCCAAAAGCTCCAACGCGCGCTTTTCGGCCTCCTCGCGGGAGAGCTTTAAAAGCTTCATGGGAGCGATGGTCATATTTTTAAGTATTGTCATATGCGGGAAAAGATTGAACTGCTGGAAAACCATTCCCATTCTTTGGCGATGCTTATTGATATTAATTTTTTTATCGGTTATATCAACATCATCGAGTATTATGGAGCCTTCGGTTGGCTGCTCGAGGAGATTTAAGGTTCTCAAGAAGGTCGACTTACCGCATCCCGAAGGACCAACGATAACCAAAACATCACCGCGCTTGATATCAATATTGATTCCGCGGAGAACCTGATTTTCGCCAAACGACTTCTTAAGGTCGCGAACGCTTATAATTGTATCAGTGGTCACTCTTACGCAGCCTCCTTTCAAGCAGACCTACAAGACGGGTCAGGATAAGCACTATCACAAGATAGATAAGCGCAACCGCAATGAGCGGCATAAAGTTACTATAGGTTATGGAGCGAATCTTAAGACCGCCCTGGGTAAGGTCGGCAACGCCTATATAGAAGGCAACCGAGGATTCCTTTAGGAGGGTTATAAACTCATTTGCCAATGCGGGGAGAACCGCCTTAAAGGCCTGCGGCACAATAAAATGCCACATAGTTTGGGGGAAGTTAAAGCCAAGGCTTCTTCCCGCCTCGTTCTGACCCTTATCAACCGACATAATACCGCCTCGAACAATCTCGGCAACATAGGCACCGCTATTAAGACCAAAGCAGATAACCGCCGCGGTAAACTTGGGGATGCCCATAGGCAGGAGAATAACAAAGAATATTATAAGTAACTGAACCATAACGGGAGTTCCGCGGATAACGGTTAAATAAAATCGGCATATGGCATCGGCGATTTTAAACTTGCCCGTTGTTTGGCAGGTGCAACGAATGATTGCAATAATAAATCCGAGTAAAACACCGATAAGGCCTGCAACACCGGTTATTGCCAGGGTTGTTCCCAAGCCCTCAAGCAGATATTTCCATTTTCCGCCTTCTATGAAGTTGCGGTAGAACTCATCCTTAAATTCGGCAATCCAACGAACGAGGAAATTGCCGGTTATCGGCTTTTCGGAATCATAGTTTCTCAATTCGATAAACTGATTTATGCCGGTTGTTACGGTTGTATCATTGGTTATATCGAAAACAGTTCCGCCATAATTTGCAACCGTTGCCGAATCGAACATATTCTTAACCGAAATTAGACCTCCGGTGCAGGTGTCGACCGCTTCATCACTCAAATAAAGAACAAAGTTGCCCTCGGTTACCTCATAAAGATAAAGCTTGGTGGTTCCCGAGATGGGCTCTGCGGTTTCTAAAAATGCCGCAAAGGTATCGGCAATTTTTTGACGAATTTTGGTCGATGATTTGGTTTTTCCTGCCGCTTCCTCAATCTTATAGTTCTCATATGCAGAATCAATAATATGCTGCTTATGCTCGGTTGCAACAGCCTTAACATCGAGAGCCGAATAGGAACACTCAAGTTCGAGGTTGCATTCAAGTCCTTCCTTAACCGAAAGCACCTTTATATCGGTATTATCGATTATCATTTGGGCTCCCTTGGCATAAAAACCGCCCGGTAAGGATTCAAATGTTTCATCAACAATCTTTTGAGCTTCTTCCGTAGTCAGAATTTTAGAAACCTTGTTTTGGGCAAAGCTATAAACAACAAAGCCGGCTAATAATCCAACCAGTAGAACGACCACTCCGATTATCGAAATCAGTTTGATTGTCTTTTTGTTTTTTATCATTTGTATAACTCCATACAACGCACAAAAACAGGAATGATTGCTCATTCCTGTTCTGTGCTATAAAATTTTAAAAATTACTTTATGTATTTTGCAACGATAGCATCGATGGTGCCATCAGCAACGAGCTCATCGATAGCCTCATTAACGGCATCGAGAAGTTCCTTGTTGCCCTTCTTAATGCAGGCTGCATAGTCTTCATCTGCATAGGAGGTATCAAGAATCTTAAGACCCTTATTGTTTTTAACGAAAGCCTTTGCGGGCTCGTTATCGATAATAACGCAATCGATATCACCCTTCAAAAGAGCATTGATAGCTTCGTTACCGGTAGTATAGCTGGTTACGCGGTCATCGCCGAAATCATCGGTTGCATAGATATCGCCGGTAGTTCCGAGCTGAACGCCGATTTTCTGCTTACCTGCAGAAAGGTCATCAACCGACTTGATAGCAGAGCCTTCCTTAACGATAACAACCTGAACACCGTTAGCATAGCTTATCGAGAAATCGATTTCCTTTAAGCGGTCTTCGGTTACGGTCATACCTGCGAGACCGAAGTCTGCAGAGCCTGCGTTAACGGCGGTTATGATGGAATCGAAAGCCATATCCTGAATCTCAAGCTCAAGACCTAACTTCTTTGCGATAGCTGCAGCTATCTCAGCATCGATACCAACAATCTTATCGCCTTCATAATACTCATAGGGCTGGAAATATGCGTTGGTTGCCATTATGAGCTTGCCTTCCTTAACAGTAAAGTCGGCAGTTTCCTTATCGGCGGCAGAATTATTGTCGCCGTCTGCTACATCGCTTACAGGAGCCTTATTCTCATCGCCCTTGTTATCATCTGCGGGTGCTTCATCGCTACCGCAAGCTGCAAATGCAAAAATCATTACGAGAGCGAGCAATAAAGCCATAAGCTTCTTCATGTTTTTCATAAATATAACCTCTTTCTTAAACCGCGATGCGGTTTTGTTTTTTGTCTATGCATAAATATTAACCCAAAATGCATATTTTGTCAAGCTTTTTTTAAAAAATATTTAAATTTATGCATTTTTATGCATAAATTTTCATTTTGAGCGGCATTTTTGGGGTCAATAAACAATATGCACCGAATTAATATGCAAAATAATATATATGTATGCATTAAAAAAGCAGAGTTCGGGTTGAACTCTGCTTTTAAAAAATTAGGTTAAATCTTCAACGAAGATCTCACGAACGGTATTTTCATCCTCAACTGCGGCATTGCGCTCGGCGAGGAACTTACCTGCAACCTGCGGGAAAAGAGCATAAGAGAGAACATCCTCTTCACACTTCGCGAGGTCGCCCGCCTCAGCAGTATACTTTTCGAGTTCGGGCTCTAAAAGGTCGGCAGGACGGCAGGTTATAATCTTATCGTTGCCGATAGCCTTGCGGCGAACATCCTCGTTAACCTCGCCCGGAACACGACCGTATTCTCCGCGGAGAAGGCCCTTCGATTCCTTGGTTATCATCTTATAACGCTCGCCCGAAAGAACATTGAGAACTGCCTGGGTTCCAACTATCTGGCTTGTGGGGGTTACAAGCGGAGGATAGCCAAAGTCCTTACGAACATTCGGAATCTCGGCGAGAACATCATAGAACTTATCCTCGGCGTTAGCCTGTTTGAGCTGCGAAAGAAGGTTGGAAAGCATTCCGCCGGGAACCTGATAAAGCAATGTCTTAGTATCAACATTCAATACCTTCGGGTCGAGAATGCCATCAGCCTTTAAGCGGTCGGCAACGGCACGGAAATGGGTTGCGGCCTCCGAAAGGGCATTAAGGTCGAGCCCTGTATCGCGCTCGGTTCCCTTCAGTGTTGCAACCATAGCCTCGGTTGACGGCTGTGAGGTTCCGTTGGCCAAAGGCGAAAGTGCACAGTCGACGATATCAACGCCGGCCTGAACAGCCATAAGGTTGGTCATATCACCGGTTCCGGTAGTATTATGGGTATGGAGATGGATCGGAACGCGAACCTTCTCCTTAAGCTTCTTAACGAGCGAATATGCATCATAGGGCAGAAGCAGGTTTGCCATATCCTTAATGCAGATGACGTCTGCTCCCATTTCCTCGAGTTCGAGAGCGAGATTAACAAAGTATTCCTCGCTGTGAACCGGGCTCTCGGTATAGCTGATTGCGGCCTCGCAAACACCGCCGTATTTTTTGATGCTCTTCATAGCCTGGGCTATGTTACGGGTATCGTTAAGCGCATCGAAAACGCGAACAACATCGATACCGTTCTGAATCGACTTTTTAACAAAAGCATCAACAACATCATCGGCATAATGCTTATAACCTAAAAGGTTTTGGCCGCGAAGGAGCATCTGAAGCTTTGTATTAGGCATTGCCTTACGCAGGGCGCGAAGGCGCTCCCACGGGTCTTCGTTTAAGAAGCGCATACAAGAGTCAAAGGTTGCGCCGCCCCAACATTCAAGCGACCAATAGCCGATGCTATCGAGCTTTTCGCAAGCGGGAAGCATTTCCTCAAGGCGCATACGGGTTGCGGCCTGCGACTGATGCGCGTCACGAAGGATGGTATCAGTTATATATAATTTGTTAGCCATAATTTACCTCCATTAACCGAACAATGCAATAAGCACACCTGCGGCAATAGCCGAACCGATAACACCCGCAACATTGGGGCCCATAGCGTGCATAAGCAGGAAGTTCGAGGGGTTTTCCGCCTGACCAACCTTCTGCGATACTCGGGCGGCCATAGGAACGGCCGAAACACCTGCAGAGCCGATAAGCGGATTTATCTTCTTCTTTAAGAAGAGGTTCATAAACTTTGCGAACAGAACACCACTGGCAGTTGCAACACCGAAAGCAACGACACCCATAACGATAATCTTTATGGTCTTGGGGCTTAAGAAGGTAGAAGCTGTTGCGGTTGCACCAACGGTTACACCAAGGAAAATGGTTACGATGTTCATAAGCTCGTTTTGAGCGGTCTTGGAAAGACGCTCGGTTACACCGCATTCGCGGAACAGGTTACCAAGCATTAAGCAACCAACAAGCGGGGTTGCCGAGGGAACGATAAGCGAAACAAGAACGGTTACAACAATCGGGAAGATTATCTTTTCGGTTCTCGAAACGGGACGGAGGGTTTCCATCTTTATCATACGTTCCTTCTTGGTGGTAAGGAGCTTCATAATCGGCGGCTGGATAACCGGAACGAGCGCCATATAAGAATATGCCGCAACGGCTATCGGGCCTAAAAGGTCGGGAGCGAGCTTACCTGTAACGAATATAGCGGTAGGACCATCGGCTCCGCCGATAATTCCGATACTTCCGGCTTCGGCTCCGGTAAAGCCCATAAGGCGAGCGCCAACAAAGGTTGCAAAAATACCAATCTGGGCGGCGGCGCCGAGGAGAAGGCTCTTGGGGTTTGCGATAAGGGGACCAAAATCGGTCATAGCGCCAACTCCGAGGAATATAAGGCAGGGATAAATTCCGAGTTTTACTCCCAAATAGAGGTAATCGAGAAGTCCTGCGGCGGGGAGGCCGAGGTTCTGATTCTGGAAGGTAGTTAAATAATCGATAACATTTTGGGAAACGCCTAATTCCTCAAAGCTCTTAATGAGGGTTCCATCGGGAACGACGCCTCCGCTAAACAGGTTCCAATGAACATGGCCACCTGCAAAGAGATGCTCATGATACATTTCTGCACCGAGCAGGTTGGTAAGGAGCATACCAAAGGCTATGGATAAAAGCAAAAGCGGCTCAAACTTTTTAACGATAGCAAGATAAATAAGCACACAGGCTATTCCTATCATTATAAGGCTGAGCGGATTTTTTGCAAACATAGAAAATCCGGTCTGCTCTATAAAATTTTGTATTGCTTCTGTCATTATTCTTTCTCCCTTTTAAAAAAGCTTAAGCGATAACGCAGAGAACAGTTCCGGTTTCAACGGTTGCACCCTTCTGAACACTAACCGAAGCAACGGTTCCGTCAACGGGGCACATAATCTCGTTTTCCATCTTCATGGCTTCGAGAATCATTAATACATCGCCCTTCTTAACGGTAGCGCCAACCTGAACATTAACATCAAGGATGGTTCCGGGCATGGGGGAAGAGATGGTTTCTCCGCCTGCGGCAGGAGCAGCGGCGGGAGCCGGAGCAGTAGCGGGAGCGGGAGCAGCGGCAGGAGCAGGAGCCGGAGCAGCAGCGGGAGCAGCGGCAGGAGCGGCAGTTCCGTCTGCAACCTCGAGGGTTATTTCATAAGCGGTTCCGTTTACGGTTACTTTATACTTTTTCATTTTTCATACCTCACATTTTTTTAAATGATAAAATTTTGATTTGTGATACATCGCGGCCAAGTTCTTCGGCAACAACTGCAGAAATTGCGGCAAGCATTTCCTGCTTGTTGGGAATAACCTCGGCTACGGGTGCGGTTGCTACAGGAGCGGCGGGCTCGGCCTTCGGCTTCTTTGTTCTAAAGAAGAGTCCCATAAACCATGTAATAAAAACAAGAATTACAAGACCGGCGAAAACTATACCAACGCCCATTGCAACAACTGTTCCCATTCCGGGCTCGCTCGAAGCGGCTTCCGATACGGTTTGTGCAACATCGGATACGGTATTTAATACCATTGATTATAATCCCCCTTAATCTTAATTTTTGACCTGCAAAGAATGGAGTTTTGCGAAAGCACCAAACTCCCCCTTATACAAAATCATAGATTGTTAACATTGTAACACACCCTATTTAAAATATCAATAATCATTTTACAAAATTTACATTTTATTGTTTTAGCCGACATTTTTAAATTTTTGTTGACAAATGCACCTATTTAATGTGATAATAGATGTGTATAGGTGATATTATGAGAGTTATAACAGGTTTAGCTCGCGGAATGCGACTTCGAACCCTCGAGGGCAACTCGGTAAGACCAACCTCCGAGAAGGTTAAAGAAGCCGTTTTCAGCATGCTGCAATTTGATATTGAGGGCCGAAGAGTGCTCGATTTGTTTGCCGGTTGCGGGCAAATGGGCATTGAAGCTTTAAGCCGCGGAGCCGAAAAGGTAACCTTTGTTGATTCCTCGCAGGAATCCATTAAAGTAATAAAGGAAAACCTGGCGGCAACCCGCCTTCTCGATAGGGCGGTGGTTGAAAAGCGCGATTATAAATTTTATCTTTCGGCCACAGGCGAACAGTTTGATATCGCCTTTTTAGACCCGCCGTATCATGAGGGCTTTTATGAGGACGCGCTTGCGCTTCTCGTTCCCCATATGAGCGGCTACGGAGTTATCGTTTGCGAGCATCCAACCGATGTTTCGGTTCCCGAAACGGTTGATGATTTCGAGATAACCAAAACCAATCGCTACGGCAAGGTATGTATTTCTCTATACCGCCGCAAGGAGGTATAAATATGCATAAATCTATTGCTGTCTGCCCCGGCAGTTTCGACCCCATAACGGTAGGCCATGTTGATATTATAAAGCGTGCTGCAAAGATGTTCGACCGCGTTATAGTTGTTGTTATGGTCAACCCCAAGAAAACCTATAGCTTTACTCCGGAGGAGCGAGTAAGCTTGGTTCGAGCCGCAACGGCCGACCTCGAAAACATCGAGGTTGACTATTCTGACGGACTTTTGGCCGAATATGCTCGCGAGAAGGGCGCTTCGGTTATTATTAAGGGTTTACGCGCTATGTCGGATTTCGAATACGAATTCCAGATGGCGCTTGCCAATAAAAAGCTTAATTCCGAGGTTGAAACGGTCTTTTTGACCACCGCCGCGGAAAATATGTATTTAAGCTCCAGCATGGTTAAGCAAATAGCAAGCATGGGCGGCGACGTTGGCGACTTCGTGCCCGAACAAATCAGGCAAGACATTACCAAAAGGCTTTATGGAAAGGATGAAAAATAATGACTATTGATGAATTACTTGAACAGTTAGACGAAATTTTGGACAGTGGTTTTAAGATTCCCGGAAAGAAGACCGTTGTTGACATTGAAAAGCTCCGCGCAGTTGTTGACGATATCCGTCTTAACATACCCGCAGAGATTAAGCAGGCTCGCGGCATCGTTTCTGACCGCGCCGACATTATAACCAACGCAAAGCGCGAGGCCGACGGCATCATCCGCAACGCAGAGGAGCGCGCAAAGGCTATGGTTGCACAGGAAGAGATAACCAAGCTCGCTCAGGAGAAGGCAGCCGAGATAATCGCTACCGCTCAGGGCAAGAGCCGCAATATGCGTAAGGCCGCACAGGACTTTGTTGACGATATTATGCGTCGCGCAGACGAGGGCCTTTCGGCCAACCTCGCAGAGGTTCGCAAGACCCGCGCAGCTCTCAAGCAGCAGCTTCCCAGCGCTGCTCAGAAAATCGAGGAGTAATCTTTCTGCGGCCTGCCGATGCAGGCCGCATTTTTCTCGATTCGACACCTTTTTCTTGACAAAAAAAGCTACTTATGTTATTCTTCCCCGAAAGGTAGGTGAATATCGGTGGATAAAAGCAATTTAAAAACCGTTGCAACCAATAAAAAAGCGTTTCATGAATATTTTGTTGAGGAATCTCTCGAAGCCGGTATTGAACTTACGGGAACCGAGATTAAATCGGTTCGTGCGGGCGGAGTTAGCCTTAAGGAGGCTTGGTGTTCGGTTGATGACGGCGAGATGATTATAAAGCAGATGCACATAGCGCCTTATGAGCACGGCAATATTTTTAATAAAAGCCCGCTCCGACCGCGAAAGCTTTTGCTCCATAAGCGCGAGATTATGCGCCTTTTGGGACTTCAAAAGCAACAGGGCATTGCCCTCGTTCCCCTATCGGTTTATTTCAAGGGGTCGCGCCTTAAGGTTCAACTCGGAGTTTGCCGAGGTAAAAAGCTTTATGATAAGCGCGCTGTTGCCGCAAAGAAGGATGCCGAGCGCGATATTCGCAGAGCGATAAAGGAACAAAACAGGTAACCCCCTGTTTTATATACGGGGGCGTAAAGGTTTCGACAGGGATTTTGAAGAAGAGGAAGCGAGCAGCGGTGCGGAACCGCTTTAAAAGCCGCACTTTAAAATTAACTGACAACAAAACAGTTGCTTACGCAGCCTAATTAGGCTGCCATCCGACCCCGCAGGACCGCGGGCGGGCAAGGGTGTCACATTAGCGGTGAACGTGAACAGAGGGTTTCTCCCCTCTCTGTCATGACTTGGGAGATTACGCGAAGCAAGCCTGACGGACGGCTAGCAGCTGCGGAAAACCAGTAGACCGTCTGCGCTCGGAGATGC
The DNA here is from genome assembly GCA_015065875.1 of Oscillospiraceae bacterium. Lineage (GTDB taxonomy): Bacteria > Bacillota > Clostridia > Oscillospirales > Acutalibacteraceae > SIG589. The sequence goes on from SVPK01000027.1 coordinate 13,916, forward strand.
CTTTTGGGAGAGATTTTTGGACACGGGTTCGATTCCCGTCGCCTCCACCAAACAAGTTAAAGGCGAACCCATTTCCTTTGGGAGATGGATTCGCCTTTATCGTTTATTTCTAAGTATACATAGGCAAAGCCACAGACGGTTTCCCGCCTGTGGCTTTGTGATTTTGGGTATTCCTTAGTTCCTGTCACTAAGATTCAGTTCTTCTTTTGATTCCGTGCTCATAGTGCCATTTGCACCGTTTTTCGTTCGGGCTTGCCATTCCTGCCAATCCCGCTTCCCTTCTTCTGAGTCGATATACTTCTTCAAAATCGGAAGTAACATTCTTGCTAAAGATTCCATTTCGTATTCCGGAATACCCAAATCATTTCGAGGAATTTTCTTCTTTCTCGGCATGATCGAGTATCCTTTCCTATTGCTTGTTTTTTGCTTTGGAATCAGTTTTGGATGGGTTGGTTGATCTGCTTCATCCAGGAATCAAATGACTCTTTAGGGATTCGATACAGCTTGTCGATTCGGATCACGACAAACGGCTTACCGGTTGCCATGGCCTTATCCAAATAAGCATACCCTTTGGATTTTTTCAAATCCAACATTTCCATGACTTCCTTAGCGTCATAAAACAAGCTTTTATTCTCAGCCATATTATTACCTCCTTTTTTGTAGATTCATCAACTCCTCCTTCGTAAATAAAAACGGCAAATATAAATGCCTCTATTTAAGTAATATGAGTTTTGGCCCAAAAAGTCAAGGGGTAAACATCAATTTTTTGAAAAAATTTTTAACGTGTAGAGATTTTTAGAGATTCTAGCAGAAGTGTTTCACCATATATCTTAGTGTTAAAAAAACAGGCTGAACAAAACGTGTATAAAAATTAAACTAACGAAATAACGCCAATATAACAAAAACCATTTTCAAAGTATCGCGCCCCCACATTGTTAAATGCAGGGGCGCTTAATACATTTTATGTATTCGCTCTATTTAAAAATGTATCCAATGATTGAGGTGTTTTCATATAGCCACATAACAATTGTAAAGCATTTCCATAACCTATTTGAACAATCGCCTTTGGCTTTTTGCGTTCTGGAAATAGTATTGTTATCATATCTACAGTTGAATGCAAAAGCTTTACAAAAAAACATCTAACATATTTTCCGCGAATATTTTTTTGTAACCCGCCACATTCACAAATCTGTTGTATATAACTGCTTATATCTCGAGAAGAATATGCAACACCACATTGTGAGTGAACCTCAGTTATTACAGCTTCCTGATGTTGAAACTCTTTTTTCAGCTCTACCACACCTTGATTAATCTTGTAAAAATCGCCCGAATTCAAATTATTCAAATTACAAGAGAATCCTGTTGACCGCCAATATAGTATCCAACCCATTATCGGCAAGAAAATGCTTTCAAATTGTTTTCTTGCTTCATGGTATAATTGGGATAATACCTCAATCTCTTCCTCTTCTAAATTGTCCACACCAAAAAAAATCTTTAGTGTTACAAAAAAGAGATCTTCATTAAAAAGAGAGTTTTCTATCGAATATTCATCCGTTACATATACATTATCAGCAATCGGTGTGTTTTCTCCTGTAATTTCAGACAAGTCTCGATCGACAAAGAAAAAAATTCTTTTGTCCGAATAAACACTCCAATCTGTTAGTTCAAACGCCTTAACCACATTCTTACGGTTATTTGCCGAAACAATAGTAGCATTAGAGAACTTTGGATATCTAGCAAAGATGCAAGTATAATATGCTATGTCATCTTTTCCCTCAACCACAGCATATACATCCTTACCCACAGGGTTATATTTTTGTTTCAACTCTAGGAGTGCCACATTCGCCTGTTCTCTATCTTGCACAAGGCTTTCTTTTGTGATCACTCTGATTTACCCCCTTGTGCAGAATTCATTTATCCCATGAACATACTTCTCCAACTCGTTTTCAAAAACAAACGGAGAGTGAGTAGTAGCTACAATCCCAATGCAACTAGTACTGTCAAGAATATCTACAAGGAACATCCTTTGCCAATCAACAGAAAGAGATAATTCCGGTTCATCAATAAAAACAAACAGTTTCTTCTGCTGTGTTAAATTGAGATGGCTAAAAAGAGATACAATTTGCTTTTCACCAGAAGACATATCCTGAAAATGGATTTCATCTGAGCCACTTATTTCACCAGAGACCTTGTTATAAATCCTACAGGTAAAATCCTGATTGTCGTATATTAAGCTGTTGCTAACTAAATATTTATTACACTTAGCAACAAATTTCAGCAAGGACGCTTCTTCATCACTCATTTCTTTATCAAAATCAATTAATTTCAAAAAGTAATGACATACAATTTTTTCTCTCACTCTTGATGGAGTCTCTAAGGTATCTTTAATCTGTGACAGAATCCTCCGTATTTCATTCTTTTGCTGATCAGACAGAATATTAGATTCAATTCTTTTTAAGATATCACTAATCTGTTGTTCTGTAAGACCTTTAATCCCCTCAAAATCAACATGTTCATATTTCTCGCCTATTATTTCACTCAAGTAGCCTAAAGTTAGTTTATTCTGTTGCGCTCTTGAAAAGTTGTTCAGTCTCTCCTGATAGTCTTTAACAGCCTTTTCTACATCACCCATACCAAACTCTACTAGTTCAATAGCTCGATCGCCTCTTGTGTGCTTTCTAGCTTTATTCCAATCATCGCTATCCATATTGGGAAAAATATTCTTCAACTGTTCTTCGATTCTGCGATACGTAGGCAAATACAGAATAGTAGCATCAAATGTTTCCTCTATTTCTCGAGTAATAGAATACAAACGAACTACAGAGTCTTCTTCGATTACTTTGCTAATATATTGATATGGGAATGGCGAACTCGCATATAAACGTTCAAGCTCCTCTGAGTTTTTATCCTCTGTTTTCCTCTTAATTGCAATTAGATTATTAATCAAACCATCGAAAAGCATCCTTCGATTACGAGGACGCCCTTCAACGTAATACGCAACTCGTTCTATATCGTTGATAGCAAAGATGCTTTGTAGAAGCTCCGAATCAATTTTTATAGTTTTTTGATTGCTGAAATACATTTTTACAGATTCAAAAGAAAAAGTTCGAAGCGAATCCCAATCACACGCTAATGTATGATACATGATTTTAAAAACAGTAGTTTTTCCAGAACCGTTCTCACCAACAATGATAACTTTTCCATTCTCCATTTTGATAGAATAATCACGCACTCCATGAAGACCAGTAATTTCAAATTTTACAAGTTGATTTTCCATAATTCCTACAATTCCTCCTATAAATCAATTTATGTTATTCTTCTAAACATCTTATGCCATAAAAATTTTGCTTAATCATACATTCAGAATTGATTGTTAATATAAAATTCTAAAGTAATTCAAGTAAGCCTTAAAGCGATCCTGGGCGGTGAGGCAGGTGTCCATTAGGAAGCCTTTTTCGCGGTCCCATTCTTTGAGGCCGCGGTAGTAGAACAACTTCAGATTGTCCTCGATAATGAAGGGGACAATATTGTTCTTCAGGCACTCCTTGAAGAGGATCAGGCGGCCTACACGGCCATTTCCGTCTTGAAAGGGATGGATACGTTCAAAAACCACATGGAAAGCTACGATGTCCTCAAAGGTCTTAGAAAGCAACTCGTTGTAACTTGTCAGCAGCTTACGCATTTCGTCGGCAACATTTTCCGGCAGCGTGGTTTCGTTACCGCCCACCTCGTTGGGTAATTGCTTGTATTCCCCTACCGCAAACCAATCCTTGCGGCTATCGCTGGTACCGGTTTTCAAAACTGCGTGTAGATCCTTGATGAACTTTTCAGAGAGCGTAGCCCCTGCTCCATCAATCACCATATCAATGCAGCGGAAGTGGTTAGATGTCTCGATCACATCGTCCACATTGACGGCTTCATTTTCAAAACCAATGGTGTTGGTCTCGAAGATATAGCGAGTTTGATCGTGTGTAAGACGACTACCTTCAATGTGGTTAGAGTTATATGTCAATTCAATCTGAATCTTATGGTAGATACCACCTGTCATCTTGGCAGCTTTCTGCTCACGCAGGATCTGCAGTAATGTAGGCGCTTCGTTTTTCTTGTTTGCACGCTCCGGCTTCTGTGCGTTTTCCGGAATGTACCAAGTTTTGCCGATAAGCTTGGCATCGGCAATTCTGCCGTGAGCACAGTAATTCCGCACACTTCGTTCAGAAAGCCCCCATTTTTCAGCCATTTTTGCGACAGAAATATATTCCATAGTAACCTCCCGGAAAGTTTTCTTGCTCTTATTATACCATATTATCGGCAAAATATCAATACAGTTTTCAAAATTATCAAAATGTTTGTTGCCGATAGTTTCATTCTTTATAGTATGTTGTATAAAACCTATAGACGAATTTTAAAAAACTAGCTTGTCAAGACGAAAGGCGCCGCATTACTGCGACGCCTTTCATTTAAGATAAATTAAATTTCCGAAAGCATTCTTTCAAGTGTAGCTTGAATTACTTCTTTATCTGTTT
>SVPK01000028.1 GCA_015065875.1 Oscillospiraceae bacterium
AAATGGTTTCGGCCTTATCCTCGGCTTTGGCGGCGATAATAACCTCTGTGCATTCCTCGCCAACCTTTTTTAGAATTTTATCAAGGCCCTTTTCAAAAAGATAGGTTGTATATGAGCCTTCCTTTTTTTCGGTCTTGCGGCCTTCAATAAGCTTCATAAGTGCATCGAGCGAAAAATCCTTTCGCTCCTCGCTCTGGAATACCGGGGCAGTAAAGCAACTTTCGGTTCCTGTATGGCAAGCGGGACCGTCGGGCTTGACCGAAACGAGTAATGCATCCTTATCGCAATCGGCGGTTATCGAAACTATGTGTTGATAGTTGCCGCTTGTTTCACCCTTAAGCCAAAGCTCGTTTCTTGAGCGGCTATAAAAGCAGGTAAGCTCCTTTTCCATCGAAATTTTTAAGCTTTCGCGATTCATATATGCGAGGGTTAAAACCTTTCCGCTTACCGAATCGGTAACAATAGCGGGAATAAGTCCGCGCTCATCGAATTTAAGTTCATCAATATTTATCATAAAAAAGCCTCACAGTCTTGTATAGATATCATTTTTTTGCATCTCGGCCTTAAGGTCGGATATCGCAACCTCGCCGAAATGGAATATCGATGCCGCCAATCCGGCATCAACCTGCGGCAGAGTTTTAAACAGGGTTATAAAATCACTAATTTTTCCTGCGCCGCCGGAGGCGATAACAGGAACCGAAACCGCATCGCAAACGGCCTTTAGCATCGGTATATCAAAGCCTTTTTTAACCCCGTCGGTATCAATCGAGTTAACAACAACCTCGCCTGCACCGTTTCCAACGCAGCGCTTTATCCATTCAATGGCTTCCATACCGGTGTTTTCGCGTCCGCCCTTGGCAAAAACGCGAAAAACTCCATCAACCCTCTTAATATCAACCGAAAGCACAACGCATTGGTCGCCGTAAAGACGGGCGGCCTCGCCTATAAGGGCGGGATTTTTAATAGCGCCCGAATTAACGCTAACCTTATCGGCTCCGCATTTTAAAACGCGGTCAAAATCGGCAACGGTATTTATTCCGCCGCCAACGGTTAACGGGATAAATACGCTTTTAGCCGTTTCGGTTAAAATATCGGTAAATAATTTTCGGCCATCGGATGAAGCGGTTATATCATAAAAAACCAATTCATCTGCGCCGCAACTGCTATAAAATTTAGCGAGCGAAACGGGGGATGAAACATCGTTTAGCCCCTCGAAATTAACACCCTTAACAACCCTGCCATCCTTAACATCAAGGCAGGGGATAATTCTTTTTGTTATCATTTGGCCACCTCAACAGCCTCTTTAAGGTTAATATCGCCGGTATAATAGGCCTTTCCTATAATGGCGCCATAAATATCCTGCTCACGCAGACGGCGAACATCCTCAAGAGAGCTTACTCCGCCCGATGCGGTAATATTAAGGTTAAATCGTTTAGATAATTCCTTATAAAGCTCGTGATTTGTGCCCTGCATTGCGCCATCCTTTGAAATATCGGTGCAAATAAGGGTCGAAACGCCCATTTTTTGCATTCGCTCGCAGAACTCAAAGGCCTCAAACTCGGATTTTTCAAGCCAACCCTTTATGGCAACAAACCCATCCTTAATATCGATTCCAACTGCGATTTTTTCACCGTATTTTTTTATTGCAGCCTCTAAAAATTCGGGATTGGTAACCGCCGCGGTTCCTAAAATAACGCGGTCGATACCGGCCTCTATATAGCGGTCGATAACCTCCATACTGCGAATACCTCCGCCGATTTCGCAGAAAAGTCCGCTTGAGCGCTTTATGCGGCAAACGGTATCGAAATTGGGTGTTGTTCCATCCTTGGCGCCTTCAAGGTCAACCAAATGGATATATTCTGCGCCGCAGCTTTTGAAATCTGCGGCAACGGCGGCGGGGTCATCATTATAGACCGTCATTTTCGCATAATCGCCCTTATAAAGGCGAACTGCTTTGCCGCCTATAATATCAATTGCGGGAAAAATTATCATAAAAACCTCTAAAATCAAATCTCCGAGAAGGCGCGCAGGATAGAAAGTCCAACCTCGCCGCTCTTTTCGGGATGGAATTGGCAACCAAAAACATTTCCTTCTTGTGCGGCGGCGGTAAGATAAGCGCCGTATTCGGTATCGGCAATTACCGAATCATCGCAGTCGGCCGCATAAAAGGAGTGAACAAAATAAACATGGTCTCCGTTTTTAATATATTTAAAAATGGGGCTATCCTTTTTAAAGCGAAGCGAATTCCAGCCTATATGCGGAACCTTTAGCCCCTCGCCGATAACCTCGGAAATAGGCTTTATAGAGCCTTTGATAAGTCCGAGACCTTTATGGCATCCGTATTCAAAGCTTTGCTCAAAAAGAAGCTGCATACCAAGGCAAATGCCCATAAGCGGCTTGCCCTTTTTGGCTTCCTCCTTTAAAACCTCGCCAAGACCCGAAGCCTCGAGCTTTTTTGCGGCATCGCCAAAGGCGCCAACTCCGGGCAAAATTATTCGGTCGGCCGAGCGAATAACCTCGGCGCTTGAGGTAACCGTAACCTCTGCTCCAATAGCGGCAAACGAGCTTTTAAGCGAAAAAAGGTTGCCAACACCATAATCAACAATGGCAATCATTATAAAACACCCTTTGTAGACGGAATATCGTCCTTGAATCTTTCCTCGATGGTTATTGCGGTTTTAATACTGCGAGCAACCGATTTATAGATACCCTCAATTATGTGATGAGAGTTTTCGCCAACAACCTCCATAATATGAAGGTTGCATTCGCTTGTTCGGACAAAACCATACCAAAACTCCTTAACGAGCTCGGTATCAAAATCGCCAACCTTTTCGGTAAGCAAATCAACATCATATCCGAGATATGCGCGGCCCGAAAAATCGATAGCCGATATTATGAGCGCATCATCCATGGGAAGAATGGTATGGCCATAGCGAATAATGCCCGCCTTGTTTCCGAGAGCCTCTCGAAAAGCCTGTCCGAGCGCGATTCCGATATCCTCGGTTGTATGATGATAGTCAACCTCGCAATCACCCTTGCAAACAAGCTCAAGGTCGAAACGGCCATGCTTTGCAAACAGGGTCAGCATATGGTCGAGAAAGCCACAACCGCTATTAATTTTACTCTCGCCTCGACCATCGATATTTATATTTAAAGAAATATCGGTCTCCGCGGTTTTGCGGTCGATACGTGAAGTTCTCATTCCATTTCCTCCAAAATTTTCTTAATCTCTGCTATGAGGGCTTCCATCTGTTCGCGACTGCCTATGGTTATGCGGTTATATTCGCAAAGGCGGGGCGATGAAAAATGGCGAACCAAAATTCCGCGCTCTTTAAGGCGGGAATAAAGCTCCTCACCCGAGATTTTATCGCTCTTTGCGAAAACAAAGTTGGCAACCGAATCGGTAGCGAAAAATCCAAGCTCGCGAAGGGAAGACAGGGTATATTCGCGGTTTCTTTTAATCTTTTCGCAGTTTTCCTTTGTATAATTCTCGTCGGCCAAAACCCCGATTCCTGCCGCCATGGTCATGCGGTTAACGTTATAGGGATTGGTAGAGTATTTTATGGTATTAAGGTCGCGAATAAGCTCCTTGGAGCCTGCTCCAAACCCGAGTCGAGCTCCCGCCATTGAGCGAGATTTTGAGAAGGTTTGGGTCACCAAAAGATTATCATATTTATGTATAAGGCTCATCGCGCTTTCGGCGCCGAAATCAACATAAGCCTCATCTATTATAACAACACTTTCGGGGTTTGCCAATATTATTTGCTCTATTTCGTCCTTTTTCAGTGCAATTCCTGTCGGCGCATTGGGATTTGCTATGAATATTGCGCCTTTATGATCCTTATAATCCTCTAAATCGATGGTAAAATCCTCGCGCAGGGGAATAGCCCTGTAAGGAATGCCGTTAAGCTGTGCGAAAACGGGATAGAATCCATAGGTAATATCGGGGAAGATAGCGGGATGCTCTTTATCGCAGAATGCCATAAAGGCAAAATTCAGAATCTCGTCCGAACCGTTGGTAAAAAGGATTTCATCGCGCGATACCGAAAAAACCTTTTCGGCCGCCGCAACCAGGTCGTGACATTCAGGGTCGGAATAGAGTTCGAGCCTTTTTGCCGCCTCTGCCGCGGCCGCTATCGCCAATTTAGAGGGCTGGAAGGGCGATTCATTTGTATTGAGTTTTATATATTTCATATCCTTCGGTTGCTCACCCGGTGTATAAGGGGTGAGCGAAGCATATTTTTCGGTTAAAAAACGACTCACTGCTAATTATTCCTCCGTGCGTATAACCGCGCTTTTTGCGTGTGCCGTCAGGCCTTCCTGTTCGGCAAAAAATCCAACATCGGCGGCAACCCTATTGAGTGCCTCGCGGGTATAATAGGTATACTGTGTTTTCTTGATAAAATCATCAACCGATAAGGGGCTTGAGAACCTTGCAGTTCCACTGGTCGGAAGTGTGTGATTTGGGCCTGCAAAATAATCGCCCAATGCCTCGGGACAGTTTCGACCCATGAATATTGAGCCTGCGTGACGAATACTATCAAGATAATCAAAGGGATTATCAACGCATAATTCTAAATGCTCGGGAGCAATCTCGTTGGATATTTCAATGGCGCGATAAAGATTATCGGCAACAATAATCTTGCCGTTTTTATCAATAGATTCGCGGGCAATATCGGCGCGAAGCAGAAGCGGAATCTGGCGTTCAAGCTCATCGCTTACCGCCTTTGCCAATTCCTCCGATTCGGTAACCAAAACGGCGCTTGCCATTCTGTCATGCTCGGCCTGGGAAAGAAGGTCGGCCGCAACAAAGCGGGGGTCGCTCTTTCCATCGGCAACAATAAGTATCTCGCTGGGACCGGCAATCATATCAATCGATACCTTGCCGAAAACCTGGCGCTTTGCCTCTGCAACAAAGGCATTTCCGGGGCCGACTATTTTATCAACCTTGGGAATGCTTTCGGTTCCATAAGCCAATGCGGCGATAGCCTGTGCTCCGCCAACCTTGAATATTTTATCGATTCCCGCAACCTTGGCCGCCGCTAAAATAACCGGGTTAACCTTTCCGTCGGCCGACGGGGGAGTAACCATAACAACCTCGGGGCAACCTGCGATTTTTGCGGGTATGGAATCCATTAAAACGGTTGAAGGATAGGCCGCAGTGCCGCCCGGAACATAAAGACCGGCGCGGTCAACAGGAATGATTTTTTGGCCTGTAACAATTCCGTTTTCATCGTTAATTATAAAGCTGTTGCGAACCTGCTTTGAGTGGAACTTGCGGATATTTTCGGCGGCACGCTCAAGAATATCCAAAAAACGGGGCTCAACGAGCGAAACCGCTTCGGCAATTTCCTTTTCGCTAACAAGTAGGCTATCGAGCTTTGCTTTATCGAACTTTTCGCAATATTTATAAAGTGCCTTATCGCCGTTTTCGCGAACATCGGCAATTATTTCGGCAACTATGGGTGCAACATTGGTTGTAGGCTCCTCGCGGGCAAAAATATCCTCGTTTGCAACCTCGCCGTATTTCATAATCTTAATCATCTTTTTCCATACCTTTCATCAGCTCGCGGCGCAGATTCTCAATCTGCTCCGATTTAAACTTAAGACTCGCCTTATTGGATATAAGACGCGCGCTTATCGGAACAATCGTTTCAATAACCTCAAGGTTGTTCTCTTTAAGGGTTGTTCCGGTTTCAACGATATCAACTATAACATCCGAAAGCCCTAAAATGGGAGCAATCTCAATTGAACCGTTAAGATGGATTATATCAATATCGCGACCTTTTGACAGATAATGATTAGCGGCGATGTTAGAAAACTTGGTAGCAACACGCAGGGTTCTGCGGTTGTCATCGCGAAAGCCTGCCTTTGCCGCAACCGCCATTCGGCATTTGCCGAGGTTTAAATCCAAAAGCTCATAAACATCGGGCTTGTATTCGAGTAAAATATCCTTTCCGGCAACGCCGATATCGGCGGCACCGCGTTCAACATAGATGGCAACATCCGAGGGCTTAACCCAAAAGTATCTAACCCCCGCTTGTTCATTTTCAAATATTAGCTTGCGGTTGTTTTCCTTTATCGAAGGGCAGGGGAAACCCGCCTTTTCAAACATGGCATAAACCTTTTCGCCAAGTCTGCCCTTTGGCAGAGCAACATTAAGCATCTTTCTTTAGCTCCTTTAATTGGTCGCCGTCGAGCAAAAATACTCGGCGGTATTTGGTGTTTTCGGGTTCTTGCTGCATCGCACAAACGCTACCGTATTTAGCCTTAAGGTCGGCTACGGTTTCGCAAAGCAACGGCAACGGGCAATTCTTATAAATCAGCAGAACCTCCGAGTCGAATTCGCTTTGCTCATCATAGAGCCGCTCGAGGGTATCGTGGTAAACTGCGAAACCAACCGCATCACAGCTGCGTCCCATACGGGTCATAAGTCGACTGTATTGTCCGCCCGATAAAACGGCGGTGGGAACCGAGGGAACAAAGCCCTTAAATACGATTCCGTTATAATATTTGGTGTTATCAACAACCGAGAAATCGATTTTAATCATCTTTTTTATATCGCTATCGAGCGCGGCGATAATTTTTCCAAGATTTGATAGCGGGGTAGTATCGGCGATTCCCAAAAGCAGCATCTCGATTTTCGGAATAACCGTTTCGGCGCTTCCATAGGTTGAAACAACCTCAATAATACATTCGGCCTTTTCCTTTTCGGTTCCGCAGGAATCTAAAAGGGCATAAAGCTCATGTGTATTCTTTTCGCCGACAAGTCTTAAAAATTCTGCCTTCTGCGAAGCAGAAAGAGGGAGACGCTCAAGAATTCCCGAAATGAGGTCCAGGTTTGAAACATCCAAAACCGAATCGGGCGATATAAGGCGCAGACTCTGTGCCGCCAGGGTTATAACCTCGCAAAGGGAGTATTCATCAACAAGTCCAAAGCATTCAAGACCTGTTTGCATTATTTCTTTAAACGAGCGGTTTCCCTTGGTAACGCGATAAACGTTTTCGTTATAATAAACCTTGTGGCATCCATCGTCATTAAGGTTCTTAACAATAGAAAGGGTAACGTCGGGCTTTAGGGCCAAAAGGCGTCCATCCATATCGGTAAAGGTTATAATGCTGTCCGAAATCAGAAAATCCTTATTGCGAGCATAGAGGTCATATTCCTCAAATTTGCTCATTCTGTATTGGCGGTAGCCGTTATTTTCATAAAGGCCGCGAAGCGCAAAAATTAAGCGCTCATCGAAGCCGAGCGATAAATTATTGATGTCCATTAGTTTTCCTCCGATTTAATGCGGTCGATAGCCAACTTATATCCGCCGCTGCCGTAGTTTAGGCATTTGCTAACGCGGCCAATGGTTGCGGTGCTAACGTTAACGTTTTCGGTTATTTTTTGATAACTCATTCCGTCATAAAGCAGGAAGGCGGTATCAAGGCGCTGGGTCATATCCGAGAGCTCCTTAATGGTGCAAACATCCTCGAAAAAATCATAGCATTCCTCAACCGTCTTTAAATTAAGGATTGCCTTAAAAAGTCGGTCGGTCGACGGATTTTTTATATTTTTCATTAGAATTACCTCGCAAATTTATTACTTTAACATAATATCACTTTATCATAGTAAAGTCAAGCCTGTTTTCAAGGTTTTTTAAATTAAAATATTAACTTTTAAACAACATACTTGAATGAATATTTTTCCTGTGGTATACTTATTATATATAAGCCAAGAAATGGAGTGACCGAGTTGGATAAAAAGTTTAAACAATCATTCCTTCTCATAACCTATGCTATCCTGCTTTTCGTTGCCGTTAACAAGGTTAGCAGTATATTTGCTTTTCTGAAAAATCTTGTAGGGCTTTTATCTCCCCTCGTAGTGGGGCTCATAATTGCATTTATGCTTAATGTTCCTATGCGCGGGTTTGAGAGGCTGCTTGAAAAGTTGGCATTAAAGATTAATAAGAACCGTGTGCCCTCTAAAACCGCAATTACATGCATTAGCTTTTTGTTAACGCTTTTGTGTGTTGCTCTGGTTATTGCTCTGGTCGTAACTATGATGATTCCCGGCCTTGTTAGTTCTCTTGAAAATCTTTATGCTCAAACAATGGAGAAATGGCCCGAATGGTCGAAAATTCTTAATGACTATGGCTTCAAAACCGATAGTATTACCGATTGGCTCGAATCCTTGGGCGAAAACGGATTGTTATCAAGCCTACAAATAAATGCGGGCTCTGTTATTTCCTCGGCCGCAACCTTCGCGATGGATGCAGTATCGGGAATAACCTCCTTCATAATCTCCGTAATTATAGCAGGTTATGCGCTTTTAAGCAAGCGTCAACTCGCAAATCAGGCCAACCGTCTTATGTCGGCCTATCTTAAAAAATCAACCGCCGAGAGATTGAGAAGCACAGGTCAGTTAATTAGCGATACCTATTCAAAGTTTTTATCGGGTCAATGCGTTGAGGCCTGTATTTTGGGCATTTTAATATTTACTGTATTTATGATACTCGGCATTCCCTATGCGGGTCTTACTGCCGTTTTGGCTGCGGTATTTGCCTTTGTTCCTTATGTGGGCTCGTTTGTTGCCTGCTTTATCGGAGCTTTCTTTGTATTGCTCGTTGACCCCTCAAAGGTATTGCTCTGCATCATTGTTTATATCGTTGTTCAGTTTATCGAAAATCAGTTTATTTATCCCCATGTTGTTGGAACCTCGGTAGGCCTCGGAGCATTCTGGACCTTGGTTGCCGTTGTTCTCGGCGGTCAGATAATGGGCGTAATGGGAATGATTTTCTTCATCCCGCTCTTCTCGGTTTTCGTAAATCTTCTCCGTCGTCATGCCGTTAAAACGGTAAAGCTCAAGGAGAGGGCAAAGGTTAAATTAAGGCAAGCGACAGAACCGCACGATGAATAATAAAAAAGCCCGAACGCATCGGATAGGTTCGGGCTTTTATTAAATTTGTAAGAAGGAGGCGGCAATATGCTTTATATCGCATCGGCAGAATGTTTAGGCGAAAGGGAAGCAGAGCATTCTGCAGCTTGGGAATTGCTTTTTTTGATGTTGTCGGCTCTCGGATATAAGGATTCAGATAAAATTGCCCGCCATGGAAACGGCAAGCCCTATATAGAGGGAAATGAGTTTTTCTTTTCCCTCGCGCATACGGATGGTGCAGTTTGTTGTGCGGTTTCGTGCGACAAAAAGGTTTCCGATTTCGGAAAAATAAATGTTATATCTTCAGATACTCCAAAATCCGAGGTAGGAATAGATATAGAATGTATCGATAGACTTTGTGATTTCAAAAAAATATCGCATAGCTTTTTTACCCCTGAAGAGCTTGATTTTTTATCGGGCGATAGCCTTGCCGACCGATTTTATCATATCTATACCCGCAAAGAAGCCCTGATTAAGGCAACGGGTAAAGGCATTTCGGGTATTAGAAAAACGGGCAATGTTCTCTCAAATGATGATATATATACATATGATATAAACCTCGGCGGCAGGGGATATAAAATAAGCGCCGCATTAGTAAAGGAAAAAACGGAGGATTAGGTCTTGAACGAGCAGGAAATTAAAAAAGCCTTTTCAAAAAAACTGGTTCATTACCGCAAAAGTGCGGGACTAACCCAAACCGAGCTTGCCGAAAAGCTTAACTATTCGGATAAATCGGTATCAAAATGGGAGCGAGGCGAGGGGCTTCCCGATGTTTTAGTGCTTGCGAGCATCGCCGAGATATTCGGGATTAAGGTTGATGACCTTATAAACGAAAAAGCCCCCGAGAAGCCGGTTGATATTGTGCTTAATCGTCGCCTCATAACCTGGATTGCCATAGGCATACCTTGGTTTATCGCCTCAATCGTAACCGCAACCCTCATAGTTGCAAACGTTTCGGGCGGATGGCCTTGGATTAGCTTTTTATATGCGGTTCCGTGCTCGGCGATTGTTGCCATTGTTTTTACCTCAATTTGGTGGAGCAAAACTGCTCGCGCCATATCTGTATCCATACTTTTGTGGTCGGTTGTGCTCTGCGGGGTGTTAACGGTTCAGCAAATAAGAATTGCTTCATTTTTTATGTGTGCCGCCGTTTTGCAGATAATAATAATTCTCTCATCAATGATAAAAAAACGAAAAGAAAAAAACATATAAAAAAGACCCGAAGGTTTTCCTTCGGGTCTTTAAATTTTAATCTGTTAAATAATATTTAACCAACGACTGAAGCAGAGTATCGCGGTCAATACGGCGAATAAGACTGCGCGCGTTATTATGAGTTGTAATATAGGTCGGGTCCTCTGAGAGAATATAGCCGACGATTTGATTGATAGGGTTATATCCCTTTTCCTTAAGAGCATCATAAACCGTAAGCAGAATTCTTCTAATCTCCTGCTCCTGTTCGTTTCCTATCGAAAAGGTCATAGTCTTATCGTTCATAATTAACACCTCACAAATAAATATTATAACAAAACGCTCTATTATGCAAGCAAAATTGAGTTAATTTTTTGTTAACCTCTCAAATTAGCACCAATTTCGGCTAATTTCTTTATAATTTTGCCGGTTACGCGGTCAATCTGCTCATCATCAAGGGTTCCTTCGGCCGAGCGAAGCGAAACATTATAAGCAATGCTCTTTTTGCCTTCGGGAATCTGCGAGCCGATATAAACGTCAAAGAGTTCAACCTTTTCGCAAAGCTTGCCTGCCGCCTTGCGAATAGTTTCCTCAATTGTTCCTGCGGGAAGGTCGATATCGCAAAGGAGCGCGAAGTCGCGGCTAACGGCAGGGAACTTGGGAAGCGGCTTATAAAGAACCTTCGGCTTTTCGGCTTTGAGAAGCTTATCGAGCTTTATCTCAGCTATATAGGTTCGCTCTGCAAGCGAGAAGGTGCGAACGGTTTCGGGATGAACCTCGCCCAAAACGGCAACGGCCTCATCGCCAACCATGGCGAATGCCTGTCTGCCGGGGTGGAGGAAAGGCTCGCCCGAACGCTCATAGCGGGCGGTAACACCAAATTCGGCAAGCACCTGCTCAACCATACCCTTAAGGGTAAAGAAATCCTCATCGCCTCCATAAAGGCCAATCGACATAGTGGGCAACTCAAGCGGTTGCTCGGTTATCGGCAGGGAGAGAGGTATAAAGCGCTTCGATATCTCATACATACGAACCGCAGGAATCTTTCGGTTATAGTTGGTTGAAAGAACGGTTAGCATCGAGGTAATGAGCTGGGTTCTCATGGTCGAATATTCATCGCCCAGAGGGTTGAGAATTTTAACCGCCTTCATGCGCTCATCGGCTTCATCAAGACCAAGCATAGCGGTAGCCTTACTGCTAATGAACGAATAGGTCATAATCTCGCGGGCCGACATAGCGGTCATAGCGGCCTTTATGCGGTTTTCCGCCAAGCGCTGGGGAAGGAGTCTTCCGCGCATAACGGCGCCGCGCATGGGGGTTCCGACTATGTGGTCATAGCCATAGATTCGCATAACCTCTTCGGCGAGGTCGGCCTTGCCCTCGATATCACTGCGGATAGAGGGAACACTGCAGGTTATTTCATCGCCGTTTTGAGTAACACCGAGACCGAGCGACGAAAGGATTTCAACCATACGGTCGGTAGGAATCTCAAGTCCTAAAAGCTCGCAGATAGCCTTGCCACTGGTCTTTATAATGCGGTCCTCGGGCAGACCTTCATTAAGGTCGAGAACACCATCAACAACATCGCCTGCATCGAGCTCGCAGATAAGCGAGAGTGCGCGGTCCATCGCGTAGGAAACATTAACGATGTCAACGCCCTTTTCAAATCTGCCGCTTGCCTCGGTTCTGATTCCGAGGGTTCTGCCCGTTCTGCGGATGTTATCGCGCTTGAATTTGGCCGATTCGAGGAAAAGGTTTTTGGTATCGTTTTCAATCTCGCTTTCAAGTCCGCCCATGATACCCGCCAAGCAGGAGGGCTTTTCGCCATCGGCAATAACCAACATTTCAGGATTAAGCTCATGCTGCTTTTCATCAAGGGTCTGAATGCTTTCGCCGCTTCTTGCGTTGCGAACTATGATGTGCTTTCCAAGGAGTTGGTCATAGTTAAATGCGTGCATCGGTTGACCTGTTTCAAGCATAACAAAGTTGGTAATATCAACTATATTGTTTATCGGGCGCATTCCCGAAGCGGTTAATGTTGCCTTGAGCCAACGGGGGGATTCCTTAATGCGGAGATTTTTAACAAATCTGCCAACATAACGGGGACAGAGGTCATAATTTTCAACATCGATTTTGATATAATCGTTTATATCGCCGCCAACGGTGGTATATTCG
This sequence comes from Oscillospiraceae bacterium, assembly GCA_015065875.1. Lineage (GTDB taxonomy): Bacteria > Bacillota > Clostridia > Oscillospirales > Acutalibacteraceae > SIG589. Next base: position 12,287 of record SVPK01000028.1, read on the forward strand.
GTTTTGGGTGCGCGGAAGGGAACGCCTAAAACAACGCTAACCTCCTTGGCAACACCAATAATGCACTGACAATCAGGGCGGTTTGCAGTTATCTTAAAGTCGATAACATAATCGAAAAGGTCGAGAACCTCGCGCATATCGGTTCCTGCGGGGAAGGCATCATCCATAATCATAATGCCGTTAACCTCGGCGCCGGGATAATCGCAATCCTTAAGGTTCAGTTCCTCACCGGAGCAGAGCATACCAAGCGATTCAACACCGCGAAGCTTACCCTTTTTAATATGAACTCCGCCGGGTAGATAAGAATCATGAAGTGCGGCGGGAACATATGCCCCCTCAAAAACATTTTGAGCACCGGTAACTATCTGCTGAATGCCATCGCCAACATTAACCTGGCAAATCTGGAGATGGTCGGAATCGGGATGAGCGGTAATGCTCTCAATCTTTCCGACAACAACATTCTTCATGCTCTCCGATAGGTCGATTATCTCCTCAACCTCGAAGCCTGCCATAACCATACGGTCGCAAAGCTCTTCGACAGAAACATTTATATCAACATAGTTTTTAAGTGTTTTAAGTGAAATCTTCATTTTAAATTCCCTCCTTAAAACTGCTCAAGAAAACGTTTATCGTTTTCAAAGAGCAAACGAATATCGCTTATCTTGTAGCGGGTAGTTGTAAGACGGTCGAGACCGATTCCGAAAGCGAATCCCGAATAAACCTCGGGGTCGATTCCGCAGGCGCGCAAAACATTGGGATGAACCATACCTGCGCCCAAAATCTCAATCCAACCCGAGCCCTTACAAACGCGGCAACCCTTTCCGCCACATTCCGAGCAGGTAACATCAACCTCAACACTCGGTTCGGTAAACGGGAAGAAGGAGGGGCGGAACTTAACCTTTGTTTCGGGTCCGTAAATTTCGTGAGCAAACTGCTCTAAAACACCCTTAAGGTCACACATGGTTATACCCTTATCAACAACCAAGCCTTCCATCTGATGGAAAACGGGTGAATGGGTAGCATCAACCTCATCGGCGCGGAAAACGCGGCCGGGGCAAACAATGCGGATGGGGGGCTTGCGGTCCTTCATTGTTCTAATCTGTGCGGCCGAGGTTTGGGTTCTGAGCAGAATATTTTCGCCGAGATAGAAGGTATCCTGCATATCTCTTGCGGGATGGTCGGCGGGGATATTGAGCGCCTCAAAGTTATAGTAATCGGTTTCAACCTCGGGGCCGTCAACAACATCGAAGCCCATCGATTGGAATATATCAATCATATCGGCCAAAACGGTATTGAGCGGATGGAGTCCGCCAATTGATGTTTTCTTTGAGGGCATGGTAATATCAATTTTTTCGCTCTCGAGGCGGGCGGCAAGCGCGGCCTTTCCAAGCTCTGCCTTCTTATCGGTTATAGCGCTCTCAATATCGGCGCGAACCTCGTTTGCGAGCTGGCCCATCTTGGGGCGTTCCTCGGCCGATAGCGAGCCCAGCGATTTGAGTATTGCCGAAACCTCACCCTTTTTACCCAGAAAACGGACTCGCAGCTCCTCAATAGCCGCAGAATCCTCGGCGGCGGCAACCGCCGCGAGCGCAGCTTCGCGAATTTGAGCTAACTGTTCTTTCATAATTTACCTCCAAAAAAATTAAGCTTCGCCCCCTAAAAAGGGGACGAAGCCGAAAAATTTTTAAGCTCCGCGGTACCACCCGCATATTCCTGCATCTCTGCAGGCTCTTTAAGACCGATAACGTTGTCAAAACGGTTTGACCTACTTTAGTTTTCAATCAAACTGCTCGGAAGCGAACTTCATAAACCTTGAAACGCAGGTCGGCTTTCAGCCGATGACCGACCCTCTCTTGGCGCGCGGGAGAACTACTTTTCTTCGTCATAGCATTTAAAGGGAACAAAACCCATATTCAAATCTTAAGTATAATACCACGAACGGTAATTTTTTGCAAGCCCTTTTATATATGATTTACAGGGCTTTTATGGCATTCGATAAATTCAACGCCCGGAACCTCGCGGGTAAGTAGTGCCGCAAGCGGGGCAATAGCGATATCCTCGGTTTCAAAATGTCCGCAAACCATAAGGGTAAAGCCGGCATTCTTGGCGGCAACAAAATCGCTATGCTTGGCTTCGCCGGTTATAAATGCATCGGCGCCCGAAGCCATAACATCCGAAAGTAAACTTCCGCCGCCACCCGAGCAAACAACAACCTTCTTTATCGGCTTGCCGCCATCGGCAAAAGCAATATGGCGAGCCAAAAGGCTATCGCGACAACGGAGCGCTAGCTCCTCGGCCGAAACCTGCTTTGCAAATTCTCCGCCGCGGATAAGAAGGCCGTCAATCATAAGGCTCTTGGTAACATTAATACCGAGCTTTTTGCAGAGGTGATCGTTAACACCGTTTGTTCCTGTATCATAATTGGTATGGGCGCAAACGATAGAGATATTATTCTTTATTGCCTTGTGAACAACGCTCTCGGCAGTAACCTTTTTAAGTCCGTCGAAGATTATGGGGTGATGGGTAACAACCGCGGTTGCGCCCTGCTCGATTGCAAAATCGAGAACCTCATGGGTGCAGTCGAGGGCAACAACGGCCTTTTTAACCTCGGCCTCCTCATCGCCAACAAGCAGTCCAACATTATCAAAATCACAGGCGGTAAGCCAGGGATAATACCAGTCAATCTTTGTAACAATATCTTTAACCTTCATTTGAAACACCTCGTTATTTTGTTTTAAAAGAATCCTTAAGGGCAACTGTTCGGTTGATTATTATATTATCGGGGGTTGAATCCGAATCAACGCAGAAATAACCCTGGCGCATAAACTGGAATCGGTCGCCAACCTTTGCATCGCGCATATTCTCCTCAAGCGCGCAACCCTCTAAAACGGTTAGCGATTCGGGGTTAAGATTATCGGCGAAGCTCTCAACACCCTCTTCATCGGAGGGGTTGGAAACATTGAAAAGACGGTCATAAAGGCGAACGGTTGCCAAAACGCAATGCGATGCCGAAACCCAATGCAGAGTTCCCTTAACCTTGCGGCCATCGGGGGTCTCTCCGCCAAAGCTTTCGGGGTCATAGGTGCAGTGAACGGCGGTTATGTTGCCGTTTTCATCGCAGTCATGCGATGCATATTTAAGATAGTATGCACCCTTAAGACGAACCTCGCGAGCGGGGCAGAGACGGAAATATTTTCCGGGCGGGTCGAGCATAAAGTCATCCTGCTCGATGTAAACTTCGCGGCTAAAGGTAACATATCTTTTGCCAAGCTCGGGCTTGTTGGGGTTGATTTCAACCTCAATCTGCTCCTCCTTACCTTCGGGGTAGTTATCGATAATAACCTTTAAGGGGCGGAGAACCGCCATTGCTCTATCGGCCTCGATATTAAGATAATCGCGAACACAGGATTCAAGCAACGCATAATCGATAACGCTGTTAGCCTTGGAAACACCAATCTTATCAACAAAGGCTTTAACAGCCTCTGCGGGGAATCCGCGGCGACGCATACCGCAAAGGGTTGCCATTCGGGGGTCATCCCAACCCGAAACCAAGCCATCATTAACCAACTTTAAGCATTTGCGCTTGCTGGTGAGTGTATAATTAAGGTTCATTCGGGCGAACTCAATCTGTCTCGGCGGGGTGGGAATATCGAGAACCTCTAAAAACCAGTTATAAAGAGGACGATGATTCTCAAATTCGAGCGAGCAGAGCGAATGGGTAACTCCTTCGCGAGCATCCGAAAGCGGATGAGCAAAGTCATACATCGGATAAACGCACCATTTATCACCGGTTCTGTGATGGTGTGCCTTCATAACGCGGTAGATAACCGGGTCGCGCATATTCATATTGGGCGATGCCATATCGATTTTGGCGCGCAGAACAAGGCTTCCGTTTTCAAATTCGCCTTCGGTCATTCTGCGGAAGAGGTCGCGGGTTTCCTCGATAGGACGGTTGCGGTAAGGACTTTCCTTGCCGGGCTCGGTTAAGGTTCCGCGGTATTCTCTTATCTCGTCGGCCGAGAGCTCATCAACATAAGCGAGACCCTTATCGATAAGCTTTAGAGCACATTCATAGATATAATCGAAATAATCGGAAGCATAGAAAACATTATCCCATTTAAATCCGAGCCATTCGATATCCTCCATAATGGCATCAACGTATTCGGTATCCTCTTTGGTAGGGTTGGTATCATCAAAGCGCAGGTTGCATTTTCCGCCATATTTTTCGGCGGTTCCAAAGTCGATGCAAATCGCCTTTGCGTGACCTATATGAAGGTAGCCGTTGGGTTCGGGGGGAAAACGGGTTTGAACCTTATCATAAACCCCTTCGGCAAGGTCGGTATCAATAGCATCGAGAATAAAATTCGATGCGGTTTCGTTTAAATTAAGTTCTTCCATTATTGGGGCTCCTTACTTTTCTAATGCTTCGGCGGCGGCGGTCAGTCGCTCAATGCAGCGCTCTTTGCCGAGAACATTCATAATACTGCAAAGGTCGGGGGTGTTGCGGCGACCTGTTATTGCAATTCTAATAACGGTTGAAGCATCGCCCGAATGACCAAGATAATTATCGGGATTGGCCTTATATTCCTTCGTGTCGGCGGCCATTCCCAAAGCGGGGCAGATGCTCTTGATGCTCGAGAACCACTCGTTGCGGTCATCTGTCGGCTCATAAACCTCGATATAAGCGCGCAAAATCTTTGCGGCAAGTTCCTTCGAGATGTTTTCGGGCATCTCATAGGATTTTTCAAAGGTGCTGTCATAGAAATATGAGCAATATGCGGGAGCATCGCTCCATTTAGCAATATCTTTGCGTGGCTTCGGAACATCGCGGTCAATGGCGAAAACCTTCTTTGCATAATCCTCATCGGCCGCAAGCAGCTCATAAAAAGCGGGGTTATACTCGCGCGACCACGAGAGCAGAGCGGCAACTACCTGTTCGGACGACATTGTGCTGACAACGCGCTTGCTGACGTCGAGCAGCTTATTTCCGTCGAATAGCGCGCCCGAAACACTCATGCGCTTTAAATTGAATTTAAAATCGCGGTAGGGAAGGGTTGGGTTGGCGCGGCGCCAATCCTCAAAATCCGAAGCGGCTATGGTCATAAGATATTCCATAACGCTTTCGCCCTCGAAGCCCTCGCTTGTAAAGTATTTAACGGCGGCCTCGGGGTCCTTACGCTTAGATATCTTGCGCTTTGCTCCTGTTTCGTCATCGGTTTTCATAATGGGCGAAACATGGGCATATTTGGGTGGCTTAAAGCCTAAAATCTTAAATAGCTCTATATGCTTCGGGGTAGATGAAATCCATTCATCGCCGCGTATAACATGGGTTGTATGCATAAGGTGGTCATCAATTGCGTGGGCGAAATGATAGGTGGGAACACCATCGGATTTAAGCAGAACAAAATCCTCATCATTTTCGGGCATTTCAATCTTACCCTTGATGCCATCATCAAAAACGATTCTTCTATCCTCGCTGCCGCCCGAACGCAGGCGAACAACAAAGGGCTTGCCCTCGGCTATAAGCTTTTCGGCCTCATCTACGGTTATGTCGCGGTGGCGCGCCCATTCGCCGTGGTATCCGGTTCTAACCTTGAGCGCTTCCTGCTTTTCGCGGGTTTCTGCGAGCTGCTCCTCGGTGCAGAAGCAGGGATAAGCAAGTCCGCGCGAGATAAGGTCCTTAACATAGGTCTTATAAATCTCAACTCGGTTGCTCTGCTTATAGGGGCCGTATTCGCCCTTCTCCTCGCTACCCGAGATAAAGCCTTCATCGATATTAATGCCAAAATTTTGAAGTCCCTCGATTATATCGGCAATTCCGCCTTCAACCTCGCGCTTCTTATCG
>SVPK01000029.1 GCA_015065875.1 Oscillospiraceae bacterium
CGATACGAATATTAAAATGAATAAAACCATCATACAAAGGGCGCCTCTTTGCTCGAGGCTTGCCTTTTTTATCATTTAAATCACCCATAATATTCTTGACCGAAAAGGGCAATAAAAAACAGTCGATATAAAAATATCGACTGTTTGTTTATTCTTTTGATTCCATGCGAAGCAGAGAGCCTTTGGGAATCTCTCGCTCGCAGGGGATTTTAACCGTCATCATCGGGTGGGGCGCCGTTTCTATCTCGACTCCTTCGCCGTTGAACATACGGTCGGCCTTAATTTTAAAGGGCGGTTGCTTGGGCGCAAGACAATCAAATTCCTGCCCGCGCAAAAATTTATTCTTAAGGGTTAAAACAACGCAACCATCCTCATATCCCTCAACTACGCCTGCAACGGTATAATCGCGAATATACCCCGCGGAGCCATAGGTTTGAGAATTTTCGGGACGCCCGAAATAAAAGCCGGTTGAATAGGTTCGGTGACTTATTTTATTAAGTTCCTCGGATACCCACGGAGGCAGTTCCCAATTTTCATTCTTTAGGCTATCGAGCGCGCCGCGATAGGCATTGGCAGTTACCGCAACGTAATAATGCGATTTTGCTCTGCCCTCGATTTTAAGGCTTCCTATTCCGGCCGCTACCATCTTATCAAGATGCTCGGCCATACAGAGGTCATTAGAATTAAGGATATAGGTTCCTTTTTCGGTTTCGGTTATATCAAAATACTGACCGGGACGTTTTTCCTCCATAAGCGAATAGCTCCAACGGCAGGGTTGAGCGCAATCGCCGCGGTTGGCATCACGGCCTGTCATATAACTCGAAAGCAGGCATCTTGCCGAAAAGGAAACGCACATAGCGCCATGAACAAAGCTCTCAAGCATTAACTCTTTCGGGGTTTTTGCGCGGATTTCGGCAATCTCATCTAACGATAGCTCACGCGCTAAAACAACTCGGTCGGCTCCCATATCATAAAAGGCGCGAGCCGATATATAGTTAACAATTCCCGATTGAACCGAGGCATGAAGCTCGGCATGGGGCGCGTATTTTTTAACAAGACCGATAGTTCCGATATCCGAAGCAATAATAGCATCGGCTCCGAGCGAATCAAGCGCTGATAAAAACTCGGGCAGACGCTCGATTTCATCATTATGCGGTATTGTATTACAGGTAACATGCACCTTAACTCCACGGCTATGGGCATAATCGATTCCCGCCTTAAGGTCATCGAGCGAAAAGTTTTTTGCCGCGGTTCTCATTCCGAATTCCTCGCCCGCAAGATAAACCGCATCGGCGCCGAAATCAACGGCGGCATAAAGCCTCGTTAGGTCGCCTGCGGGACAAAGCAGTTCGGGTAGTTTAATATGTTTCATAAATCCAGTTGCCTTCTGATTTTAGTTTGTTAATTGTGTTTATATGCTCTGAATAAGAATAAGTATAATAGAAATTCATATCCGCATCGGTAACAAAGAAGGTTGCTTCAAAATTCTCCTCGGGAGAGAGCGATGCGCGAATTGCATTTTTGCTCGGCGAGCAATAAGGACCGGGCGGAAGACCTATAATCTCGTTGGTATCATAGCTTCCGTTGCCATAGGGATACTTACGGGTCGGTGATGAGCCGAGCTTGGGAGCATCCCAATTCTCAAGGCGGTTATAGAAAACCTTGGCTACCTTGGGCATTTCCGCCTCCTCGCCGCTTGCCTCAAGTTCAACTATGGATGCCATGGTCATAATTTCGTGAACCGAATATTCGCTATCGGCGGCCTTTTCATAAACCCCCGTTTCCGATAATACCTTATCGGTTTGGGCGAGCATCCTCTCGACCGCTAAAACGGCACATTCGGCCGAATCATAGCAGTAAAAATCATAGGTTTCGGGGAAAAGATATCCCTCGAACTTATAATGAACCTTATCGGTCGGGATAGTCTTTATAAAATCGTATTTATAATCGCCTTCAAGCGCGGCAAAGAAATCCGCCTTTTCGCAGACCCCTGCCTCCTCTAAAATTGCGGCTATTTCATCAATCGTTGAACGTTCAGGGATGGTAACCCTTGCGGTTTTCTCCCTTGCGCCCTCCGACATAAGCACCTTCGCAACGGCGGAATAGCCATCCTTTGTATTAAAGGTGTATTCGCCGTATTTATAAAGGCCATCATAGCCCTTAACCTTGGTATAAATGCGAAAAAGCATAGGATAATCGATAATATCCGCATCCTCAAGCATTTCGGCTATCTTTGCGGTTGAAGCGCCCTGCGGAACCTCGATTGTAACATCCCTTGCAGACGAGAAGCCTACTCCAAGATAATCGCAAACACAGGTTATGCCAAAGATAAGCAGTATCGCAAAAACCACAGCCAAAACTATAAGAACAATCTTTTTGGTACTTTTTTTGCGCTTTGCGGCATGCTTGCCTCCCCTTCCTTCGGGAGCCGCCGATTCCTCAATTATTTCAGGCTCATTAACCTCGACCGAAGGTTTTGCTGTTTCCTCGCTCTCGGGCAGATTCATATTTTCGTTTTCCATTTAATTTACACCTCCAAAAGGGTGATTTATTTTTTACAGGTTCTTATATATCGGTCGGTAACTATTATATCAACAGGCTTATCATAGCGACCGTGATACATATGGTGACGCAGTTCCTCGCAGTAGCAAAGGCCGGCCGAAACCCCCGTAAAACGCGACATATAACGGTCGTAATATCCTTTGCCGTAGCCGAGGCGGAAGCCATAAATATCAAACTGCATTGCAGGAACTATCATAAGACATCCGTAAAAATCGGTCACAACAGGCAACCCCTCATCAGGCTCTAAAACTCCGAAGGTTCCGGGCTTTAGGTCATCAAAAGAGGTTATATAATGAAACTCCATAAGTCGGGTTTCGGGAATACAGCGCGGAACCGCAACTCGTTTTCCGTCCGCCCAGGCATTTTCAATTATTTTCTTTGTATCTATTTCTATGGGTGTTGAAACATATATAAGCAGTGTTCCCGAAGGGGCATATTGATGCAGTCGTCGAACGTTTTGAGCGATTTTCTCATCGCGCTCGCGGCGGCGCTCCGCCCCCATCTCGGTTCGCCTTTTTCGGCTCTCCTCGCGGATAGACTGCTTATACTGTCTTATATCTATCGGGCGCATTGCATCGACTCCTCAATACCCTCGGAGAGCGAAAAATCGCCATAGGCGGTCTTACCCTCCTGCCAGGCAAGCAAATCAGTAAGCGCAAACGAAAACTCAAAAACGGCTCCCGCACCTGCGGCGGTTACGAAATTATCGCTTACAACGCAGGGAGATTTTTCAACCGTTGCACCAATAAGGCTCGATTCAAAACCGGGGTAACAGGTTGCAACGCGACCGCGAAGCAGTCCCATCTCTCCAATAACCGAAGGCGCGGCACAAATAGCGCCTATAACCTTCTTTTTATCGGCGGCGCAGCGGATAAATTCCGAGACCTTTTCGCTCGCCTTAAGGTTTAGGGTTCCGGGCATTCCGCCGGGAAGGATAACCGCCGAAAGCCGCTCATCGGGCGAAACCAAATCCTCGGTAGTATCAGCCTTAACGGTTATACCATGGGCCCCTTCGACGAATTCGCCACCAACCCCAACGGTTAAAACCTCATAGCCTGCACGGCGGAGAACATCAACCGTTACAAGCGCTTCGGTTTCCTCAAAGCCGTTTGCTAAAAAAACATATACCAAAAAGTATCCATCCTTTAAAATCAATCTTAAAGCACTGCCAAAACGGCCGATAAAACATCGTCCGCTATCTCCTCAACGGTTCGTATGCGCTCGCCATCGGCGCAGGAGATTACCTTCCAGCCGGCATGCTCAACATTATACATAGCGGCCTTGCGGCAGTTTTGCTGATATTCGATATCCTTTTCATGGATATCCTTCTTTTCCTCTACCCCACCATAGCGCTTCTCAAGTAATTTCTTGGAAAGTTCGGTAGGCATATCGAGGAATATAACGAGGTCGGGCTTTGGAATACCAACCTTACCATATTCAAGAGAATAAAGCCAGGAAAGATATGATTCCCATTCGCTTTCGGGAAGCTTGGCCGTTTGATGAACCGCATTCGAGGTTACATAGCGGCCCGAAATAACCGTTCCGCCGCCCAAATAATATTCCTGCCAATGCTTTTTATAGGAAGCATAGCGGTCAACCGCATAAAAAAGCGATGCGGCATAGGCATTAACGTCGCCCGGATTTTTTCCAAACTCGCCGCCTAAATACATCTTAACAAGCGCGCTTGAATTTTCATTATAATCGGGAAAAGAAACGGTTTTATTATCGATTCCCTTCTCGGAGAGATTTTTTCCGAGAAGTTCAAGCTGGGTAGATTTTCCGCTGCCGTCGAGCCCTTCAATAACTATAAGCTTTCCCATAAAGTTAACCCTTTAAGGCCTTAAAATGCTCACGCATTTCGGCCGCCTTTCCACAGGTCATCTTTCCTTCGGGACAAGCACCGTGAACACAGGGGGCGCCTGCCTTTTTAAAGAGATTGGGAGCAACTGCGCTAACGAGGCGAAGCATTTCATCGGCAACCTCACGGATTTCCCATTGGGCGCGGTTGCAGCAACGATGACGGAAGAAATTAAGCAAACTGCGAGCATTCATGGTTACAACAATCTTGGTCTCGCAGGCGTTAGGGAGAATAAAGCGCGCATCCTCTATCGCCTTCTTTTCGGCGGTGCGGGTTGCGGCCTTCTCGTCCATACCGCTCTCTATCATTTCTTTTAAGTGTTTTTCCTTTAAAATTGCGGCGATTTTTTCATAATATTCCTGGTCCTCGGCCATGGCTTTTTTATAAAGCTCCAGCGCTTCGGGAACGGCCTCAACCTCGGGCGGGATAACATATTCGAATCCGCCTTCGCTAACATAACGTTGGCTCTTTTGAGAATACGATGCCATACGATGGCGCACCAGCTGATGAGTGCAAGCGCGGGAAACACCCTCGATACCGAAGGTGAAGCTTACGTGCTCAAGCGGACTCTCATGACCGATGGATGCCAACATATCAACAAATGATGCTACCTTTTCCTCTGTCAGACCCTCGCGAATATCATCGATTGTTGAGGGAGAATAGCAGAGCTTTGCAGCGGCCGCAACGGCTCGCTCGGGTTCCGGTGTGTGGGTTATAAGTGTTACTTTTACCATTATTACCACCCTTTTTCCATACTTTATCCCTATTATATCAAACTATAGTATCTTTATCAATTAAAATATTTTTCAGAAAATCACTAAAAATGTCGTTTTTCTATTTGCATTAATTAAAAAGTATGTTATTATAATAACATAATAAATATTTGGAGGGCGATAAAATGGCTAGTATCGACTTTACACATGCTCCCTTCGGTGAGCTTGCTGTTATCAGCATGCGCGGTTGTGAGGATATTGCGGCAAGTGTTGACTATTATCTTTCCCAATGGAGAGAAACCCCCGAGGAGGAAACCTTTGTTATAGAGGCAAACTGCCCCCGTTTCGGAACAGGCGAAGGTAAGGGTGTTTTACATCATTCGGCTCGCGGTATCGATGCTTATATTCTCTGCGACTGCTTTAACTACAATGTAACCTATAAAATGTATGGTCAGACTGTTCCTATGTCGCCCGATGACCATTACCAGGATTTAAAGCGCGTTATTGCGGCTCTCGGCGGAAAGGCCAGAAGAATAACCGTTATTATGCCGATGCTCTACGAAGGCAGACAGCACAGAAGAACCTCGCGCGAATCGCTCGACTGCGCTATAATGCTTCAAGAGCTCGTTAATATGGGCGTTAGCAACATTATAACCTTCGATGCTCACGACCCCCGCGTTCAAAACGCAATCCCGCTCGATGGTTTCGATAATGTTCAGGCCGCATATCAGATGATAAAGGCTCTCCTTAAATCAACTCCCGACCTTAAAATCGACCGTGACAAGCTTATGATAGTTTCTCCCGATGAAGGCGGAATGGGCCGTTGCATTTATTATTCCTCGGTTTTAGGCCTCGACCTCGGTATGTTCTATAAGCGCCGCAACTATTCGGTTGTTGTTAACGGAAAGAACCCCATCGTTGCTCATGAGTTTTTAGGCAGCGATATCGCAGGAAAGGACCTCATCATTGTTGATGATATGATTTCCTCCGGCGAATCGATGCTCGATATCGCAAAGAAGCTTAAGGAGATGGGCGCAGGTCGAATCTTTATGTTCTCAACCTTTGGTCTGTTCGTTGACGGACTTGAGAAGTTTGATGAATACTATAAGAACGGCTACATCACCAAGGTTTTCACAACCAACCTCATCTACCAAACCCCCGAGCTTTTAAAGCGCGATTGGTATTGCAGTGTTAACATGAGTAAGTATATCGCTCTCCTTATTGATACACTTAACTGTGATAACTCTATAAGCAAGCTTCTCGACCCCGTTGACCGCATCCAGAAGGTTGTTGCAAAACACGAGGAAAAGAATAAGTAAAAACAAAATTAAAAGGACTGTGCTGATGCACAGTCCTTTTTTATTACTGATTTGCGGCTTTTTTCTTGCGGGTTATAATGGGGTCGGCTCCATCGACTGTTGCGGCGGTTATAACAACCTTCTCAACATTTTTATCCGACGGAATATCGAACATTATTTTTTGCAATACGCCCTCGATTACCGAGCGGAGTCCGCGCGCGCCCGTTTTGCGCTCGATGGTTATATCAGCGATGCGGCAGAGCGCCTCATCCTCGAATTCGAGTTCAACTCCATCCATCTCAAACAGCGCCTTATACTGCTTTATAACCGAGTTTTTCGGCTCGGTCATTATCTTAAGGAGCGATTCGCGGTCCATCTTTTTGAGTGCGGTTATAACCGGTAAACGACCAACAAGCTCGGGTATCATTCCGAATTTAACGAGGTCCTTATGGGTTGGGGTTTCGGCCTCAAGCTCATTTTTCTTTTCGCTTTCGGATTTAACCTCGGCGCCAAAGCCCAGGCTTCCGCCGCCTATGCGCTTTTCGATTACCTTATCGATACCATCAAACGCACCTGCACAGATAAAAAGAATATTGGTTGTATCAATCTGGATAAACTCCTGCTGCGGATGCTTTCGACCTCCCTGCGGAGGAACATTGGAAACGGTTCCCTCCAGGATTTTGAGAAGCGCCTGTTGAACGCCCTCGCCGCTAACATCGCGGGTTATACTCGCGTTTTCGCTCTTGCGGGCAATCTTATCGATTTCATCAACATAGATAATGCCCTTCTCGGCGCGCTCGATATCAAAATCGGCGGCCTGAATAAGACGAAGCAGAATATTCTCAACATCCTCGCCAACATAGCCGGCTTCGGTAAGCGTTGTTGCATCGGTTATCGCAATCGGAACATCGAGTATTTTAGCCAATGTTTGGGCCAAAAGGGTTTTACCAACACCTGTGGGTCCCAACAAGAGAACATTGCTTTTAGTAAGCTCAACATCGCTATCGGCACCCTTATTCGATATGCGCTTATAATGGTTATAAACGGCAACCGAGAGGGCAATTTTTGCCTCATCCTGCCCGATAACATATTCATCGAGCTTTTCCTTTATCTCGCGGGGCTTTAAGAGTTTAAACTCCTCACCTTTTTTCTTATCCTTTCCGCGCGATACGGGCTCATCAAATATTAGCGAGCTGCAAAACTCAACGCAACGGTCGCAGATATAAACGCCCGGTCCCTCAACGAGGCGGGAGACCTCCTCCTGCGTTTTTCCGCAGAAGGAACAGCGAATTTCGTTTTCATTAATATTAGCCATTAAGATTCCTCTTATCGCTTGGTTATTACCTTGTCAACAAGGCCGTAATCGGCAGCTTCCTGCGCCGACATAAAGTTATCTCTCTCGGTATCGCGGCGAATCTCCTCGATGGGACGGCCGGTTTTTTCCGAAAGGATAGTATTGATATTTTCGCGAATTTTCTCAATATGCTTTGCATGAATGAGAATATCGGTTGCCTGACCTTCGGCGCTTCCCAAAGGCTGGTGAATCATGATTTCGCTGTTGGGCAGAGCATAGCGCTTACCCTTTGCACCTGCGGCAAGCAGGAATGCGCCCATACTTGCGGCCATACCAACGCATATTGTGCTAACGTCGCACTTAATATACTGCATGGTATCGTAAATCGCCATACCGGCCGAAACCGAGCCACCGGGGCTATTGATATAAAAGCTGATATCCTTATCGGGGTCCTGACCCTCTAAAAAGAGCATCTGGGCGATGATAAGACTTGCGGTGGTGTTATCAACCTGGTCGTTAAGCATAATTATTCTGTCGTTGAGCAGACGGGAGAAAATATCATAAGAACGCTCTCCGCGACTTGTTTGCTCGATAACATAGGGAACAAAACTCATATCCATAATTTACCTCCTGTTTACATATTAGTATGTGTTAAAAAAACAGAATATAATCGACTAAATGGCAGGGGTTTCCTCCTGCCATTTAAAAATTAGTCCTCTTTTTTCTCTTCTGTCTTCTTTGCGGCAGGCTTTTTAGCTGCGGGCTTCTTTGCGGCAGTAGAGGTTGTTTTCTTTGCAGCGGTAGAAGTAGTCTTCTTGGCGGCGGTGGAAGCAGTCTTCTTGGCGGCCGGCTTCTTTGCTGCAGGCTTTTCAGCCTTCTTTTCTACCTCGGTAATTACGGCGCTGGATTTTACAAGCTCAAGTGCCTTGGTAACCAAGAGGTCTTTCTTGATTTCCTTTGCGGGAACGGCATTCTTAACCTGCTCCTCGCTTACACCATAAGCTTCTGCCATCTTGGTAATCTCGGCAGCAACATCCTCATCGCTAACCTCAATCTTTTCAAGCTTTACGATGGTTTCAAGAGCGAGACGCATCTTAACCTGCTTCTCTGCCTGGGGACGGAAGGATGCCTTAAAGTCATCAGCATTGGTTCCCATATACTGCAGATAGGTTTCGAGGTTGAGACCCTGCATCTGAAGTCTATAGGCAAAATCCTGAAGGCTCTGGTTGCAACGAGATTCAATCATTGCATCAGGGATATCAACCTTCATACCCTCAACAACCTGGTCAACGAGGTCATTCTCAACGGCCTCATCTGCATGGTGAGTCTTATGCTCAAGCTGATGCTTCTTAATATCCTCTTTAAGCTCTGCGAGGGTATCAAAATCGGAAACATCCTTTGCAAACTCATCATCGATTGCGGGAAGCTCGCACTTCTTAATCTCATGAAGCTTAACCTTAAATACGGCGGCCTTGCCCTTAAGCTCTTCTGCCTGGTAATCCTCGGGGAAGGTTACGGATACATCGAACTCTTCACCAACATTATGACCTGCAACCTGCTCCTCAAAGCCGGGGATAAACTGACCGGAGCCTAAAGTAAGCGAATAGGACTCACCCTTTCCGCCATCAAAGGCAACACCATCAACAAAGCCCTCGAAATCGATAACTGCGATATCCTCAAGCTCTGCGGCACGGTCTTCAACCGACACCATTCTTGCATTGCGGTTAGCCATCTGATTGATTTCGGCATCAACCTCCTCGTCGGTTACAACGGGGGTTACACGCTCTGCCTTAAGGCCCTTATATTCGCCGAGGGTTGCCTCGGGAACAACGGTTAAGGTAACCTTAAAGTCAACGCCGTCTGCCTTGGAAATCGAAACAAGGTCGAAATCCATCTTATCATCAACTATCTCGATTCCTGCCTCATCAGCGGCTGCCTCAAGAGCATCAGAATAGAGAAGGTTAAGTGCGTCCTCGAAAAATACCGACTCACCATACATCTTTTCGATAAGATAAAGGGGAGCCTTTCCCTTACGGAAACCGGGGATGGAAATCTTCTTTCCTTCCTTTTTGTAAACCTTATTGATAGCATCGCAGAAGGTTGCTCCATCGATTAAAATCTCGAGCTCGTATCTGCCGCCCTCAACTTTTTTTGCTTCTTTTAAACTCATTTTATTACCTCCAGGATAATCATTCCATATTAATATAGCACAGTCTTACCAATTTTTCCATATTTTTTTTAAAATTTTGCAAATATATATATTTATACTATTAACATAGGGCAAAAATCAATGCAATCTGCCGATAAAAGTTTAAATTCGACACCATCATAGCTGCTTTTTGCATTATTAAAGCCCGAACCATGAATATGGCCATGATAAACGCGGGTTATTTCATATTTTTTGATAACATCAAAAATTTCTTTGCAAACCCATTCGCCGTAAACCGGCGGATAATGGGTAAATACAACCGGCCTTTTGCCCGTTTCGATTGCGGCCTTGATTGAGGTTTCAAGTCGACCCGCCTCACGAAGCACAACCTTATCCTCGGCGCCTAAATCATAAAACCATCCGCGAGTTCCGCAAACGGCAAAATCCTCGACCACCGCCGCACTGTTGAAAACAAAGGATATTGTATCGAATTTGTTTTCTTCCAAAAATGTATTTAATTTTTTTGCGGTTGACCACCAAAGGTCATGATTGCCTTTAAGTATTATTTTTTTGCCGGGCAGAGAATTTAAAAACGAGAAATCGGCAACCGCTTCGGATAACGTCATAGCCCAAGAAATATCGCCGGGAATAACAACAGTATCCTCTGCCTTTACTATGCGGCGCCAATTTTTTTCTATTCGGTTTTGATAATCCTCCCAACCGCGAAAGACATCCATTGGCTTGTCCGCAGCGAGGGAAAGATGCAAATCTGAAATTGCATATAAAGACATTTTTTATCTCCTATATTTTAAAAATTTACGCGCATAATAAATATGACCGAAAGGGTCTTAAATTTTTTTGGTTTGGAGGCAGAAGTATGACAAACGATTCTAAAGTTATAAGCGGCATTAAATGCAATGTTGACAGTTGCGTTTACCATTCGGAGGGCGACCAGTGCCACGCGGGCCACATCACCGTTGGCGGCGACAGCTGCGCCTGCGAATGCTGCGAGACCGAATGTAATACCTTTAAGGCAAAGGCATAAATTTGCCCTTAATGCCAACATTGCCCCGCTTTTTTAGGCGGGGCATTTGTTTTTTTAAAATTATATTCCGAGATACTTACAAATAGCGGCTTTCATCTCATCGCGGTCGATAACCTCACCGAAGCGACGGGTTTTACCCTTAAGCGCCTCAATCGGGGCAGGAATATCGGTTGCGGTTAAAACCGAGAGAGCATCGTTTTTAGCAAAATCATCGGCAGGAATCTCCGCATCAAATGCCGCAAGAACACTGTTTGCGAACTTGTAGGGGCTTGCGGTTGAGGCGATGAGAACGGGTGTTGTATCGCCATAGGTATCGCGATACTGCTTATAAACCGAGAAGGCAACGGCGGTATGAGTATCCATAAGATAACCATACTTATCATATACGTCCTTAATTGTTTCAAGGGTTTGCTCATCGTTGCAGCAACCGCCCCAGAAAAGCTCGGCTATCTTGGCCTTAACCTCATCGGATACGGCAAATTTGCCCTCGGCCTTAAGGCTTGCCTGCCAATCGGCTACCTGCTTGTCGTTTCCGCCCGAAAGCATATAAAGCATACGCTCGAGGTTGCTCGAAATGAGAATATCCATTGAGGGCGAAATGGTTGTATAGAAATCGCGGTTGCGGTCATACACGCCGGTATTGATAAAATCGGTTAAAACATTATTGGCATTTGAAGCGCAGATAAGCTTCTTTATCGGAACTCCCATCTCTTTAGCATAATATGCGGCAAGGATGTTTCCGAAATTGCCGGTAGGAACAACAACGTTGAACTCGTTGTTGTTATTGTTGCCGTCGGCCAACATATCGCAGTATGCCGAAACATAATAAACGATTTGCGGAACGAGGCGACCCCAGTTTATCGAGTTTGCGCTTGAGAAATTATATCCTGCGGCGGCAAGCTTCGCGTTCATTTCGGCATCGGTAAATATTTCCTTAACGCGGCTTTGAGCATCATCGAAATTACCCTTAATGGCGCAAACGCAAACGTTTTCGCCCTCTTGGGTATCCATCTGAAGCTTCTGCATAGAGCTTACGCCCTCGCTCGGATAGAAAACAATTATATCGGTATTCGGAACATCACGGAAGCCCTCGAGAGCGGCCTTACCTGTATCGCCCGAGGTTGCAACCAGGATAACGGTTTTGCCCGCAGATACCTTTTTGGACGAGGTAGTAAGCAGATAGGGCAAAAGCTGAAGCGCAAGGTCCTTAAACGCACAGGTGGGACCATGCCAAAGCTCAAGAACCGAAATATCAGGGCCTAAAATAGAAATGGGAGCAGGGCTCTCATCCTCAAAGCTGCCGGTATATGCACCCTCAACGCAGGCATCAATCTCCTCGGCCGTAAAATCGGTTAAAAATTTAGAGAGAACGATTTTTGCGCGGCCCTTATAATCCGAAACCTTTAAGTTTTCAAAATCCTCCTCGGAAAGGGTAGGAATGGATTCGGGAAGGAAAAGTCCGCCATCGGCCGAAATGCCCAGGCTTATTGCCTTTGCGGCGCTTACCTTAACCTTATTGTCTCTTGTGCTGATGTAGTTCATTTTTATCACTCCGTAATTTTAGCAAACCGCAAAAATAATTTTGCGCGTTTTTATAGAAAAGCCTTTCGAGAACATCCTCTGATAAGCCTTTATTTTTAAGATATTTATATAATATAACTATCTTATCCACAGTGTCAAGTCTTTTGTCCATTTTTGCGCCATCGAAATCGCTTCCTATCGCGATATTTTGCTCAAGTCCCATAGAAATCATATGCGAAATATGGCGATACAGGTTTTCAAAAGTATCCCCTTCCCCTAAAAATTTAGGATAAAGGCATAGTCCTATTATACCACCCTTTTCGGCAATCGCCGATAGCTGTTCATCGGTCATATTGCGTCTTACATGGCATATGCTGCGACAGGCGGTATGGCTCGCAAACACATACTCTGCCTCGCTTATTACATCGAAGAAGCTGCGGTCATTTAAATGCGATAAATCAGCAGCTATTACGCGGTCATTCATTCGCCTTACAATCCGCCTGCCAAACTCGGTAAAGCGCCCCGCAGTATTTACCCCGCCCGCTATTTTATTTTTCCCGTTCCAGGTTAGGGTTACGGCCATAATCCCATCATTATAAAGCATATCAACATCGGCCTCACTCTCGATAAGCGAAGCCCCCTCAAGCGAGAGCAAAAATGCGCGATTTTCGGCTAAATCATCGACATTTTCGGCAGTTTTAATTTGGCATTTAAAATTATCCAAAATCTCTTTATAACGTCTGCGCGGAAACGGATGCTCATCGGGTATCCAAACAGCACAAATTTCTCGCCAAAAATCAAAAACGGAGCCCTTATCCGCCGTTACGGCAAGGTCTCCGTTTTGAAAGCTTTGATTTCTCCTCATTGATTCATAAGGCGAATCACAATGAAGGTCAAAAAAGTTCAAACCTATTCCCCCTACTGAAAAGCGTTTTCAATATAATCGATTTTATATTCCTCACGCTCTCCATCAGACAGAACGGTTATTTGCGCGACATCAAACCTCGGTTGCAGAGCGCTATGGCTACGCGCGAGATAGGTGTTCGCGGTCATTATTATTTTTTGTTGTTTTTTGAGGTCAACCGCCTCGGCGGGAGAAACTATGGCTCCTCCTGCGCGGGTCTTAACCTCCACAAATAATATATATTGCTCATCCTCGGCAATAATGTCTATTTCGCCGAAACGGCTATGAAAATTCCGCTCGGTTATTATAAAGCCCTTTTCTCTTAAGTATTTTGCGGCCAGGTCTTCGCCCGCAAAGCCTCTTTTTGCACTCTTTCTCATTTTATATTTTTAAGAAAGCTCTGCCTATGCAGAGGGCAGGGGCCAAACTCTTTTATAGCCGCAATATGCTCGGCGGTTCCATAGCCCTTATGCTTTAAAAAGTTATACTGCGGATACTGTTTATCATAGTCCTCCATCAGTCGGTCACGCGAGACCTTGGCAAGAATACTTGCGGCCGCAATCGACTGACTCTTGGCATCGCCCTTTACAACCGTTTCGCAGGGGATTTTTATATCGCGGGGAACGCGATTTCCATCTATTAGAGCAAAATCGGCAGGAACAGAAAGCCCCGCAATCGCACGATTCATAGCGATATAGGTTGCCTCAAGGATATTATGCTCCTCTATCTCCTCAACGCTCGCAAAAGCAACGCAAAAGGCAAGCGCCTTTTCGGTTATAACGGGAAAAAGGGCTTCGCGCTTCTTCTCAGATAGTTTTTTGGAATCATTAAGTCCCTCAATTTCGAGACCATCGGGCAATATAACGGCCGCGGCGCAAACAGGGCCCATAAGCGGACCTCTGCCCGCCTCGTCAACCCCGCAAACCAAGGAATATCCCCTTTGTTTTGCGGCATTTTCATAAGAAAAATCAGGCATTTTTATACCTCCAAGGTTATTCTGCCAAGCTTTTGGGTTCTGAATTCGGAAAGGAGCATATTTGCGGCACGAAGGGTATCACCCTCGCCCCCGCGAACCACCATTCCGCGCTTGCGGGCAACCTCACAAAGCATATCATAGGAATCGCCCTTTTCTATCTTGTAGCGCTCGGAAAGCATCGGCATATAGCGCTCGGAAAGAATCTCAAGCAGGCGCATTGCAAGCCATTCGGTATCGAGAACCGCATCCTTAACCGCGCCGGTAAATGCAAGCTTTTCGCCAACATCCTTATCATCAAATTTAGGCCATAAAACTCCGGGGGTATCGAGCAATTCAAGCTCATTATCAATCTTAAACCATTGGTTGCCGCGGGTAACTCCGGGTCGGTCCTCAACCTTGGCACGGGCTCCCCCTGCCATTCGGTTTATAAATGAGGATTTTCCAACGTTCGGAATTCCAACAACCATTATGCGGAGCGGCTTTCCAACCATGCCCTTTTTTCTGTATGCCTCAAGGCGGTCGGCCAATAATTCTTTAACGGAATTTTTAAAGGTATTAAGGCCTTTGCCGCTCTTGCAATCAACCGCGATAGCAAGCGCGCCCTCATCGCGGAAGCGCTTTATCCAACGCTCGGTTGCCACAGGGTCGGCCATATCACACTTATTAAGTAATACAATGCGGGGCTTATTTGCAATAATACCCGCCAACTCCGGGTTGCGGCTGCTGGCAGGTATTCTCGAATCAACTATTTCAGCAACCGCATCAACTAAATCAAGCGATTCACGAAGCTTTCGGCGGGTTTTCGCCATATGCCCCGGAAACCATTGAATATTTTGCGCTTCGCTCATTAGTATAATCCTCCCATTTTATTTAAGGGGAAAAGTCTATATACCGCTTTACCGAGGATATATCTCGTATCAATCATACCGTTGTTGCCGATGCGGGCAGAACGGCTATCAAGCGAGTTCTTGCGGTTATCGCCCAAAACAAAAACATGATTTTCGGGCACATAGGCGGGAAAATCTATCTCATCATCGAGATGGGTTGTTGCCAAGGTTTTGGTGTAATCCTCCTCAAGCGCAACTCCATCAACAATTACTGTTCCCGTTTCAAAATCGATTTTAACCCATTGACCCTCGGTTGCAATAACCCTCTTAATTATAGGCTCGGAATACGTTCCGGGGTCAAGAGAATTATCGGTATTTCTCGAGATAACGACTATATCGCCCTGTTTCGGGGTATAAAACATATCCGAAATTATTACCTTTTCGCCGCCATGAAGAGTATTCTCCATTGATTCACCATCGATGGTTACAACGCGGAAAAAGAAGGTAAAAAGGAGAACAACGGCAATGACCGAGACGACAAGCACGTCCAGCCATTCAAAAACTTCGGTTTTTAAGCTCTTGGGCGGTTTCTCATCAAACTCGCCCGTTTCGCCGTATGCGTAATAGTAATCCATTTTTTCACCCTAAAAAATCAAAAAAGGGGGCGCATATACTCCCCCTTTTTCGTTTTTGAATTAACCAATCTGCTCTTTAACCTTGGCAGCCTTACCAACGCGGTCACGCAGATAATAAAGCTTTGCTCTGCGGATGCGACCGTTTCTGACAAGCTCAACCTTGGCAACGTTGGGAGAATGTACCGGGAATACGCGCTCTACACCTACGCCATAGGATACACGACGAACGGTAAAGGTTTCGGCAATGCCACTGTTATTCTTTGCGATAACAGTTCCCTCGAATACCTGAATTCTCTCGCGCTCGCCTTCACGAATCTTAACGTGAACACGAACAGTAGAACCGATGTTTACAACCGGAGCATCCTCGCGGAGCTGACCGGCGGTAAGATTCTTAATAGCGTCCATTATTTTTTCCTCCTTAATAATATGAGGCGTTCATACCCAAAAAAGTCTGACAGAGGACCGCCCGCTTCAATGTCGAAAATCGGCATAAAGACCGCCCGTAAGGAACGGACGAATTCAAATGCTCAAGTATTCTACCACAAAGAAAACAAAAAATCAAGCATTATTTTTTTGCCGCAAAATATTATATTGCTTTTTTGTCGTTAATATAATATAATAGCCCTAAATAAGGGCGCTTCACATTTAATTGCGGAGGTCCCTTTATGCAAATATTTTTAGCAGGTTTGCTTTTTATCTGCGGCCTTTGCTTTACCGTTTACGGCGGCGATAGTTTTATTTTGGCGGCCTCGAGAATTTCAGAAATTTTTGCAATTCCCAAATTTATTATAGGCGCTACCGTTGTTTCGCTTGCAACTACCCTGCCCGAACTGCTTGTATCGCTTTTTGCGGCGGCCGATGGCAAGACCGATATGGCGATTGGAAATGCGATAGGCTCGGTTTCGGCCAATACGGGGCTGATTCTCGCCCTATCAATAATATTTATTCCCTGCTCGCTCAACCGAAAAAAACTTGGCATTAAATGTCTCTTGCTTGTGCTGTCGGCGGCAATGCTTTGGCTCTTTTCATATGAAGGTTTTCTTTCCGCCGCAGGATGCAGCCTGCTTTTATGCTTTTTTGCGGCCTTTATATTCGATAATATTTCGTCAGCCAAAAACAGTTCGGAGCATCAAAGCTCAATAGCAGAGGGCGAAGGAATTATATTATCCGTTATCCGCCTTACGGTAGGCGCGCTCGGCATAATTTTCGGAGCAGAGCTTTTGGTTGATAATGCATCTGTTTTAGGGTTGCGGCTCGGAATAAGCGAGGCCATAATATCAACAACCGTTTTAGCGGTTGGAACCTCTCTGCCCGAGCTTATAACTACCATTTGCGCCATAAAACGGCAAGAGAGTTCGCTTTCAATAGGAAATATAATCGGTGCGAACATTATTGACCTGACAATTATTCTCCCCTTATGTTCCCTGCTTTCGGGAAAGGCGCTACCGGTTACAAAAAAGAGCTTTATGCTCGATATGCCGTTTTGTTTTTTGGCGATATGTATCGCCGTTATTCCCGCAGTTTATAAGGAGAAATTTTCCCGTATTCAGGGATTTTTACTCCTGTTCGCATACATCACATATATGGCTATCACAGTATTTTTCGCATAACAAAAAAGAAGGAGTTGTTTTTTAATGGACAAGCTACTTAAATTACTCGAAAAAGAGGCCCGCCTTACCCCCGCGCAAATCGCGGTTATGACCGAGCGCGACGAGGGCGATAT
>SVPK01000030.1 GCA_015065875.1 Oscillospiraceae bacterium
ACTCCTACTACGGCGAATATTAAGGAGGATGCCTATGAACGACACCCCCCGCGAACACCGAAACCTCTATTATATCTTTTTAGAGGATAAGCAAAATCATCCCCCGCCCGAAGGGCATAAGGAGCAGCTTTTTTCGCTCCTTTTCGGGCAAAAGCCAAAATAATAAAAACCCCCGAACAATCCTTTCGGGGGTTTTATTATTAGTCGATTCTTTCGTATTCGTCGCCCTGTATATCAAGGATATCGCCGTCAAGTTCGGCATATATTTCCTCGCCCTGATGGCGGAGGATTATCTCATTGCCGTTCTGTTCATAGGAGCAGGAGAAAATCTCTTCGCCATCCTCATAAACTTTTACCTTGCCGTTTTTGATAACGAGAGTTTCATCGTCATCTTCCATATGCTGCCATTCGCCTTCAACACCTTTTTCCTTCGGCTCACTCTTGCCGCCATTTCTCTCGTATTCGGATTCGCCGATTATAAGGGTTTCGCCGTTAAACTCGCCATAGGCAAGAATCGAGCCTTTATAGAAAACGGTTACTTTTTCGCCATCAAGCTCATAATCAAAGGTGCCGGCTTCTTCGCCGCCCTCATAAACGGTTATTTTGCCGTTTTTGATTTTAAGGCTTTCCTCGCCCTCATCAACCATTATCCATTCGCCTTCAATGCCGCCTTCTTCTCCGCCGCCGCAGCCAACCAGCATGGTTAACATCATGGCTAATGCTAAAAGCAATGCAAGTAATTTTTTCATTTTTTGTTCCTCCAAAAGTTTTTTAGCTTTCGCTTAAATTCATTATACTACTATTTTAAGGTATCTGCAATCTTATAAATAAGCTTTTCGGTTTTCTCCCAACCAAGGCAGGGGTCGGTTATCGACTGACCGAATACCCGGTCGTCGCCGATTTTTTGGCATCCGTCAACCAAGTAGCTCTCAATCATAAGGCCCTTAACCATACGTCTTACATCCTTATTATGGTTGCAGCTATATACAACATCCTTCGCTATACGAATCTGCTCAAGATATTTTTTGCCCGAATTGGCATGGTTGGTATCGATTATGGCGGCGGGGTTCAAAAGCTCGGTTTTAGCATAAAGCTCATTGAGGTTAACGAGGTCCTCATAATGGTAGTTTGAAACGCATTTACCCGCAAAATCGAGATATCCGCGCAAAATTGCATGGGCATAGGGGTTGCCCTGACTCTGAACCTCCCAACCACGATAGATAAAGGTATGCTTATGTTGGGCGGCGGTTATCGAGTTCATCATAACCGAAAGGTCGCCGCTTGTTGGGTTTTTCATTCCAACGGGGAGCTTGATTCCGCTCGCGGTTAGACGGTGTTGTTGGTTTTCAACCGAACGAGCACCAACCGCAACATAGGATAAAAGGTCGGAAAGGTAACGGTGGTTTTCGGGATAAAGCATCTCATCGGCACAGGTAAAACCATAATCGCGCAGAGCCGCCATATGAAGGTCGCGAATCGAGAGAATTCCGCTCATCATATCGGGGCTTTCGTTGGGGTTGGGCTGATGGAGCATTCCCTTATATCCATCGCCTGTTGTTCTCGGCTTGTTGGTATAAATTCGGGGAATTATTATCAGCTTATCGGCTGTTTCATCGGCAACGCGGCGCAGACGAGATATGTATTCGAGAACAGGCTCATGGCTATCGGCCGAGCAGGGACCTATAACGAGGATAAACTTATCCGAGTTTCCTTCAAAAACATCGGCTATCTCACGGTCACGGCGGTCTTTAATTGCTTTTAGCTCTTCGGTAACGGGGTAGCGATTTTTAACCTGCTGCGGAACCGGAAGCTTTTTATTAAATACTAAATTCATAATTATCCCCTTTGCTTTTTATCAAAAAGCGCTCTTCTCTCGGTTGAGAGGCGCATCATTTTTTTCATTTCTTTCTCGTCGCGGTCGCGAACCGAGGCATACATTTTATCAAAGCTCTCGCGGAAGGCATCCATCTGTAAAAGCAGGGCCTCGCGGTTTTCGAGAAATAATTCACTCCACATATTCTCATTTATTCGGGCGATGCGGGTTAGGTCGCGGAAGGAGTCGCCCGTGTAGCGGGTAAGGTCCGGGTCGGAGCTCGCACACATAAGCGAAACGGCAATACAGTGTGTTAACTGCGAGAGGAAGGCAATCATCTCATCGTGTCGCTCGGGGGTGAGCACCGATACATCGGCAAATCCTAGGGTCCATCCCAAATCGGAGCAAAGCTCTATCGCTTCGGCCGAGTTTTTCTCGGTTGGAACAACGATATAGTTTGCGCCGTTGAAAATCGCGGTTGTACTGTTTTCAACACCATAAACCTCGCGACCTGCCATCGGGTGGGCCGATATGAATTCTATTCCCTCGGGCAAAAGCGCCTGGATTTCATAAACTATGTTACCCTTAACACCCGTAACATCGGTTAAAATAGCGCCTTTTTTTATTAAATGGCCGTTTTCCTTTACCCATTCCTTAAAGATATGCGGGTAAAGCGCAAATACGATTATATCGGCCTCGCCTATGAGTTTTTCATCAATTTTTGTGCTTCCCGCGGCGATTATCCCTTCGCGAAGGGCATATTCAATCGAACTATCGCTTCGGGTTATTGCGCTAACATAAAAGCCCTTTTCGGTTAGCGCGCGGGCATAGCTTCCGCCCAAAAGTCCGAGTCCGACTATTAGTATTTTTTTATCGTTTTTGAGTTTCAAAGAGATTCCACCTTAAGATTGATTCCGAGTTTTTGAAGGCGCGAGAAAAAGTCGGGCAGGCTCTTTTTTGCCGCCTCGGCTCCCTCAATAATTCCGCCTGTTACGGTTAAAAGAATAGCCATTGCCATAACAATTCTATGGTCGTTATGCCCATAAATCGGTTCGCTCGGCGCCGTAAGGCTTCCGCCGAGGGTAACCGAGTTTTCCTCAATTTTAACCTCTATTCCCATTTTTTTAAGCTCAGCGCGCATTGCTTCGGCGCGGTCGCTTTCCTTTATTTTGAGTCTATGGGTTCCGCTAAAATAACCCCCGCCGCGGTAGGCCGCAACCGCAAAAGCGATGGGCGCCAAATCGGGGCAATCGGATAGGTCATACTGCGGGTTTTCCATTTTGAATATCTCGCGATAAACGCGGTCGCCCTGAAGGCTCTCGCTATCGAGTCCCAAAACCTCAACATCGCCGCCCAATACATTCAGTGCCTCAAAAAATGCGGCGTTGCTATAATCGCCCTCAACCGCTATTTCGCGGCCCGAAATGCCCTTTGCCGAGCCGACCGAAACCACTGCCCCATCCACGCGGACATCGATTCCGAAATCGCGAAGGGCCGAGGCGGTTAAATCTATGTATGAAAGGCTTTCGGCCTTTTCCAAAATGTTAATTTTTCCGCCGCCCGATAGCGCAAGCGCAAACATAAGGCCGGTTACAAATTGGCTTGAGATATCTCCGCGAACCGAATATTCGCGGCTTTTTAGTTTTCCTTTAAGGGTTATTTTTTCGCCATCGCGCAAAAAGGTATGCCCCTCGGCGAGGCAGATATCCTCATAAACCTTCTGCGGGCGGGAAAGCAATCGCTCACTGCCATAAAGGTTTATTTCCTTCCCTGCAAGCAGGCAAAGCGGAATAAAAAACCGCATGGTGCTTCCGCTTTCGCGGCATAAAAGCTTTGCATTTTCGGGAAAGCGGTCAGGGCAAAGCCCGCCAACCGTTACCGCGCTTCCCTCGGTTTCTACCCTCGCGCCCAAGGCGCGGAGGCAATCGAGGGTTGCCAATATATCCTCGGAAAATTCAATGCCGAGGATGCGGCTTTTTTCGGTCATCGCGCCGCAAATCAGGAGCCTATGCGCCATACTTTTTGACGGCGGGGCGAGCATTTTGCCTTCGGCGATGCCTTTTTCTATCTCAATTCTCATTGTTTTGCTCCAAAAGAAAATCTATCGCCTCTAAATATCCCGAAAGGCCCTTGCCGCTAATGGTTTTTTTACAGGCGGCACGGATATAGCTTATTTGTCTGAAATCCTCGCGGGCAGATACATCCGAGATATGAACCTCAACGGTCGGGATTCCAACCGCCTTAACGGCATCCAAAATTGCAACACTTGTGTGGGTGTAGGCGCCGGGGTTTATAACTATGCCGTCATACTCGCCAAAACAGCTCTGAATTTCATCAACCAGAGCACCCTCATGGTTGGATTGAAAAAGCGAAACCGTAACACCCGCCTTTTCACAATGCGCCGATATCATATCGCAAAGGGCGCTATAGCTCTCATTGCCATAGATTCCCGGCTCGCGAATGCCGAGCATATTAAGATTAGGTCCGTTTATAACCTTAATTTTCATTTAAAAACGCTTCCTTTATTTTTAAAACATTAGCTTCCTTTGAATATACACATTCTATTCTTTTATCGGCCGCCGCCATATAGCGCGGATATCGCTCTCGATAGCGGGCAGATAATTTTTCGAGGTCGCTGGATAGGGGTCGGTCGTCCGTTACTGCCAGATGCCGCAGCTCGCGGTCGAGAAAAATTATTTTTCCGTTTTCGCAAAGGCGCAAAAGATTTTCCTCGCGCAGAATTGCGCCACCACCTGTTGCAATAACAGCGGCGCTTTTTGCCGACACCCGCGATACCGCTTCGCTTTCGATATCGCGAAACGCGGTCTCGCCCTCGGCCGTGATTATCTCGGCAGGGGTTTTACCTGTCATTTCGGTTATCAAAACATCGGTATCAAAAAACTCGAAACCTAACTCGCGCGCAACCATTTTTCCGAGGGTTGTTTTTCCCGAGCCGGGCATTCCGATTAAAACTAAATTTTGCTTTTCGGATAAAATCTCGCTATATACTCGGTCGATTGTTCCCTCGGGTAAGCTCTGTCCTGTAAAATATTCGGCGGCGAAAACCGCTTGAGCAACCAGCATATATAGGCCGCCCTCGGCAACAATGCCCCTCTTTCTCGCCTTTAATATAAGCGCCGAGCGAAGCGGATTATAAACCGCATCAAAACAGGCAACAAGCGAAGGAAAGCGCTCAATATCAACCGCTACGCTACCGTTATTCGGAAACATTCCGCAGGGGGTTGTATTTATAATCACCGCGGCATCGGTATGAGCCTTATAGGCATCGTCATAAGAAACCGTTTCGGCCGATGCCCTTCGCGACAGGCGGTAAACCTCGCCCGCGCCCAGGCTCTCACAAACAACGGCCGCCGTTTTCGAGGTTCCGCCCGAGCCGAGGATAAGAACCTTTTTGCCCGAAAGCGAAACACCGCTCTTTTTAATCAATGCCCGAAGCCCCAAAAAATCGGTATTATACCCGATTAGCACTCCATCGCGATTAACAACGGTATTAACCGCGCCTATTTTTTCTGCGGCGGGGTCAATCTCATCGAGATATGGCATTACCGTTTGCTTATATGGAATGGTTACATTTATGGCCTTAAAGCTTTTCGCGGTCATAAATTCGCCTATTTTTTCGGGCTTTATCTCGCAAAGCTCATAAGAATACGGAAAAAGCTTTCCATGAATCTCTTTTGAGAAGCTATGCGAAAGATGCTCGCCTATGAGTCCGTAATCCATTATTTTAAAAATCCATCCGTTCCGTATTTTTGGGTTAGAATATCGCAAAGCACAAGCGCGGTTACGCTATCGACAACCACCCTCGCTCTATGAACGATGCAGGGGTCATGCCTGCCCGCCGCGGCCAGGGTTGTTTCGGCTTCGGCCTTTATATCAACCGTTTTTTGCTCACGCGATATGGTAGGTGTCGGCTTAATGGCGGTTTTAAAGAGAATGGGCATTCCGCTTGTTATTCCGCCCAAAATTCCGCCCGCATTATTGGTTTCGGTTGCGATTTTGCCATCCGAGATAATAAAGGGGTCGTTAGCCTCACTGCCGCGCATACCCGCGAGCGAAAATCCCTTTCCGAATTCGATTCCCTTAACGGCGGGAATTGAGAAAATTGCATGAGAGAGCAGCCCCTCAACGGTATCAAACCAAGGCTCTCCAACACCTGCAGGCATTCCGAGAACTACCGTTTCAAGGGTTCCGCCGATGCTATCACCTTCGGCCTTTGCGGCCAAAATCTCGGCCTTCATTTTTTCCTCTGCGGCAGAATCGAGGACTGCAAAGGCTTTGCCGTTCAGTTCTCTCATATCGGCCAAAAGGTCGGAAAAATCGCGGTCGCAAACCGAGCCTATCGAAGCAATATGGGTTGCAACGGTTATTCCGCGAGCTTTAAGCGCCGAAAGGAGAATCGCTCCTGCGGCAACAATCGCGGCAGTTATACGGCCGCTAAAATGGCCGCCGCCGCGCGGGTCATTAAACCCGCCATATTTAACAAAGCCGGTATAATCTGCGTGACCGGGGCGACATTTTATTGCAATCTCGCCGTAATCTGCACTTTTAGTATCCCTGTTGGGAATAAGTATGCAAAGCGGAGTTCCGGTTGTTTTTCCGTTATAAACGCCGCTTACTATCGAAAATTCATCCTGCTCCCTGCGGGGGGTTGAAAGCGCATCCTGGGGACGACGCAAAGAAAGCTGGCCTTTAATATATTCCTCATCAACCTCTATTCCCGGGGCGAGTCCATCCAAAACTGCGCCGATTGCGGCACCGTGGCTCTCGCCGAAAAGGGTTAGGGTTACGGCATTTCCAAAAATGTTTTTCATTTATCCTTTTACCTCTCTTATAACTTTTTCGAGTTGCTCGAGGGTCATCTTTTTTAGTTC
Organism: Oscillospiraceae bacterium; assembly: GCA_015065875.1. Classification (GTDB taxonomy): domain Bacteria; phylum Bacillota; class Clostridia; order Oscillospirales; family Acutalibacteraceae; genus SIG589. The sequence continues at coordinate 6,706 of SVPK01000030.1, forward strand.
ATAGATTCCGGGCGCCGAAACATAAACTACCGTTATGCTGCTGCCCGCCATCTTTTTATCATGGCGAATTGCTTTTAAGAGCCCTTCCTCGTCAAAATCGGTAAGGGTTGGGAGCGAAAGCTTTGAAAGAACGGGAAGCAGACGCTCGCGAACCGCAGGAGAACACATATAAAGCATTCCCATCGCAACGCATTCGCCATGATAATAGTTTTGCATTGCGTTTTCGGTTTCGATTGCATGGGCAACGGTATGACCAAAGTTCAAAATTTTGCGAAGCCCCGCCTCTTTTTCATCCTCCTCAACAACCTTTTTCTTGATAAGAAGGCTACGCTCGATAATGGTATCAAGCAGTTCATATGGGTCGCTCTGTTCAAAAATTTCAAACAACTCGGCATCCGAGGTTAGCGACATTTTAACCGCCTCGGCCAAGCCGTTGGATATCTGGCGACGCGGAAGAGAAAGAAGGGTTTCGGGGTCGATAAGAACCCTCTTGGGCGGCCAGAAGGCGCCAACAATATTTTTATAGCCCTCAAAATCGATGGCAGTTTTACCGCCTATCGAGGAATCAACCTGCGAAAGCACGGTTGTTGGAACATTATAAAAATCTATTCCCCTCATAAAGGTTGCCGCAGCAAAGCCGGCGAGGTCGCCAACCACTCCGCCGCCGACCGCAACAACGCAGTCGGTTCGGGTAAAGCCCTCTTCAACCAAGGTTTTAAGTATTTTTTGATAGTTTTCGATGTTTTTGCTGGCCTCGCCCTGCGGCAGGGTTATGATAACCGCGCTCTCGGCCGCATCGGCAACCGCCTTTGCATATTCGGCGGGAACACCATCATCGGTAACAACGGCAACCCTGCGAGCGAGGTTTAAAAGCTCGCCTGCGCGCGAAAGACAACCGCGCTTTAAAACTATCTCATATCCGCCTGTTGCGGTTTTAACGGGAATTCTCATAAGCTCATTTCCTTTTCAAAACTTCCTATAACACGAAGGGAGTTACAGTATCCGTGAAGCTCTTTTAACATTGCCTGTCCCTCGGGGGTATTTATATTACCCTCGCCCTCGGCATAGAAATAATAGCTCCAGGCTAGCTCCTTATTCGGGCGGCTCTTTAGCGCACGAAGGTTAAATCCATGCTCACCGATAATCGATATTGCGCGACCCAGAGAGCCCGCTTCATTTAAAACGGTAAACAGCATAACAAAGCGGTTATCATTCTCGGTTTCGGTTTTTGCGGCGCGGGAGAAAACGGCGAAGCGGGTTGTATTAACATTGCTGCCGTTTATATGGGATTCAAGCTTTTGAAGTCCGTATTTTTCGCCCGCCTCTTCGCTGGCTATTGCGGCTAAATCATGGCGGCCCGATTCGGCCACCCTCTTTGCGGCAACGGCGGTATTAACAACCTGGGTTGCCAAAAAGCCTTTTTTATGGATATAATCGGCGCATTGACCGAGCGCCTGCGGATGACTTATTACCTCTTTTATATCCTCAACCCTTGTTCCCGGCAACGCCAAAAGATTTTGGATAACATCAACATCATAGATTCCGTTTATATGAAGCGAGCCGAAAAACGCGAGATCCATAACGTTGCCTACATCGCCGTTTGAGCTATTCTCAATAGGGAGAATAACGCAATCGCATTCGCAGTTTTCAACCGCCTCGTATGCCGCGCGAAAATCGGGATACGGAACGGCAATGGCATCGGGAAATGCGCGGAGCGCCGCGATATTTGCAAAAGCACCCTCAACCCCGCTATAGGCTACCCGCATACCATCAAGCATACGGTGTTGGAGGGTTTTAGAAAGCTCGATATTATGGCGCAAGAAGCTAACATAATAGGTTCGGAGGGTTTCATCCTCGATAAGCGCACTGTTGCGCTCGATAACCTCCTCCTCGCGGGCGGCATCGGTTATTTGAAGCGCATGAGCCCTTTTATAGCGGGCAACCTCTTTTGCCGCCTCCATTCGTTCGGTAAAGAGGCGGGCCATTTCGCGGTCGACCCTGTTTATTGTTTCTCTTGCATTTTGAAGTCCGTCCATTATTTTTCTCCCATACAATCTTTATAGAGTTCTTTGAATGCGGGCAACGAGCGCTCAATCTGCTCGCGCGATACGCAATACGAAATTCTAACATAGCCCTCTCCCCCGAAGGAATCGCCGGGAACGAGAAGCAGTTCATATTTTTTTGCCTTTTCGCAAAATGCGGGGGCATCGCCGCCGGGGGCGCGAAGGAAAAGATAAAAAGCTCCATCGGGATAAACGGCAGAATAGCCGATATCCATAAGTGCTCCAAAAAGCAGGTCGCGGTTTTGGCGATAGAGCTCGATATCGCTCGTAAGACCAATGCATTTGCCAACGGCATACTGCATAAGGCTCGGGGCGCAAACAAAGCCAAGCGCCCTTCCCGCTCCGCAAACCGCCGCGAATAAATCGGCGCTATCCTTTGCGCGAGGAGAAACAAAGATATATCCGATTCGCTCGCCCGGAAGCGAAAGCGATTTGCTGAACGAATAGCAAACAACGGTATTATCATAGAGGTTCGGGATATAGGGAACCTCCATTCCATAAGAAAGCTCGCGATAGGGCTCATCGGCGATTATATAAATATCGGTTCCGAATTCCTCGCCCTTTTTGGAAAGGAGCGCGGCTATCTCGGCCATTTTTTCTTTTGGGATAATAACTCCTGTTGGGTTATTGGGGGAGTTTATTATTATCGCCTTGGTTTTTTCGTTTATTGCGGCCGAAAGGTCTTCCGCTCTCGGCAGAAAATCAGGCTCGCGACAGGAAACGACTCGAACAACCGCTCCCGCCTTTTCGCAAAACACGCGATATTCGGGGAAGAAGGGGGCTAAAAGGATAACCTCGTCGCCCTCATTTATGAGCGCCGAAAGCGATATGGTCAGCGATGCGGCGGCACCGCAGGTCATATATATTTGCTCGGCCGAGGCACCCGCCGAAAAGCGGGAATTTATATTTTCGGCTATCCTTGCGCGAACCGATAAATCGCCCGCCGCCGAGGTATAACCATGCAGCGCGGTAGGGTCGCTTTTTTCGATAAGCTCAAGCAGAGCGGCACCAAATTCAGGCGGCGCGGGAATACTCGGATTGCCGAGGCTAAAATCAAAAACGTTCTCGGCGCCTATCTCGGCCTTACGACGCTTTCCATATTCAAAAATCTCTCTGATAACCGAGCTCTTTTTACCCAGTTGCTCCATTTTTTTAGAAATCAAGGCCTATCCCCCTTAAAAAAATAAAAAAGCCCGCAAAGCCCTTGCATTTTTCTGCAAGCGCGAACTGCGGACCGCTTATGAACCGTCATCTCGGCGGAATTATCGTTCCGCCCCGAGGTTACATAAAATGCCCGCTCCCTTATAATAATAAAATCGATTGAATTTTCCGAACATTTTACTCACCTCACTATATAATATAATGTTTAAAAAGATATTACTCCAAAAAGGGGCTCTTGTCAAGCACTTTTTGGGTTTAAATCGATAAAGTTTTATAAAGTCTTGTAAAATGGAGAATTTTTTGGTATTATCTTTGCGAAAAGATAAAAATTTTTAAGGAGGCGCGGCATGGTAAGCTACGCAGAAATAAAGAAAAATCCCGATATAACCGCATATATAGAGAAGGCCGATGCGGCGCTCAAGGCCCAGGGCTTTACCGAGCATAGCTTTGCTCATATAACCCGCGTTGCCGAGGGGACTGAATATATTTTATCAACCCTTGATGCAGAGCCACATCTAATTGAGCTCGGTAAAATCGCCGCCCATCTGCACGACCTTGGAAACGTTATAAACAGAATCGACCATTCCCAAAGCGGCGCCCTTATGGCATTTAGAATACTTGACAGGCTTAATATGCCGGCCGAGGATATTGCAACCGTTATTGCCGCTATCGGAAATCACGATGAAGGAACCGGAGTTCCGATTGATTCGCTTTCGGCGGCGCTCATTTTGGCCGATAAATCGGATGTTCGCCGCAGTCGAGTTCGCAACCACGATATCGCTTCCTTCGATATCCACGATAGGGTTAATTATTCGGTTATCAGCTCCTCTCTTTTAATAAATGATGCGCGCGATACCATAACCCTCACCCTCGAGGTTGATACCGCTTATGGCAGCATTATGGATTATTTTGAAATCTTTATGCAGCGAATGCTGCTTTGCCGCAAGGCGGCCGAAAAGCTGAGACTCGGCTTTAAGCTTATTATCAATAATCAACCCCTTATTTAGGAGAAAAAATGAAAAACAAAACCTCTTTTTTAAGCGCTCTGCGCGCCGCCTTCCCGCATACTCTGCCCGTTTTGGCGGGGTTCGGAGTTTTAGGCGCTACATACGGCATCTTAATGTCGGTTTCGGGGTTCCCCTTTTGGGCAACAACCCTCATAAGCCTAACCGTTTTTGCCGGCTCGATGCAATTTGTTGCGGTTAATTTGTTGCTCGGCGCCTTTGCCCCGCTTGAGGCCTTTTTATTAACCCTTATGATAAACGCGCGCCATATTTTTTATGGAATTTCGATGCTCGACCGCTATAAGGGGACAGGCCTTAAAAAGCTTTACCTCATTTTCGGAATGTGTGATGAAACCTTTTCGATTAACTGCACCGCGGCGGTGCCCGAAGGCATCGATAAGGGCAAATTTTATCTCGCAACAACCCTTCTTAACCAGTCTTATTGGGTTATTGCCTCGGCCGTTGGCGGCATTTTCGGCTCGCTTATCTCATTCGAGACCCGCGGAATCGAATTTGTTATGACCGCGATGTTTTTCGTTATCCTCATAGAACAGTTAAAATCCAAAAAAATGGCGGTTTGCGCCGCGGTTGGCATTATCTGCTCGGCGGCCTGCCTTTTAATTTTTGGCGCAGGCGTTTTCATTCTGCCCTCGATGGCGGCGATTTTACTGCTTTTAACCCTGCTGCGACCCATCCTCGAAAAGGAGGGCCCCCACAATGACTAATCTCGAGACTATAATAACCGTTGCGGTTATAGTTTTAGGAACGGCAATAACCAGATTTTTGCCATTTCTTATCTTTAGAAGCGATAAGCCAACTCCTAAATATATGCAGTTTTTGGGCAATTATCTGCCGCCCGCAGTTTTCGGAATGTTGGTTATTTATTGCCTAAAGGATGTGCTTTTCGTATTTGAGGGAACGAGCGGCCTGCCCGAGCTTATATCCCTCGCGGCAACACTTGTTTTGCATTTATCGTTTAGAAAAATGCTCCTTTCTCTCATAGGCGGAACAGCCTGCTATATGCTGCTTTTGCAGTTCGTTTTTTAAAAGAAAAGCCTCCCCGATGGGAGGCTTTGGTTTTTATCTAACAACATTCTGCGGTTCGCCGCGAAGGTATGCTTTTATATTTTCGCAAACGATATCCATAAGGCGGGTTCGCGTTTCAACCCCCGCCCAGGCGATATGCGGGGTTATAAGGCAATTCTCTATCCCATAAAGCGGGCAATCCTCGGTCATGGGTTCCACCCTTAAAACATCGAGTCCCGCTCCCGCGAGATGACCGCATTCGAGCGCGGTTTTAAGCGCAAATTCATCAACGAGGGGGCCGCGAGCGGTATTTATAAAATAGGCGCCCTTTTTCATTTTTCTGAATGCCGCTCCGTTCATCATATCGGCCGAATCGGCATTTAAGGGGCAATGAAGGGTTACAATATCGCTCTCGCGAAGAAGGGTATCAAAATCAACCTGGAAAACGCTCGAATCGCTTATTTTACTGCGGTTCAAGACCAAAACATTCATATTAAAGGCCTTTGCTATACGCGCAACCTGACGGCCGATGCTGCCATAGCCGACTATTCCGATGGTTTTACCCGAAAGCTCGAGTAGCGGTAGCGGGAAATACGAAAAGGTTTGGCTTTTTATCCAATCGCCCTCAAGAACGGTTTTATTATATTCGCCAACGCGGTTCAGCAGCGCTAAAATTAGCGCAAAGGTATGCTGCGCTACCGCCTCGGTCGAATAACCCGGAACATTACAAACCGTTATGCCATGGGCATTGGTATAATCGAGGTCGATATTGTTATAGCCGGTTGCAAAAAGCCCGATATATTTAAGATTTTGCGCCGATTTTAAAACCTCGGCGGTCATTTGGCTTTTATTGCAGATGACTATATCAGCATCCTTTATTCGCTCGGGCAATTCCTCTGCCGAGCAGAGCGGGTATATCACCGTTTCGCCGATTTCCTTTATGGAATCGAGCGATATTTTATCATCGCAAACCGTTTGCGCATCGGTTATAACTATTTTCATTTTTCTCTCCCTCCGTCAAAACTTTGTTTTGCCACCTCCCTCGGCAGAGGGAGGCTTTTAAGCCTAAAAATCTCTATATTCCTCGGCTCCCTCTGACGAGGGAGCTGTCGGCAACGCCGACTGAGGGAGAGATTCTTTCACCTTTAAATCTATATATTCACATACACCACGAAAGTTACGGTCAATATCTAGGTTGCATACCCTTAAAACCTTCAAATTCATGTCCGATAAGATTTTGGTTCTCATCTTATCTTTTTCTGCGTTTTGCGGTGTATAATGTTCTCCGCCATCCAGTTCTATTACAAGCTTTGCCTTAGCCGAATAAAAATCCACAATATAATTTCCTATCGCCTTTTGCCTTTGAAAACGCACAGGATATTTTCTCAAAAAATCATACCACAGTTTTCTTTCCCACGGGGTCATATTTTTTCTTAACACTTTTGCAAGAGGGATATTTTTCTTGTTATATTCTTTCATTCTCTCCCTCCGTCAAAACTTTGTTTTGCCACCTCCCTCGGCAGAGGGAGGCTTTTTGTAATAATAATATATTACCACAATCTGTTTTGTCAATTGGATTGACAAAGAAAAACTGCGTTGATATAATAAAATGTAACCTAAAGGAGGTTTTATTATGAACCGTAGAATTGAAACAACCTGTGTTCAGGGCGGATACACTCCCGGAAACGGCGAGCCGCGCCAGATTCCGATTATCCAGAGCACTACTTTTAAATACGGAAGCAGCGCCGATATGGGCAAGCTTTTTGATTTAGAGGCAAGCGGATATTTTTATTCCCGCCTGCAAAACCCCACCTGCGACAACGTTGCCGCAAAGATTTGCGAAATGGAGGGCGGAACTGCCGCAATGCTTACCTCTTCGGGTCAGGCAGCCAGCTTCTTCTCTATCTTTAATATCGCAAACGTTGGCGACCATGTTGTTTGCAGCTCGGCCATTTATGGCGGAACCTTCAACCTATTCTCTGTTACCATGAAGAAGATGGGAATTGATTTTACCTTTATTTCTCCCGATTGCTCGGATGAGGAATTAGAGGCCGCTTTCCGCCCCAATACCAAGGCGGTTTTCGGCGAAACCATCGCCAACCCCGCTCTTACCGTTCTTGATATTGAGCGCTTTGCTAACGCCGCACACGCACACGGCGTTCCCCTCATTATCGACAACACCTTTGCAACCCCCATCAATTGCCGTCCCTTCGAGTGGGGCGCCGATATCGTTACCCATGCAACAACCAAGTATATGGATGGCCATGGCGGAACGGTTGGCGGATGCATTGTTGATTCGGGCAAGTTCGATTGGACCCGCTATCCCGATAAGTTCCCCGGACTATGCACTCCGGACGACAGCTACCACGGTATTACCTATACCGAGCGTTTTGGAATCGAGGGCGCCTATATAACCAAGGCTACCGCCCAGCTTATGCGCGATTTCGGTTGCTGCCAGTCGCCTATGAGCGCCTATATGATCAACCTCGGTCTTGAGAGCCTCCATGTTCGTATGGCCCGCCATTGCGAAAACGGCCTCGCCGTTGCAAAATTCCTTAAAAACCATCCCAAGATTTCTTGGGTTATCTATCCCTCTCTCGAAGGCGACAAAAACTATGAGCTTGCTCAAAAGTATATGCCCGGCGGCACCTGCGGAGTAGTTTCGTTTGGTGTTAAGGGTGGTCGTGCCGCCGCAGAGGAGTTTATGGGTCGACTTAAGGTTGCCGCAATCGAAACCCATGTTGCCGATGCGCGCACCTGCTGCCTGCACCCCGCCAACGCAACCCATCGCCAACTCTCGGATGCCGAGCTTGAGGCCGCCGGAGTTGCTCCCGACCTTGTTCGCTATTCCTGCGGAATCGAGAGCGCCGAGGACCTTATTGCCGATATCGAGCAGGCGCTTGATTTCTAAAAAAATAAAGGAGGTGGGAATATGCCCATCAAAATACCGAACGGACTTCCCGCCGAAAATGTTCTTCTCTCTGAAAACATCTTTGTTATGAAGGAGACCCGTGCGCTCGTTCAGGACGTTCGTCCGCTTCGAATTCTCCTGCTTAACCTGATGCCCAAAAAAATTGAAACCGAGACCCAACTTTCGCGCCTTCTCGGCAATACTCCGCTTCAGGTAGAGCTTGAGCTTATTCATACAAAGACGCACGAATCCCAAAATGTTTCAAAGGAGCATTTGCTTGCCTTTTATAAGACCTTTGATGATATAAAGCACCAGAACTTCGACGGTCTTGTTATAACGGGAGCCCCCGTTGAGCATATGCCTTTTGAGGAGGTTACCTATTGGGATGAGCTCTGCGAGATAATGGAATGGAGCAAAACCCACGTTCACAGCACCTTCCATATTTGCTGGGGCGCCCAGGCGGGACTCTATTATCATTACGGAATCGATAAAAAGCAGATGGATAAAAAGATGTTTGGCATCTTTGAGCATACCCTTGATTATAAAAACTCGATGCTCTTCCGCGGATTCGACGACCGTTTCTCGGTTCCCCATTCGCGCCATACAACCATTCTTCGCGAGGATATCGAAAAGATTCCCGAGCTTAAAATCCTCTCCTCATCTGAGGAGGCGGGAGTTTATGCGGTTTCGGCCAAGAAGGGTCGCCAGATATTTATAACCGGTCATTCGGAATATGATGCGCTATCGCTCGATAGCGAATATCGCCGCGACCTGGCAAAGGGCTTACCCATCGATATGCCCAAAAATTATTATCCCGACGATAACCCCGATAATGCCCCTGTTGTTACCTGGAGAAGCTGCGCCAACCTGCTCTATAGCAACTGGCTCAACTACTTCGTTTATCAAACAACACCCTATGACCTTCGCGACCTTAAGGGCGCCGAGGAAGAAGAATAAAAATAAAACCTGCTGTTATCAGCAGGTTTTTTATTTTTTCGGTGTGTCGAAGGCGCCGCACCCTACATTATTGTTTGGGGATTGTTATTGTAGACTCTGTGCAGATGGTAAAGTATTCGCCATCTTGAGAATTGGGACAACAAAAACCGTTTTCAAAACAAAGCTCTATGTTGCTCCCTGCCAACAAAACATTTGGGGCTACCGCCTTTATCCTTCCGCAAACGGTATAATTAACATCCATATAACTATACCCTTCATCATCTTCAAAAGAAATGTTAATTTCGTCAGGCTCCGCAGCATTCACCCCAAAGCCCTCCAAAAACTCAACCAATTTCGGTTCCGCATCCCCTATTCTTTCTCGAAAAAGCACACATAAATCACATTCACAGGGGTGCTTTCTTTTATAGTATTGTTTTGTTTTTGAGATATCAACCTCAAATATTCCAAACTCGTTCTTTATAACCACTATTTTTCTATTCTCCAATCGATGGGCGGAAGTCCGGCATTCTCTAGCAACTCATTGCAACGCGAGAAATGGCGGCAGCCAAAGAATCCGCGATAGGCCGAAAGCGGGCTCGGATGCGGGCTTATAAGCTTTTTATGAATCGGGTTGGTTATTTTTTCGCATTTCTTTCGGGCGGGCGAGCCCCAAAGCAGGAATATAACCGGGGTTTCCTTTTTATTAAGCTCGCTTATAATCCTATCGGTAAACTGCTCCCAGCCCTTATCCTTATGGCTCGCGGCGGCACCGCGACGAACGGTTAGGGTATTATTAAGGAGCAAAACTCCCTGTTTTGCCCAGGCGGTAAGCTCCCCTGTTTTGGCGGGAGGGATTCCGAGGTCGGATTCGAGCTCGGCATAAATATTTTTAAGACTGGGCGGAAGCGGGGTTGGCTCGCGAACCGAAAAGCAAAGGCCATGCGCCTGACCCGGCTCGTGATAGGGGTCCTGCCCTATTATACAAACGCGGCAATCGGCAAACGAGGTCCATTTAAGGGCATTAAAAATATCATACATATCGGGATAAACGGTATGTGTTTTATACTCCTCTTTTAAAAATTCGCGGAGCGCGAGATAATAAGGCTTTTGCCATTCATCGGCCAGTATTTCATCCCAATCATTTCCGAGCTTTACCATGTTTATCCCTCCTTTTGTATAGTTTAAGTTTACCACGGTGAAAAAATTTTGTCAATTTAACCTATTACACGAAAAATTTAAATATGGTAAAATAGTAGTATAAATTTGATTCGAGGAGATGAGGGTATGTTTAATATCGGCGATACCGTGCTTTACGGAACAACGGGTGTTTGCAAAATCGACAGCACCGTTTTTCGAGAGATAGGCGGCACCAAAAAGGAATACTTTGTTCTGCGCCCGCTCGCGCATGATAACGCAACCGTTTTTGTTCCCTGCGATAACCCCGTCCTTCTCGATAAAATGCGCCGAATGCTCTCGCGAGATGAGATAGAAAGCATAATAAACGAGGTTAAAGCCTCGCCCGATATTTGGGAGGAGGATGATGTCGCCCGCCGCGAGCTTTATGGCGAAATTATCCGCAG
>SVPK01000031.1 GCA_015065875.1 Oscillospiraceae bacterium
TTTTGAAATCTATTAGTTGTAAATTTCGCAAAAAGGGTATTTTTTTGTCGGTGGACAAGAAAATTTTTTAATGATATAATATGTAAAAATGTCTTGAAAGGAGGATTTATATGAACTATTCGATTAACCCCGCTTCGCTTTTGGGCGGTTTTCTGCTTCCGAGCGATGTTGCCGACAAGCATATAAAAATGGCGGGCGCAGTTCAGCTAAAGACCCTCCTTTATATCTACAGAAACCCCGCTTCCCCCATAAATCCCGAGGATATCGCCGCATATCTTTCGGTTCCTGCGGCCGATGTTCGAGATAGTCTTGCCTTTTGGGCCGATGCGGGAATTTTACTCTGCGAGGGCAAGGTAGCAGAGGTTACCGTTCCCGCGCAAATGCCGAAAACTCCTTCGGTTCGCCCTGCCGCTCAAAAGCCTGACCGCGCCGAGGTTGCCCGCAGAGGTGCCGAAAACGAGGAGATTGCCTTCCTGCTTCGCGAGGCGCAACAAAAGCTCGGTCGAACCCTTCGTCAAAACGAGGCTTCGAGTCTTGTTTGGCTTTATGATGATGAGGGAATCTCTATTTCGGTTCTGCTTATGGTTATCGAATTTGCGATAAGCAATGGCAAGCCCAACATAGGCTACATAGAACGAACCGCGCTTGATTGGGCCGATAGCGGAGTTGAGGATGTTTCGGCCGCAGAGCGCAAGATAAACGAAATTTATAAAACCCGTTCGAGCTTTGGGGTTTTGCGTTCGGCTTTTGGCCTTGGCGACCGCAAGCCCGGCAAAAAAGAGCTCGAATATGCCCGCCTTTGGGTTGAGGATTGGAAAATCAGCCGTGAGCTGCTTTCTCGCGCTTATGAGATTTGCGTTGATAATACCGGAAAGTATTCTATAACCTATATCGCATCGGTTATAAAGAAGTGGCACGGCGAAGGAGTAAAACAGCTTTCGGACATTAAGGAAGAAACTCCGAAAAAGAATGGCGGTATGGAAACCTACGACCGTTCACTCTTTAGCGATATGATAAATTCGATTGACGAAAAATAGGAGAAAAATAATGGGATTTAACAGTGGCGTTTACCGCGAGGCATTCGAGCAAAAAAAGCGCGAACAGCATAATGCCCGCTTAAAATACGAAAAGCTCCGCGACGAGCTTTACAGCGCTAACCCGCGACTCGAGGAATTGGAACGCGAGCTGCGCTCAATAGGAGCCGCTTCGGCAATGGCCGCGATTTCGGGCAATGAGAACGCCGTTTTGGAGATGCAAAATCGCGCATTGGCGCTAAAAACCGAAAAGGATACCCTACTTGGCGACCTTTCGCTCCCCTCGCTTCAGTTTGATTGCGCCGCCTGCGAGGATAGCGGCTATCTCCCCAACGGACAGATATGCGACTGCGTTAAGGCTATCGCAAAGCAGATAGCTCGAAAAAAGCTCTGCGAAGAGATGCCGATTGATGACTGCCGTTTCGATAATTTCGACCTTTCCTACTACCCCGAAAAGGAGCAGGGCTCAACAACTCCCCGCAAGCGCATGACCCAAATACTTAAGGTTTGCCGCGAGTTTGCGGATAACTTTGATTTGCATAGGGATAATCTTTTATTCCTCGGCGGAACGGGACTCGGCAAAACCCATCTCTCGCTTGCCATCGCAAACGAGGTTCTCCGCGGCGACCGCTCGGTTGTTTACGGAAGCATTCAAAATCTTATAAATAAGCTCTCCGCCGAGACCTTTTCGTATTCGGGAAGCACCGATATAAGCGATAGCATTTTAGGTTGCGACCTGCTTATAATCGACGACCTCGGAACCGAAATGGCTACAAGCTTTTCGCAATCCTGCATTTATAACATTATAAATACCCGCATAATGCGCGGTCTTTCAACCGTTATAAGCACCAATTTAACCCTTGAGGAACTTGAAAAGCAATATACCGCCCGCGTTGCCTCGAGAATTTTGGGCAGTTATACCCTGCTCGGATTCCTCGGTGCCGATATCCGCCAACAAAAAGCGGTAGCGGCAATCAAAAACAGATAAAACAAAACCCCTGTATGGTAATACAGGGGTTTTTATTATTTAATACCGTTTATATGCAGAAAATAATCGGCAACTCCGCGGGTTATGGCCTTGGCCTTATCGCGGTTTATATTCTCATTTACTATTCCGTCGCGATCGATAGGGCTCGACATAAAGCCGTTCTCGGTCAGCACTACCGGGCAATCGCTCATTCGCGCTACAAAATAATAATGCCAATCGAGCTTTGCGCGATACCCTGCCGCATCCTTATCATAGATATCGGCCTCAACAGTTCGGTTGAAGATGAATTTTGCGGCATCGTATGAGAACAGGGTTGAATAATACATTCCAAAGCCGTTTGGGCGGGAGGATGCATTAGAATCATGATGTATCGCAATGCAAAGGTCGGGTTTTAGCTTCTTTAGTTGCTCGCAACGGTCATCGGCCTTTATGGTAACATTGCTCTCGCGATTCATTATAACGGTTGCGCCCATTCCTTCAAGCTCTTGCTTTATCATAAAGCCTAAATTCAGGTTTCGCTCATCCTCAAAATAGGTATTTCCTATTCCGGGAGCACCAAAATCCTTGCCGCCATGGCCAACGTCGATAAGTATTGTAACACCTGTAAGGTCTGCGCCGTAATCATTTTCGGCGGCGGTTACGGTAGCGGGATGCAAAAACTCAAAAACGAGCTGACCGCCTTCGTTATAATAGGCATTCCAACCATAGAAAGCGCCCTTCTTTTTGAAATTAAGGCGCAGCTTTTGGTTTTTGCCATCGGCTATAACCTCGGCCGAGGAGAATAACGGATGGTCGGCGGGAAGCAAAATTTCGCCTTCAAGGCTTTCGGCATAACAGAAGGTTATCTCAACGTATTCGGCCGTAACCGACGATACTGTATAATCCTGCTTGGCGGGATTGGTATATTTTTGGGGTAAAAGGTCCAAAAGGAAGGGAGCCTTCCATTCGGTATTAAGGGTTAAAACGGTATGGCGCGCCCCAACCGACAACGAATCAACCGAAAGCTTATTGGTATCGGGCAGGGTTCCCTCATATTCGCGGGCAACCGTTACGATTTCGTTGGTTGGAACCATCTTTTTATTTACATATACTCGCCTGCCGCAACGAAGCAGGAGATATTCCTTTGAGCCATTATAGGCGCGGCCAACAACATAATCAACCGTTCCCTTCGGCAGATAATTATTGGTTGGGCGCGAGGCATCATCGGTTGTATCGCCGCTAAAGGTTTCGGCCGAGAAGGTAACAACCTCTGCAACAACAGGCAGTTCTATCTTTTTGCAGGTTATGTTGCCGGTTTTAACCGTCTTTTTAACCCCGCTATGGGTTGCCGTTATCGAAACGGCACCGAGGTTTAGGTCCTGCTTGTTGCCCGACGGCAGGGTAAAGCTGCCGCTATAATTTACAAAGGTATCGCTCTTTTCCGCCTCCTCATCGCCGCCATGGGTATCATCGCGGGTGAGGGTTATGGTTTTGCCATCGAAGGTCGCAGTAACAACACTTCCTACGCGGGCATTTGCAGTAACCGCAAAGGTTGAGCCGCTTTCGTATTTCATGTTACCGCTCGGGGTATAAGAATTTATGATATCAAAGCGATAGCGAACTATATATGTATAGGTTTTATCGCCCTGACTGATTACAAATTTGTTGTTGCCAACCTCGAGCGAATACTCGGCCGAGAAGGCGCCTTTATCATCGCGCTCTATCTCGTCGCCGTTTATAAGTAGCGGCACCTCAGGGTCACTAACACCCGAAAGGACCTGATATGGCACCTTTACGGTAACATCGCTTGAGGTGGGAGAGGTTATTTTGAAATCATATGTGGGTTTAGGCGCCGATGATACCTCACTCGATACGGGAACCGAGGATGAAGGAGGAAGGGGGCTTTCGCTGCTTATTTCATCGGTTGATACCTCTATTTCGGTTTCGTTTCGGCTAAATAAAAACACACCCGCGACTATGATTCCCGCCGCTAAAAGTAGCGAGAGAATAACTATGGTTATTTTATTGGTTATAAACTCTTTAAGCATTATTTTCTCCTCTCGCTTTTATAAAAATATTTTATCATATAGACTAATATATGACAAGCGGTAAGAGGCTAAAAAACAAATATTTTGTAATGGGTAACCCCTCCCCTACGGTTTTTATGAAAAACGCGGCAGGACCAAGGCCCTGCCCTACGATTGTTTGTTTTTTGTGTGCTTATGCGGGACGTCGTGGGCGCCGTCCCCTACGGGATTAAAGAAAATATTGATTAGAAAAAAACAGTATGGTATAATATTCCTGCCAGGCAATTTAATAGTATCTTATACGAGTGTGTGTTTTTATATCGGTAAAAACGCACCCTCTGTTTTTGCATTCTCGTATAAGATGCGAAAATTGCCTGGCAGCGATTGAGGCTGTGCGTTTTTCGGTGTGTGTGGCTTCGGTCGCACACACTTTTTTTATTTCAGGGGGAAAATTGTGTTTAAAAATGTAGGAAATAAAATCAAGATTTTAGCACAGGTTATGTTTTACCTTATGTTAGCAGGAGCAGCCATCGGCGGATTGGCGCTAATCGCATCAGATGATGATTTAATTGCTATCGGTCTTGCAATAATAGCGGGCGGATTCATTTTTGCTTGGTTAAGCTCTGTATTTATCTATGGCTTTGGTGAGCTTATCGATAAGACTGCCGCAATTGAGCGCAACACCCGCGCAGAAGGAAAATCCGAATACGAGGTTAGAGTAACATCGCAGAGAAACGACCAAATAGATCGTTTGCGCTCGATGGGGCTTATTAGCGAAGAGGAATACCTTAATTTGATTACAAGAAAATAGCGAGGTTTGTATTCATGGATAAGAAGGAATTAAAAACCAACAGATTCATTTTCATTTCATCTATTCTTGCGCTTATTTTTCGGGGAATTTATTTAGTATTTGTAATTCTTCCGGCATATTTCGATAATACGGCATCACTTTGGCATTGGGTTCGCATTTTGCTTACCACAGCACCGTATATTCTTTTCCTTTTATATGTTACGGTTTTTAAAAATAAATCAATAAACTTCGTTGCAATAATCTTCGCAAATTGGACCTTGGCCGAGCTCCTCGGATTTTTATTGTTACTTACAAAAGACAACTACACTTTTGCATTCGAAAGTGACTTCACCCTTTTGATACCGATTGCCATATATCTTTCGGTAACGATAGTTGAGTTTTTGGGAATGCGCACCAGGCTGTGGACCATAATAGTTTCATCATACCTGACGCTTTCAGCAATATCGACACTCCTTATGTTAACCCCTCGCCTTATTGAATATATGAGCATATCGACCGTTTATTGTTATATTTCGGCCTATATAGGCAATATTTTAATTATCGTTGCCCTGCTGGTTTTGGTTGTTAAAAACCGAAAGCCACATATAAGCCGTTTCTCCCCCGAGTATATGCTTTTAACCTTAAACGCGCAGTTAGAAAAAGGTCTTATATCGGCAGAAGAATATAATGCCCGCCGAACAGAAATAATCGGCAAACTATAAAAAGAACCCCGAAGCTTTCGCTTCGGGGTTCTTTTTGCCTCACCTATGGTATTTATGGGTTTTATCGTAGGGCGGGGGCTTGTCTCCCGCCGCTTAAATCTTGGAATTGCAGTAGCCATGCCGCAGTAATAAAAAGAAACAAGCCTTGCGTTTCCACAAGGCTTGCAGATTGATAATATAATAATTATCTCTTGGAGAACTGCGGTGCGCGACGGGCTCCCTTGAGTCCATACTTCTTGCGCTCCTTCATTCTGGGGTCACGGGTAAGAAGGCCGGCCTTCTTGAGTGCGCCACGGAGCTCTGCATCATACTGCAGAAGGGCGCGAGAGATACCGTGACGGATTGCGCCTGCCTGACCGGTTACACCGCCGCCTGCAACAGAGCAAACGATATCAAACTTCTCGGTGGTCTCGGTAAGAGCGAGGGGCTGACGAACGATGAGCTTTAAGGTCTCAAGACCAAAGTAATCATCGATGTCGCGGTTGTTGATGGTTATTTTACCGGTTCCGCTATAAACGCGAACGCGAGCGACAGAACTCTTTCTTCTGCCGGTTCCATAAAAATACGGTTTACCTTCAAACATTTCTATTCTGTCTCCTCTCGTTAAAATTCAAGTGCTTCAGGCTTCTGGGCAGCATGCTTATGCTCGTTGCCACGGTAAACATGAAGACGGGTAAGAGCCTTACGGCCGATGGTTGTATCCGGAACCATGCCCTTAATAGCAAGCTCCATAGCGAGCTCAGGACGCTCCTGCATTAAGGTTGCATACTTAACTTCCTTCAAACCGCCGATATAGCCGGTATGACGCTGATACATTTTCTTTTCGAGTTTCTTGCCGGTGAGTACTGCCTTCTCTGCGTTTAATACTACAACGAAATCGCCGCAGTCAACATGAGGAGTGAACTCAGGCTTTACCTTGCCGCGAAGTAAATCGGCTGCCTTAACTGCTACTCTTCCGAGCGGCTTGCCTGCAGCATCGATAACATACCACTTGCGAGCAACGGTATTTGCTTTAGCCATAAAAGTGGACATAACTTTTACCTCCATATATTTTTCGTGCCTTGCTATGATACCATAGCGGGAACCCTTTGTCAACACTATTTTTTCAAATTTTTAATTTAAAAACGCGATGCTCTTTTTTTCTCTCGTTTTCTCTCGTTTTCTCTCATTTGCTCACTCGCGATTTTTAATTTTTTTGCATTTTTTTAGCGGAAGCCTATAAAAACTTCCGCTAAAATGCTATTCTTTCAGTGCGCGGTCGAGCCAAACGGCGCCAAGGTCCATAGCCTCATAGAAGCCAACCTTTTCGCTCTTTTTCTTAACTCTATCCTTTGCGGGAATTTCGGTATCGCTGAGCAGCAGCTGAACCAAAACGCGCTCGGGCAGCTTACGGCCGCCCTCCTCTTTTTCGGAAAGGATTTCTAAACGGATAACATACTTCTCGGACATATCGCCATAGTAAATTTCCTTACCCTTACGAACGAGGGGCTTATTTTTATATGTTAAAAACTCTTTTTCAGCCATCGTAGTCCCTCCAATGCTTAATTTCGTAGTTTTTATTTTACCACACCGTTTACGGTTTGTAAAGTAACATTAATATTCAAAAAGATTTTTATAATCGAGGTCGCGAAAATCGGTTATTGTAAGGTCGGTATACTCGCTGCCTTTGAATTTTTCGGCTCCGCGGGGGCAAATTCCGATAACCATTCGCGAGCCCGAAGCCTTACAGGCGCGAGCGCCCGAATGAGAATCCTCAACCGTTACACAGTCGCGCGGGTCGAGCCCCAATTTTTCGGCCGCCTTTAAATAAAGGTCGGGATAGGGCTTTCCTCGAACCGTTCCATCATTATATATTATATTATCCCCAAAAAGCTCCGTTAGCGGATAGATGCTCTTAAAGAATGTAACATTCGATATCTCGGATGAGGTTGCGATTGCATGGGGTATTCCCTTTTCATTTAAAAAGTTTATAAACTCGAGGGCGCCCTCGGCAAAGCGGGGTGGGTCCTTTTCGCAAAATTCGCGATAGTATATCTCTTTTTCCATCCCGAAAACGCCTATCTGCTCTTTGGGGCACGGCACACCATAAAACTTTTCATATATAAGCTCGTTGGTCGAACCATGCATATTCTCCCAATAATAATCATCGGTCATAGAAAAGCCGAGTTCCTTTGCCAGCCTCTGCCAACCCGCAAGATGCTTTTCATCATCTAAAATTAAGGTTCCGTTGAAATCAAAAATAATACCCTTAAATTTCATCGCTTTCCTCCGCGGGAATAAGGTTTATCGCCTCGATTATTCCAGACTTTTGATAAAGCGACGGGGTTATTAAAACGGTATAGCCCTTGCCGTTTTCGCTTGTCCAAAATGCGGGCGGATTCTGCGGCAGGGCGCAGGCCGCAAGCAGCATCATAATCGCACCGCCATGCATTATAACCGCCGACTCATAGCATTCACGCGCCATCATATCGCGAACTATCTCATTAAGGGCTAAAACTATACGAGCGGTAAAATCCTTGCTCGATTCGCCCTCGGGCGGCGACGGCATCTGACCCGAAGCCCAGGCGGTATAATCGGGGCGGCCATCGAGCTCGGTTGCGGTTTTATTTTCAAAAACACCAAAATCATACTCGCGCATACCCTCGATATCGATTATTTCGCGTTCGGGGAAAAGTATTCTCGCGGTTTCGCGGCAACGCTCCATCGGGCTCGAATAAACCAAGTCAACCCAGGGATAATGCTCTTTTTCCTTCAGAGTTTTTATCTCGCGGCGACCCTCTGCGGACAACGGAAGGTCGGTTTTGCCGCCTATGTATCTGCCCTCTTTATTGGCATCGGTAGCACCATGACGTATAAGATGTATTTTATAACTTCTCATATAAACTCTCCCAAAACTTTGTTTGATACCAAAAAGCCTTCCTCTGTTAAGGCAAAGCCATTATTATCTAAATTGACAAGTCCATAGCCCGAAAGCCTTTCGGCCGTTTTTTTCCAATCATACGGAAACCTGCCAAACCTTTTTTCAAATTCATTATATTTTATTCCCTCGGATAATCGAAGCCGTAGCATAAGATATTCCTCTCTATCTCCGCCCTCGCCATCGGAAATGGGCGACATTCCTCCAAGGAATTTATTTATATCGCGCTCATAAAAAAAGCGCTTACCATTTAAAAACGAATGAGCCGCGGGGCCTATACCTATATATTCCTCACAGTTCCAGTATTTTAGATTATGGCGGCTCATTTTACCCTCTTTCGCAAAATTTGATATCTCATAATGCGAAAAACCGTTTTCCTTTAAATAGCGGGCCGCAAAAAGATACTGCTCGCTTACCTTATCATCATCCGGTAAAAGCGGCGGATTTTTGCCAAAGACGGTTCCTTCCTCAATCTTTAGGATATAAACCGAAATATGCGAAGGATTTAAGGAGAGCAAAAAATCGAGTGAATTCGCAACATCACCCATATCGCTCTCGGGCAGACCAATCATAAGGTCGAGCGAGATATTATCGATTCCCGCCGCGCGGGCATCGGCAACCGTTTTTATAACATCGCTGTTTCGATGCCTTCTGCCCAGTTTTTCTAAAATTTTTTCATTTGCGGTTTGAACCCCAAGCGATATTCGGTTAACCCCCGCGCTTGCAGCGCTCTTTAAGGTATCGGCAAGGTCGTCGGCAGGGTTACATTCGAGGGTTATTTCGGTATCCTCGGCCGCCATAAAGGCCTCTTTTGCCGTTTTAACTATTCCTTCAATTCGCTCGCCGCCGAGCAGCGAAGGAGTTCCCCCACCGAGGTATAGCGAATCAATGGGGCGCGCAGCTCGCACGCCCCATCGCTTAATTTCATCTTGAACCTTATTGGTATAAAGGTCGAGCATTTCACCGTTTGGAGAAAAGGAATAAAAATCGCAATAGTTGCATTTTTTCTCGCAAAACGGCACATGGACATAAAGCCCTAAATTAGTCAACTATAACTCCCATGCATCCGCAAGGAACAGATGCGGCATTTGCCTCATCGGTATCGATATGCATTGCGAGAGCATATTTGGGGCTAACGCGAACAACTACATCATCAAAAATAAGGCTTCTGCCATCGGTTTTAACCGAAACCTTAACGTTCTGGTTGTCCGAAAGAGCATATTTCTCGGCATCCTCGGGGGTCATATGGATATGACGCTTTGCAGCAATAACACCGCACTCAAGCTCAACCTCGCCACAGGGGCCTACAAGCTTGCAGGCGCCGCTTCCCTTAACATCACCCGACTCGCGGATAGGAGCGGTAACGCCGATGGTTCTGGCATCGGTAAGCGATATCTCAACCTGTGTTTCAGGACGCTCGGGTCCCAAAATGGAAGCATTTAAGGTTCCCTTGGGGCCAACAATCTGAACCTTTTCGGCGCAGGCGAACTGGCCGGGCTGGGAAAGGTCCTTTTTAGGGGTAAGAGCATGACCCTCGCCGAAAAGGATGGCAAGATGCTCTTTGCTAACATGAAGATGACGAGCAGATATTTCAACTAAAACTGTCTTTTCCATTATAAAAATCTCCTTATGTTTTGGTTTTCAAGAAAAAAGGGTGGGCAAAATCCCACCCTTTTTTATGTTCTTTTATTACTCTGCAGAGATAGCCTCAACAGGGCAGCCGGCTGCGCAAGAACCACAGTCAACGCACTTATCAGCATCAATTACAAACTTGCCATCACCCTCGGAAATAGCCTCGGTCGGGCAAGCAGCAGCACAAGCGCCGCAGCTGATGCAATCGTCAGAAATTTTGTATGCCATTAAAGAACACCTCCCATAGTTTATGTTTTTATTGTAACAACTCTGTTGTTAAATTGCAAGTATTTTATTCCTCAATTTCGACAGGAGCTTCTTCTACTTTAGGTTGCTTGGATTTGCGAATTACCCGAACCTCATCACGCATAACCTTTATCGGGGCGGCTTCGCTATCGTTAAGGCGAACCAAAAGCGCTCCTGTTATGGGATTGGAATCCATAACAACTCCATCGCCCGAGGGCGTTTTTACCGACCAACCTACACGAGGGGTAAACGACCAGAGATACTCATAAGCATCCTGCTCATATTTAAGGCAACACATAAGTCGGCCACAGCTACCCGAAATTTTGGTTGGGTTGAGCGAAAGACCCTGCTCCTTGGCCATTTTTATCGAAACGGGCTGGAAATCATCTAAAAAACGGGCGCAACAAAAGGGCTGACCGCAAATTCCAAGACCGCCAAGCATCTTCGCCTCATCGCGAACACCTATCTGACGAAGCTCGATTCGGGTATGAAAACTTGAGGCGAGGTCCTTAACGAGGTCACGGAAATCAACTCGGCCATCGGCGGTAAAGTAAAACAGAATCTTACTGCCGTCAAAGGAATATTCAACATCAACGAGCTTCATATCAAGCCCATGCGATACAATCATTTTCTCGCAGGCCGCGAATGCCTGTTTTTCTTTTTCTTTATTTTCTTTAAGGCGCGCAACATCCGAATCATTGGCCTTGCGAACCATTTTTTTAAGCGGTTTTATAATTTTACTATCCGATACAAGCTTATTGCTTTCGGCAACCGTTCCGCATTCGGTTCCGCGGGCGGTTTCAACAATAACATAATCGCCAACCGAAAGTTGATTACCGTCAGGGTCGAAAAAATATACCCTGCCCTCGGATTTGAATTTTACTCCGATTACTTCGGTCATATTATCCTCCTTTAGAGAGATTTTAGGATACTGCAGAGATTGGAAAACAGGAGCATTATATTAACATTGCTCTCTGCGCTCTGCTTTAATTTTATAACTGCATCATATGCTTTTATGAGTTGGGCTCTGGCGAGTCCCTCTTTTATATGGGTATAACAACCCTCGCGCAACAGCGCAGAAATTCTAAACGAGAGCTCATCTAAAATAGCGCAGGCCGCAACACGGTCCTTCTCGTAGGGCTTAAGCTTGGATAGCATCTCATAGGTTGAGCTATGGTTAATATCGAGCAATAACTCGCGCGCAAGCTCTACATAACCGTTTTCTTTTTTACCCTCTAGCAGTTCTATTGCCAAACCTATATTATTTTTTGAGGCTTCAAGCGCTTTATCAATCTCGGCATGGGAATAATTTGTTGCCCCCGCGAGATATTCTGCCGCCGCAGTCTTGGCGGGCGCGGTAAGCGACAGGGTTATGCAACGGGAACGAACGGTTTCGAGCATATTATCGGCCGAGCCTACCAAGAGTATGAAAACTACTCCTGCAGGCGGCTCCTCTAAAACCTTTAAAAAGGCATTTTGAGCCGAATTGTTCATTGTATCGGCCTGCTCGATTATATAAACCTTTCGGTCGCAAAGGGTTGGCTTCAGATAAGCATTTTGGCGAACCGACCTGATTTTATCAACCGTCAGCTGTTTTGATTCGGGCGAAACGGTTATTATATCGGGATGGGAGCCAACCTCGCATAAATGACACCCTCGACACTCTCCGCATGGAGCCTTTTCGCTCTCGCAAACGGCGATACTCGCGATATGACGCGCCAGGGTATGACGACCTGTTCCGCGTTCACCCTCAAGCATTATTGCATGCGGCATTTTGCCACATGAAAAAGCCATTACTCTTGCGGCAATTTTTTCGTTTCCTACCGGCAACATTAAATAACAAAGCCTACCTTTTTCATAGCTTTTCGGGTTGTTGAGAAGGCAACGCGAGCAGCTCGCTCTGCTCCCTTCTTATAAACCTCTTCAAGATATGCCTTATCGGCAATTATCTGCTCATAGCGCTCGCGAATGGGGCGAAGCTCCTCGATAACGGCCTCGCCTACTGCGGTTTTGAAATCGCCATAGCCCTTGCCCTCGAATTCTGCGGCAATGGCATCGGCGCTCTTACCGGTTACGGCGCTATAGATTCCTATAAGATTGTTTATTCCATCGCGACCCTCGCCGACGCAAACCTTTGCCTCGGAATCGGTAACCGCGCGGCGGAATTTTCGCATAATATCCTCGGGCTTATCCAAAATAGCAACCCAAGCATTTGCATTTTCATCCGATTTCGACATCTTTTTCTGCGGGTCCTGAAGCGACATAACGCGGGCTCCAACCTTGGGGATATAGGGCTCGGGAACCTTGAATACATCGCCATAAATATTATTAAAACGAATGGCAATATCGCGGGCGATTTCAAGATGCTGCTTTTGGTCGGCTCCTACGGGAACGAAATCGGGCTTATAAAGCAGAATATCGGCGGCCATAAGGGTTGGATATGCAAAAAGGCCGAGGTTAACATTATCGGCATGCTTTGCGGATTTATCCTTAAACTGGGTCATACGCGAAAGCTCGCCAAACTGGGTATAACAAGAGAGAACCCAGGCCAGTTGAGTATGCGAAGGAACCTGCGACTGAACAAAAAGAGTGCTCTTTTCGGGGTCGATTCCCAGAGCGAGAAGCAACGCACAGGTAGAATTTATTTGGGCGCGGAACTTTGAGGGCTCCTGACGAACGGTTATGGCATGAAGGTCGGCAACCGCATAGGTGCAATCAAACTCATCCTGCATTTGGACCCAGTTTTTAAGCGCGCCGAGATAATTGCCGAGCGTTAATGCGCCCGACGGTTGAATACAACTCAATACTGTTTTCTTTTGGGTATTTTCCATGGGAACTTCTCCTAAATATAATTATACAAATACATTTTAACACATTAAAACTATATATACAAGAAAATATTTGATTGTTTTGAATGTAAAAATACGGTCAATACTAATTCGGGAGGCGAATCTTATGAAAAAGTTTTCAAAATTAAAAAAATTTTTATGGGGCTTTGGGTCGTTCTGTTTTTGCTTTGCTTTATATATGTCGATTGCCTTTTTAATGCTCGGAACCGAAAATAAAGCCGCAAAGGGCTCGGCCGAGAGCGTCCCTTATGGCGATTCGGCTAACGATTTTTCTGTTCTCTTATCCTGCGAGGAGCTCAACCAATACTGCGCCGTAACGGTTTATCCCGAAAAGGAGCAAATAACCATGGTGTTGTTTGATAGTCTTTATGATGCTCGGGGCTATGAAGAAAACTACTCGCGATACGTTAAATACCGAAAAAAGACCGAAATTGATATAATTGGAAGGGTTGGGGGTATTGTAATTAATTCGCAAACAGGTTATAATGAAAGTAATAATAACTATATAGGGCAAAATTCATCACAGCGCCTGTTCGGCAGTAGAGTTTTAGAGCTCGCCGCAACTCCCGAAATGCGCCGCGAGATTGCCCGTGAGGTTATGGCATCACTGCTTTCGACAAACCTCGACCAAACTGATTTTAATTTTATTTTTGCAACCTGCGAAACGGATATATCCTATATCGATTTTTGCGAGTATTTTCCGATTTTGCAGAGCCTTTGCGAAAACATTACCGTTACGATAGGATGAAGAAATTGAAGAAACTGCTTTGTATTTTCGCGGTAATATGCCTGCTTCTTTGCGGCTGCCGCAAAAACGGCGAAAATTCAATAGAAACCGGCGCCGATATTCCCACCATCTCGGAACCCTCCTCGAATATCGCGCCCGATACCTCCTCTAAAAAGCCGGGGGCTTCTTCCGCTATGCCTTCGACCTCTTCGGAACAGGGCGGAGCCTCCTCAAGCAACCCATCAAGTAGCAATACCTCTTCAACTAATGTTCCTTCCTTCAATCCGCAGGCGGGCCGAACCTATCATTATTACGAAAACCTTAATGATGAACAGAAGCGGATATATGAAAAAATAAATGATGCCGCTTTAAATATGAAGAGCGGAATGATTTCGCTCGGCAAAACCTCGGTTCGCGATATTTCGCTCGCCTTCTCGGCGGTTAGAACCGACCATCCCGAATATTTTTGGATACCCTATTCCTACATAAACAAAATCGAAGGCGATAACTACTATATCGCTATTGATTATGAAAGCGACCAAAGCAGTGTTTCCTTCCTTTGCACCAAAGCCCAAAAGCAAAGTATGGAGGCGGCGCTAAAAAGAAAGGTAGCCGAAATAAAAAGACTCGTTCCCGCAGGTGCTTCGGATTATGAAATCGAGCTTATACTGCATGATTATCTTTGCAGTAAGGTCACATATATGGATACCGGAGCTAATGAAATGTCCTATACCGCGTATGGCGCTTTGGTTGAGGGGCAGGCGCTTTGTGAGGGCTATGCCCGAGCAATGCAGTTGCTATGTAATGAATTCTCTATCCCCTGCACATTGGTTTGCGGAACCTCTGCCGAGCGCGGCGAAAACCATATGTGGAATATGATTAAAATCGGCGGTGAATGGTATAACCTCGATGTAACATGGGACGATGACGACCATAATCGCCTTGTTACACACCGCTATTTTAACATAACCGATTTGCTAATCAGCAAAACCCACATCGTCGACCCCGATTTTTATGCCCTCTCTACGGGAGATTTCGGCAGCGGAACTGTTCCGAGCTACAATTTTTCTCTGCCAAGTTGCAACTCAACAAAATATCATTACCCCAACCAAGCGGGCTGCACACTAACGGAAAATGCAGAAACATCAAAAAATATTATATGCTCGGTTATGAAGGCCGCGGCCGATAAAAAAGCGGAATATTGCGAGTTTTATCTGTCGTATGACCCCTCGTCCGGCACTACTGCAACTATCCTTGCAGAAAAATATGCTTTACAAAATTGTAAAAATGTTGTAAACTTGAACAGTAAGCATAAAATTACCGGTATGAGTGTTGCGCTCACCGGCAGAACCTTTATAGTTTTTTTGAATTACGGAGGATAAATACTTATGTTAAATGCAATCGATGTTGTTCCGCTTTTTAAAATCGTTGGAACCCCTGTTTCCTGCGATCCCTACGGCTGCGGACATATCAACGATACATATCTTGTAACCTGCGATAACGGTTACAAATATATTCTTCAGCGAATCAATAATAAGGTTTTCCCCAACGTTGAGGGCCTTATGAATAATATCGTTTCGGTTACAACCTTCCTTCGCCAGAAGACCAAGGCGGAGGGTCGCAATGCTAACCGCGAATGCCTAACCCCCATAAAGCTTTTAAACGACGAATGGTATATCGAGGAGAAAAACGGTTTCTGGAGAATGTTTATCTTTATTGATAACGCGCTTACTCTTCAGAATGCCGAGGAGCCCCGCGATTTCTATAACGCAGGTTGTGCTTTCGGTCGCTTCCAGCAGATGCTGGCCGATTTCCCCGCAGATAGTCTTTGCGAGGTAATCGAAGGCTTCCATAATACCAAGCAGCGCTATGAAAACCTTGAGAAGGCTATTGCCGCCAATCAGTCGGGCAGAGCAGATGAGGTTAAAGCGGAAATTGAATTTGCCCGCGCTCGCAAAGAGGACTGTGCTGTTCTCGTTGATATGCTGGCCGCAGGCGAGCTTCCGCTTCGTGTTACCCATAATGATACCAAGCTTAATAATGTTTTGCTCGACCCCGTTACCAAGGAGCCTGTTGCAGTTATCGACCTTGATACCGTTATGCCGGGACTCTCTCTCTATGACTTTGGCGATAGCATCCGCTTTGGCGCAAGCACCGGAGCTGAGGACGAAAAGGACCTATCTAAAATCGAATGTGACCTTGGTCTTTTCGAGGAGTTTACCAAAGGCTTCCTCTCCGAGTGCCGCAGTCTTACAGATAACGAGATTAAGATGCTTGCCTTCTCGGCAAAGATTTTAACCCTTGAATGCGGAATGCGCTTCCTCGCCGACCATATCGATGGCGATAAATATTTCAAGATTCATCGCGAAGGCCATAATCTTGACCGTTGCCGCACACAGTTTAAGCTTGTTGCCGATATGGAAAAGAAGATGGACGAGATGAACAAAATCGTTGCAAAGCACGCAGGCAAATAATATTTTTAAAAATCAAAAGGAAGACCAACTTGGTCTTCCTTTTTTATATCCTTCCATCATCTCCGATGTTCCCCCTCCTTTAGGCAAGGAGGGCGCAAAACCCCGCAGGACTTTTGTCCCGCGGGGTTGTTTTTTATAGATTAGCCTATTCAACGAGGGGGTGGTAGCTTATAAGCATTTATAAAAATCTTCGAGCTTGGTTATCTCATATGTAGGTGTGATATCGCATTTTTTGCCATAGAGATTTACAAAACAGGTATCAAGCCCTGCCGCTTTGCCTCCCGCTATATCGGCCGAAGGGGAATCGCCTATCATAAGTATTTTTCGCTTATCCTTTTCGGCTATATGTTCAAAAACATAATTAAAATATCCGATATGCGGTTTTTGATAGCCCGTTGTCTCCGAGACGAAAACGCCTTTGCAATACGGCAAAAGTCCCGAATGGGATATTCGCTGCTCCTGGGTTTTCTGCTCAC
>SVPK01000032.1:0-11507 GCA_015065875.1 Oscillospiraceae bacterium
TTGTTCCTATGCGGACAAGGTTGGCTCCGCATTCGATTGCAAGGTCATAATCCGACGACATTCCCATTGACAGATATAATCTATTACTATTATCTAATTTTTTAGTCGATATGTCAACAAAAATATGGTAAAGACGGGTAAAAAATTCACGCCCAACCTCTTTTTCGGTAAAAACCGGGGGAATCGACATAATTCCGCGAACTTTTATGCCCTCGATGGCAAGAATATCATCGATAACCTCATATATGCCATCGGGGGTAAATCCCGATTTGCTCTCCTCGTTTCCTATGTTAATTTCGAGCAGAACATCCATTGTTTTACCGCGCTTTTTGCATTCGGCGCCTATTTTTTCGGCCAGGCGATATGAATCGACCGATTCAATCATTTCAACACGGTCAACTATATCCTTAACCTTATTGGTTTGAAGGTGACCGATGAAATGACGATGTGCCGCAGGGTTAACTAAATCATCCTTTGAAAGCAGCTCTTGAACTCGATTTTCACCGATATAATCAATACCCTGCGATATGGCATAATTAATTCGTTCCGCCGATACGGTTTTGGTTGCGGCGAGAAGGATTATTTCCTCGGCCTTTCGACCGCTCTTTTCTGCCGCCGCGGCAATTTTTTCCTTTATTTCGGAATAGTTAAGGTTGAAGTTTTCATCGAATGATTTTTCCATCATAAATATTCCTTCCCTTCTCTATAACCTCATCATAAAGCCGCAGGCCGCTTGCCGATGAATCCTCATTCGGCTTACAGAGGGTAAACTCTCCAACCGTTCTGATTATTTCTATCTCAACAAACTTTGCCTGCATACCCGATATAACATAAACTCCTGTTTTTCCGCCAACAACTCTTACTGCCTGATTGCTTACGCGCAGGCCTTCGTATTCGCCGGTTACTATGGTAAGCGGCAGGGTTCTGACGGTTGCAAGGTCACCATTCATATTTTGGCATGCGAAAACCATAAGCGCATCGCTATCACTGCCAAGATTTATGGCGGCAACGGTTGAGGTTATTTCGGTAGCCGATTTTAGGGTTGTTCGCAGTTTAACGGTATCCCCTACCTTGAAGGCCGCAGATTTCTCAAGCGGCACTGTGCAAGCGACATACCAGGTATAATCCGAAACAATTTTTCCTACTATATGTTGCGAAACCTCACCGGGCTCCAAGGCCGCCATTTTTTCGGGAGTTAACGATAGAATGTTTTGCGCCGTTAAGACTTCTTCATAACCATCTGCGGTTGAAACGAAATATCCCGAAAGGGTTGATTTTATACTGTTTTTTGCGACCGGAGCCGAAGCCTTCAGCGATTCATAGCTGCTCTTAAGCGATGCTAGCGCGGCCGAAAAATCGGCCTCCTCGCCTATCGCAATTTTCTTTCGGTTAAGCAGTTTTAAAAGCTCCTGCGTTTTTACCTCACTATCGGTATAAACGCCGTTTCGACAGCTTGTCATTAACGAGAGCAGAGCCTCATCTATCTTACCGTTTAATAAATCGAGGTCGATAGCGGAGGTATTGTTATAGGCCTGAACCTCACTTATTGATTCAATCTGTTTTTCGAGATTCTTAAGGTCGGTTCGCTTTTGGGCCTGTTCCTGGGTTTCATAGATGTCGGCAATAACACCGTCCTTTGAAACCTTTTCGCCATCTCCTACAACGAAATACTTAACCCCCTGTGCATCCGAGGCAAGCAATGTTTCGTTGCGAACGATGGTTCCTGTAGTATTAATACCGTCAAAGGCTTCATAATAAACGGCAGTTCCTGTTGTTAGGGGCATAAATATTGATATCATCTGATGGATGAAATAAACAAGGAAAACCGCAACAAGCAACAAGGTTACTATTTTTGAACCGCTTATACGGGTCTTTTTATCCTTCAAGTATATGTCCCTCCTTTATGATTTTTAGCGCCGCCGAGAGGATATCCTCCTCGCAATCGGCATAAATCCAATTTATTCGTTCATCGCGACAAAACCAGGTATACTGGCGCTTTGCATAGCGACGGGTTTCGCGTTTTAGTTTTTCGGTTGCATCAAAAAGCGATGTTTCGCCCGCAAAATAGGGGGCAAATTCTTTATGACCTATCGCCTGTCCCGAGCCCTTACATTCGCTACCGGAATATTTTTTCGCCTCCTCGAGCAGACCATTTTCGAGCATAATATCAACTCGACGATTTATGCGCTCATAGAGGGTTGCCCTATCCTTATAGGCTATGCCGATTAAAACGGTATTAAAGGGGGAAGGCTCGGCTTTTGATTCGGCGTTGAGGGCGGTTGCGGTCTTCCCCGTTTGGAGATAAACCTCAAAGGCTCTGACTATTCTTCGGCGGTCGTTTTCATGAAGTCGGGCGGCGGAATCGGGGTCAAACTCCGATAACCGACGAAGCATTCCGCTAGGGCCGAGTTCATCAAACTGTTTTTCGATTTCGCGGCGCAAGGCTTCATCCTTTTTTTCTTCGACAAAGGTTATATTATCGATAAGCGAGTTTACATAAAGTCCTGTTCCGCCAACCAAAATAGGCAACTTTCCACGGCTATAAATATCGAAAATTTTCTCTTTCGCCAAGTTTACATAATCTGCGACAGAGAACTCACTTCCGGCTTCTAAAAACTCCATCAGATGATGCTCTATTCCCTCGCGCTCCTCTATACTCGGAACGGCGGCAGCTATAGGCATATCCTTATATATCTGCATGGAATCGGCCGAAACAATCTCACCGTTTAGGCTTTTGGCAAGACCTATTCCCAACGAGGTTTTTCCCGAAGCGGTAGGACCTACGACGGCTATAAGAGGAATCTTTTTCTCGTTATCCATTACTGTATCCTGCCAAACTGTTTTTCTATTTCGCGACGGGTTAGTTTCATTGCAACGGGTCGGCCATGCGGACAATACATAATATCATCGGATGAGAGAACCCTTTTTGCAAGTTCTGACAAATCATAGGCGGTTGAAAGATTACCCGCCTTTACTGCGCTGCGGCAAGCAACGATATGATAAATATCATCAAGTCGCTCAACCGAGACCGCGCCTGTATTATTAATGCTTTGTGCAATTTCGGATATTACGGATTTAATATCGGTATCGGACAAAACAGACGGCACCGCAGTTACAAGCACACTGCCTGCTCCAAAATCCTCAACCTCAAAGCCGAATTTCTGGAGGAGCGGTATATTTTCGACAATGGCGGTATGCTCATCGCCTGTTAGCGTTACGGCGACCGAGGAGAGCAAAAGCTGTTGCTCCGGTTTAGCCGATGCCTTTAGTTTTTCAAATATTATGCGCTCATGTGCGGCATGCTTATCGATAAGATAAACAGCATCCTCCATTTGAGCTACTACATATGTTGAGAAGACCTCGCCGATATATTTAACATCGCGGACAGGGGCTTCTGTTTTTTCTGTTTTTGGGAGTTCGGGCTCGATTACCTTTTGAGGTTCGGGAGCGATAGGTTTTGGCTCTGCTTTTTGGGGCTTTGCCTCAACAGGGGTATTTTTTAGCATAGCGGAATAAACCTCAACCCCCGAATCCGAAAGCCTTAAGGGCTTACTTTCGGGAACCGAGACCTCGGTTTTAAATACACGGTGTTCATTTTGAACGAAAGGGCTAACCTTCGGCTCGCTTTTGGGGATAGGAGCGGCCGCCTTCGGCGCAGGGCGGGATGCCTCGCTGATGGCGGTTTGGCGGAACTGCTCGACCGACATATGCTCGAAGCGACGGTTTTTTTGAACATCGATACGCATTTCGGGGCGAGAATCTCCCTGCATAAGGGCATTTTTAACGGCATAATAAATAGCGCTGAACACCCTTTTTTCATCGGTAAAACGAACCTCGGTTTTAGCGGGATGAACATTAACGTCAACCGCCTCAAACGGAACGGTTATATTAAGCACGCAATAAGGGAACTTGCCCACCATTGCGCTGTTTTTATAGGCCTGCTCGAGGGCGGCCATAGCGGTTCCGGATTTAACTAAACGGCCATTTAAGAAAAAATACTGACCGTTGCGGTTGGGTCGACAATAAACGGGTTTACAAACATAGCCCGAAACACCAACACCATCCTGACTGTTTTCGGCAGGGATAAGCCCCGAATAGAAGTCACGTCCCAAAACGGCATAAATGGCCGAGGAGAGCTTTCCATCCCCGTTTGTGGTTAGGGTTCGTTTACCGTCGCGAATGAATTTAAAGGCGATTTCCGGGTGCGACAGGGCAATACGGTCGATTATTTGGGCAACCGCATTGGATTCGGCAACATCGGTTTTTAAAAATTTCATTCTTGCGGGGGTATTAAAGAATATATCGCGAACTATAATGGTTGTTCCCTTTGGGCAACCGACCTCTGAGAAATCATCCTCTACCCCACCGCTTATCGCATAGCGGATTCCGCTTATTGAATCCTCGGTTGCGGTAAGTATTTCAACGCGGGCAACGGAGGATACTGCGGCAAGCGCCTCACCACGAAAGCCTAAAGTTCCGATAGAATTTAAATCGTTTTCGGTTTTTAGTTTGCTTGTTGCATGGCGCAAAAAGGCAGTTTTTACCTCGTCGGCCGCGATTCCGCAACCGTTATCTGTTACTCGCATATAGGTTACGCCGCCGCGCTGAATTTCAACGGTTATTGCGGTTGCGCCCGCATCGATTGAATTCTCGACAAGCTCTTTTATAACCGAGGCAGGGCGTTCAACAACCTCGCCTGCGGCGATAAGCTCGGCCACCTGACGGGGCAACACATTTATCTTTGCCATTTTTGCACCTCACTTTTAATTAAAGTCTTTTTGCTTTATCGGCCAAATCATGCAACATACTCATACATTCAATAGGAGTAAGGGTATTTACATCGACCGCCTTAAGGTCACGGAGTATCTCCCCTGCCGACTGCATTTCGAGCGGCAAGAAGGCATCCTCTTTTATGTTCTCGCGAGAAACGGTTACTCCGTTATTAATTATTTCTCCCAAAACCGCCTTTGCGCGGGTTATAACCCGCTCGGGGATTCCCGAAAGGGCGGCAACCTCGATACCATAGCTATCATCGGCGCCACCGCGAACTATACGGCGCAGGAAGGTTATATCGTCGCCGCGTTTTTTAACGGCGATATTATAGTTTTTGATTCCCTTTATCTCATTTTCGAGTTGAATAAGCTCGTGATAATGGGTTGCGAACAATGTTTTTGCACCAATACGACGGGTATCGGCAACATATTCGAGAACCGCTCTCGCAATCGACATACCATCAAAGGTAGCGGTTCCGCGACCGATTTCATCGAAAATTATAAGGCTCTTACGGGTTGCGTTTTTGAGTATATATGCAACCTCGCTCATCTCAACCATAAAGGTTGACTGACCCATAGAAAGGTCATCAGATGCGCCAACACGGGTAAAGATTGCATCAACTATGCCGATATTGGCCATCTGCGCGGGAACAAAGCTTCCTATTTGGGCCATAAGGGTTATGATTGCAACCTGGCGCATATAGGTTGATTTACCCGCCATATTGGGTCCTGTTATAAGGGCGCAACGGTTATCTCCGCAATCAAGCAGGGTATCATTAGATACAAAGGGGGTTTTTATAACCTGTTCAACAACGGGATGACGTCCCCCCGTTATGGAAAGGACTCCATCGGTATTGATTTTGGGACAACAATAGGAATTTGCGTTTGCAACATTCGAGAAGGAGCAAAGAACATCAAGCGCAGCAACGGCTGATGCGGTCGTTTGAACACGCAAAAGCTCGGCCGCTACGGTTTTTCTTATCTCATCAAAGATATTAAACTCAAGGGTTTTAACGCGGTCCTTAGCGCCTAAAATTTTGCCCTCAAGGGTTTTAAGCTCATCAGTTATAAAGCGCTCACCATTGGTTAAGGTTTGGCGGCGAACATAATCCTCGGGAACACGGTCGAGATAAGAATTGGATACCTCGATATAATAGCCGAAAACCTTATTATAGCGAACTCGAAGGTTCTTTATACCCGTTCGCTCGCGCTCACGGGATTCGATTGCAGATATGTATTCTGCGCCGTTTTCGATAATAAGGCGCAACTCATCAACCTCGGAATTATAGCCTTCCTTAATGATGCCGCCCTCGCGAACGATTGCGGGAGCCTCGGGGTTTATGGATTCATCAATAAGCGCCTTTATATCCTCAAGGGTATCGAGGCGGCTGTTAATATCGCGAAGCAGACGACTGTTTGCCGAGGAAAGAACCTCTTTTATCGCGGGAAAATGGGCCGCGGCTTCGGCTAGGCCCAAAAGCTCTTTACCGCTCGCGGTTCCATAAACGATGCGCGACATAAGGCGCTCCATATCCTTAATTCCGGTTAAATACTCGGTTAGCTCACCGAGCATAAGGAAGTTAGAAACAAGCTCATCAACGGCATTATGGCGACCTGTTATCTCGGCAACATTAAGCAGGGGTTGCTCAAGCCAACCGCGGATAAGGCGTTTGCCCATTGCGGTTTTGGTTTTATCGAGAACACCGAGCAGAGAGCCTTTTTTAGACTTTCCGCGCATGGTTTCAAAAAGCTCAAGATTTCTTATAGCCGAAACATCAAGCTTCATATACTGCGACTGGGAATAGAAATTCAGCTTTGTTATGGCCGAGACATGGCTAAATCTGGTTCGATAGAGATATCCGAGGGTTGCTCCCGTTACCAATACGGCGGGAGAGGCTTTTGAAAGCCCCAGACTTTCACTGCTATTCACCTTGAAATGCTCGCATATAAGGTTTTCGCAATGCTCGGTTGCAAAATCCTCGGCCGAGAGCGGAGAATACATAGCGCCTATGCGCTCGGTAGTATAT
Organism: Oscillospiraceae bacterium; assembly: GCA_015065875.1. Taxonomy (GTDB): domain Bacteria; phylum Bacillota; class Clostridia; order Oscillospirales; family Acutalibacteraceae; genus SIG589. The sequence continues at coordinate 6,800 of SVPK01000032.1, forward strand.
TCGCGGAGGATAGGATGGGTTTCGAGATTGCCGACCGATAGAATTTCTTTGGGAGAAAAACGACCGATTTCATCGCATACGCGAGCCTCAAGGTTATCTCCCGAAAGTTCGGTTACGTTCATAAGGCCGGTTGAAACATCGGTAAAGCATAGTCCCGCCGAGGTATCGCTAAAGCAGACGGCACAAAGATAGTTATTCTTTGATTCATCGAGCATACTTTCCTCGGTTACGGTTCCGGGGGTTATAACCCTTACGATATCGCGCTTTACAAGACCCTTTGCGGTTGCGGGGTCCTCAACCTGCTCACATATGGCAATTTTATATCCCTTTTCAACCAATCGGGCAATATAGGATTCGCAGCTATGATAAGGAACTCCGCACATTGGGGCGCGCTCCTCCTGACCGCAATCTCTTCCCGTTAAGACAATTTCAAGTTCCTCGGATACAAGCTTTGCATCATCGAAAAACATTTCATAGAAATCGCCCAAGCGGAAAAACAGAATACAGTCTTTATTCTTCTCTTTTATATCGAGATACTGCCGCATCATCGGAGATAACTGACCCAAAATCTACACTCCCCTAAAATTTAAAAATTAGTGGCATCCGCCGCAGGTAGCACAGCTTCCGGTGCAGCCTGCTGCGTGCGGGTCGCAGGTTGCGGGGTCGGCTCCTTCGAGCGACATGCTGATTATCATATTAACATCGTTAACGAGCTCATCGAGGGCTGTTTTTGCCTCGTTATAGCGGGTCATGGTTTCGCTCTTCATAATCTCACCATAGAGGTTGCGAAGCTTTTCGTTATACTCGCGAACGCGCTCATCATTCTTTTCCTCGCTCGAAAGCTCGCGCTCAAGCGACATACGAAGGATGTTAAACTCGCCAATCTGGGTTTGAAGCTTTTCATCGGCATCGTTGGCCGATTTTGCAGCAACATAGGCTGCATATCTTTCGTCAGCCTGAAGGGCTGCACCTAACTGTCTTGCAATTTCAACTGCGTTCATTTTTCATTTCTCCTTAATCTGTTATCGCGCCGTTAAGCACGTTTGTTAACTCTTTTACTTCAACATTAAAATGTTTTCCTATCGCATCGGGCTCGGCCGCAAATTCGATAACAACATTTCCATCGGTTCTGCCCGACATACTGCCGGGGGTTCTTCCCTGACCATCGCAGAGAACACGATAGGTTTTGCCTACCATATTAGCATAGCCTTCGCGGGATATTGCCTCCTGCGTTTTTAAAAGCTCTGAAAACCATTTTCCCTTTTCCTCGCGCGATACGGGGTCGTCCATAACGGCGGCAGGGGTTCCCTCTCGGGGGGAATATATAAAGGTAAACAGAGAGGTAAATTTAACCCTTTTTATAACCTTTAAGGTTTCGCAAAAATCCTCATAGGTTTCGCCCGGGAAGCCAACTATTATATCACTGGTTAAAACGATATCGGGCATTTTCTTACGGGCATAATCAATAAGATAGAGATATCTCTCGATATCATAATGGCGATTCATAAGTTTAAGTATTCTATCGCTTCCGCTTTGCATAGGCAAATGGAGTTGATGGCAAACCTTTTGGCATTCGGCCATTGTATCGAGCAGTTCCTCGGTGCAATCCTTGGGATGCGAGGTCATAAATCGAATCTTAAAATCGCCCTCGATATCGTTTATCATACGGATAAGCTTTGCAAAATTAATGCCATGGGCTTCGCCCTTGCCATAGGAATTAACATTTTGACCTAAAAGGGTTATTTCCTTAAAGCCCATCGCGACCATCTCTTTAGCCTCGCGAATGATTTCCTCGGGGGCTCGGGAGCGCTCTCGTCCGCGAACATACGGCACAATGCAGTATGTACAGAAATTGTTGCAGCCATACATAATCGGCAACCATCCCTTAAGCGAGCCATCGCGGCTAACGGGACCGCCTTCAACAATATCGCGGTTTTCGGTTGAGATATTAAATACTCGCTTTTTGCCCATAAGCAGTTCATAAACAAACTCGGGCAGGCGATGAGAAACATGGGTTCCAAACAGGATATCAACATAAGGATAGCTCTTTTTAATGCGGTCGGCCACCGACTGTTGCTGAACCATACAACCGCATATGGCTATTATCATTCCGGGACGACGACGTTTAAGATGCTTTAAGGCGCCCAGATTGCCATATACCCTAGCCTCGGCGTGCTCACGGACGGCACAGGTATTAAAAAGGACAAAATCGGCATCATCGGTCGACTCGGTAAGCTCATAGCCCATTTTAAGCAGAAGTCCCTTTATATGCTCGCTGTCGCTCACGTTTTGTTGACAGCCATAGGTTTCAACGCAGGCCTTTGGCTGAAGCGAATAATTCGCCTTTACCATTTCGGCTACTCGGGCGGCATAAACTAACTGCTCGTCCATCTGCGAGGAGAGATTTTTTTGCAATTCCAAAATTCATTCCCCTATTAATAATATAATCAAAACATATAAACATATATATTCAATTTATTATAACTCAAAAGATATGTATCTTCAAGTATAAAATAATGCCAAACCGATATTTTCGGCTTGGCATTTTTCTACTGCGTTTGGATATACTGCTTACTCATATAGCCTTCGATATCTCCATAACGAACAACGAACCAATCGGGGACCTCGGCATAGATGGTAACGGTGGCGCCGTTGGGCGCACTGCCTATCACCTGCGAATAGATATCGGGGTCGACTCGGATGTTAACCGAGCCGCCGTTTGGGGTTCTGACAATGCCCGTTTTTTCGGTTTGCGGCATATTAAAGGGAATGCCAAAATATTCGGCAAGCGCTAAAACTGTATATCTCGCGATTAAATCTATATTGTTTTTTATCCATGCGGCGTCGGCATAGTTATCATGAAACGCATATTCGATAAGAACCGATGGCGCGCGGGTTCGCGCAACCTCACCAAGCGAGGTTGTTGGAACAACGCGAACATCAAGCGGGTCGGGATATATCAGTTTTAGATTATTGGCTATGATTTCGGCGGCCCTTCGCCCATTTTGGCTACGCGGATAAAAATAGACCTCCACTCCCCTGTTTTGCCCTGCATTTTGCGGTGCGCTCGCGTTTGAATGAAGGGCCAGATGAAGGTCGTAATTACCCGAATTCGACTGCGCTATTGAGCTTGCGGCGGTCATTTCGGGGGTATTGCGAACAAAGGCTATGCCGCTTGCGTTAAGATAAGGTATCATCGCATCGGTAACCAAATTCATATAGTATTCTTCGCTCCCCGAGCCGTCTACATATTGGTTGAATTCTTGGGTTGACGGACTTAAATAAATAATCGGCATAAAAGTTTATCCCCTTTCGCTAAAAGTTTATGAAAGAGGGCATAAAAAAAGCACCGCACAGGGATTACTGCACGGTGCAAATCTTTTTATACTTCGGGAACAAGATGGAGCAGGAGAACAACTGCTTCGGGGGTTAACTGCGGAGCCGAAAGGCGCAGACCGAACTGCCACTTTCCGGGAGCAAACTCCTCCTCGGCAATGAAGTCATGCGGTTTAAATTCAAAGTGAACATGGCCCGAAAGCATTGCAACAATCGGAGTTGCGGGGTCACGAAGAATCTGCATCATCTCGCGGGTTGCATCATTATTGAGGCAGCTCTTGCAATGGCCAACAAGCTCTTCAAGTTCATCCGGAACACCCATCATAAGGAGAAGGTGCTTCTCGGGGCGCTCATCATGCATAATATGCTCGCCGATTGCGGGAGAATATGCAGGAAGGTGCATACAAATAACCATAGGCTTGCCGAGCTTTACAACCTCTTTAAACTGCTTTACGGTTTCGGGGAAAACTCTATCGGCCTGGTTATCGATGGCAACCAATAAAACCTCGCCTAAATCGGCAACCTGAACATACGGATTATCATTCTTTATAACCTTGAATTTAGGAACATTATCGAGCCAGTTATAAATCTGGTTATAGGTTCGGGGGTAGTTCCAGTCATGATTTCCCAAGGCATAAACATATTCCTTACATTCCTTATTAAAGAATTCATCAATAAGGTCAAGGTTTGCGGCCGAGGGGAAGTCGATTATATCGCCGCAACCCATAACTGCATCGGGTTGGGTCTTTTTAACATATTCACGGATTTCCTCGAAGCAACGAGAAGCATTCGGGAACATATAAGAACGTTCCTTTTGGAGCTTCTGGCTATATTCATCATCGTCGCGCTCATCGCGAAGGGTTAGATGGACATCGGCGATACCAACGATGTTCTTGGGCTCGGTTAATCCTTTAACTTTTAGGGTTTTTTCAACAACATGAAGCATTTTTCAACTCTCCTTTTCAGAGTTTATTGGGTTTATATAATTTAAGGCGCACATATAGCCTATATGTGCGCCAAAAATCCGAAATTAGGATCTCTTCTTAAGAAGAACGGATGCGCCTGCAACTAAAACTGCCGCAAACATAACGATAATTGCTATCGGGAGAACCGAGCTATCGCCTGTTGCCGGAGGAGTAGGAGTAGGAGCGGGGGCAACCTTCTCGGGTGCGCCAAATACTGCGATGGTAGCGCCCTTGGAAAGCTCGAGAGCAATCACATTTCCATCAACCTTATCGCTGAGCTTTGTTACGGTGCCTGTTGCGGGGTCATAGGCAACAACATCATAATCAAAGCCTGCAACAGCATCGAGAACGTTAAGCTTTAAGGAATAGGAGGTTCCTGCGGCTGCGGGAACAGATGCGCCTGCCGC
>SVPK01000032.1:11607-16121 GCA_015065875.1 Oscillospiraceae bacterium
CCCGATTTAACCTTAAAGGTAAGGGTTGCCAAAACGGCACCGTTGTCAATGGTTTTGGCAGGTGCGGTTGCGCCTGCAATCTTAACCTTTGTTCCCGAATGGTTAACGGCATAAATATCGGGCATTGCGGCACCAACTGCGATATCAGCATCATCCAAAGTCAGATATGTATCATCATAGCCTATTTCAAATTCAATGTTGGTAAAGGTCATGGCCCTGGCGACGATTTTTACCTCGTATGTACCACCGGGCATAACCTCGGCATCAGCCAAGATGACTACGGCCTCAACAGGGTCGGCGGCCGAAACGGCACTGGCAAACACACCAAACACCAGCATCAGCGATAAAATTGCGGATAAAAGTTTAACGGTTTTTCTCATAAAAAACTGCATCCTTTCCTACTTTTCAATATGCAAACACAAGTTTGCATTTATACAAAAATAGTATATAACAAAAATTATACTATGTCAATAAACAATAAACGAAATTTAACAGTTTTTTTGCTAAAATCATACAAAAAAATAAAAGCATAGCGAAAAGGGCGTTGTGGTTAGGGATAAAACGCCTAAAAGCTCGCTATGCTTTTAAAATATTATTCTACATCTGCGTTTTCAAACAGGAATTGGCGAACCTTATCATAAACGATAATATACTCAACCTGTTTGTAATCAACGTTTTCTTTAAGCTGCTCAACCGTTACCTGATTGCTCGAGGTTGACTGCTCGGCGGCAAGCTCGGCAAGTTTTGCATCAATATCGGTAGCCTTAGGAATCAGGTTCTCCTGTTGGGCGATATAATAGAGGGTCATATAATACGGCAAAAGTCCCTTATAATACTCGCGAAGCTCTGCGCGAACCGATTCAACATCGGTTCCGAAATAGGTTTCCAGGGTAACGCCATAAGCGGTTGCAATCTGCTCATAATTTGCCATCTCAAGGTCAACAAAAAACTCAAGGTCTTCTTCGGGAGTCTTTATTACCTTCGCCTTTTCGGCAACGGTTTCATGGCAATAGGTTTGAACCGCTCTGACGAATACCGAAGCATCAAACTCCTCGGCATCCTTATAGCCCATTCTTTTGGCCATATCGTTGGTTATTTTTTCGGGATACTCTGTTCTGGTTACCTTCTTTATCGAAACGGTGAAAACAACATCCTTACCGTTAAGTTCTTCGTTACCATAGTTTTCGGGGAAGGTTAGGTTGAGTTTAACGGTATCTCCTATTTTCTTGCCTATAAGGCCATCCTCAAAGCCATCGATAAACGAACCGGAGCCGATAACAAGGTCATGTCCCGTTGTATTGGTGCCGCCCTCAAAGGCAACTCCGTTTAGGGTTCCAACATAGGTAATATTGGCGGTATCGCCCTCCCTAACGGTTCCCGATGTTATCTCAACCTGTTCGCCATAGCCGGCATTTTTAAGGTCGGTTTCTCTTTCGTATTTAACGATTTCAACAAAGGCTTCATTTTCTGATGAAATTTTTATGTTCTTATACTCGCCAACGGTTATATATTCCTTAAGGTCAACATTAAAAAGACCGATAGAATCCTTTTGGATTCCCGATTGACCGGGTTCTCCGGTCGTTTCGGACTGCTCTTTCGGCTCATCCTTACAGGCAGCGAAAACGGTTAACACCATTAGCATACATAAAACAACAGCGATAAATTTTTTCATAAATTTTCTCCTAAAATATTTTTGCCGCTCCACTAATTTTATACTACAAGGGCGCTTTTGTCAACTCGGCAACCACAATATCGGGTGGATTACCTATTCTAAAAGGAATAATACTGCGACCGATACCACGGCTTACTATCATACTTGTTTTGGAATCTATAAAAATTCCCGAATCATATTTTGGAAAAAATCCCTCAAGCGGAACAAACAGGCCTCCGACTATCGGGAAACGAAACTGACCGCCATGAGCATGGCCGCTGAAAACGAGGTTAATTTTAGCCTCGCGGTAGGCCTCAAAAAGCTCGGGACGGTGGGACAGAAGAATACGGTAATCCTCTGAATATTTTTCAAAAGTTTTAAGCTCTTCTTTTACTACGCGAAGCGAGTTAGAATAATCATAATCGGTTGAAAAACGCGGGTCGGTTATGCCGCAGAGCATAACTGTTTTACCCTTTCGTTCGATTTCTATCGCGCGATTTTCGAGCACCGTTACTCCGCAATTTTCAAGCATTTCGAGCAAAGATTTATATCCCTCAAATCGAGCCTCATGGTTGCCGCTCGAAAAATACACGGGTGCTATCTCGCAAAGCTTTATCGTGAGTTCTTTGGCGCGCTCTATATTGGGATTGCGAACATCGATAAGGTCGCCTGTTATAAGAATTATATCGGGATTTTGGGCAGCAATTTTTGATATAAGACGCCTGTTTTCTTTGCCGAAACGGGCTCCATGTATATCCGAAAGCTGCACAATTCTAAAGCCTATGAATTCATTAGGGAAATCCCTATCGCATACGGTATATCGGCTCACTGAAAGCCTTCGGTTATCGATAATTATCCATAACACCAAAGCGACCAACAATGCCGCGATAACATAGCCCATTCTCTTCCCTTCCTTTCGGATACATTATAACCCATTAAAAGGAGAAATGCTACAACTGCTTTTTATTTTGCTTGAAAGCGGACTTTTATTGTGGTATCCTTAAGGAAAAGTAATTTTTTGGGAGAAAGTTATGAACAAAAAACTCATTATTATTTTATCCGCAGTAGTTTTGGTTTTTGGTTTGTCAGCGGTTTTATTATTTGTTCCCTTTTTCGAGGTTACTCGAGAGGAACCGATTGTAATCGCCTGCTTCAGTGACCCGCATCACGATTACGGACTCCAAGATTCTGAACCGTATATTCGCGAATCATCGCAAAAGGCGGCCGATTTCGTTAAGGAATATACAAAGGGCGGCGCCGACTATGTTTTTATTGGCGGAGATATAACAGGCCGATTCAGCGAATGGAATGATGAGAGCATTAAAAACGTTATGGATGCTTCATATAATGTTTTTTCACAGGCCTCAAAGAATGGCAAAGCCCTCGTTGTTACGGGCAATCACGACCCCGAGCCCTCTACCTTTAGCGATACCCTTGAAATCAATTCGAACGATTACAGCAGTTACATAAAGGCGGCTTTTGGCGAGCCTTCGGCAGAGTTATATTTACATGATCTCGGCGAGGATTACACCTTTCCGTTCGATGAGCAGCTTTGCTACCGCTATGAGCTCGATGGTTTTGAATTCTTATGCATTAATACCCCTAACGGTGACCGCCGTGGCACCAAGCAGATTGGCTATAGCGGATTATATATCGAGCAGGTTGAATGGGTAGAAGAGCAGCTGAAATCCATCGGAAAGGATGAAACCGTTTTCCTCGTTTGCCACTATTCGGTTGAGGATATACGCACCGCTACATCGCTTACCGATTTAGTAGATATCTCACCCGAAAATCCCTCGCGCAAAAAGATGACAGAGCTTATGCAGGAATACACCAACGTTGTATACTGCTACGGCCATGTTCATACCGAAATATATGAGGTTTTAGACAGTTCAGAGGAATCGGTTAAGCCGATTGTCAGCGGTGTTGAGAGTTCCGCGATTGGTTGCCATATGGGTTCGCTCGGCTTCTATAACGACCATTATTACGGCGAAAAATTAGGCAAAGAAGACCCCAAGGTTATACAGGTTATGCTCATTTATGTTTATTCCGACCGTTTGGTTTTCGAGGTTCACAATACCGGAGAAAAGCCCGCCTACGACGGAAGCTATGAGATTGCATCATTTACAATAGAGCGCGATATGACGGCGCAATTCAAAGAAAAGGTTAGCCTTTTTGATAAGATAGTAGGATAAAACAAAAATAGCCAACTCCCATAAGGAGTTGGCTATTTTTTTATTTTCCTAATTCAATGAAATCGCTGAAATGCCTGCCTCCGTAGATATCCTCAACCACGAAAACTGCATAATATCCATCGCCCAAATCAACAGGTCGCAGTTCTATAGAAAAGCCATCCTCTTTTGAGAACTCAAATCCATATATGCTGCCGGTTGGAATTAATAGGGTGTTTCCGCTCTCCCCTGTGCTTACTTTGTAAGCGTTATTATAGAATCCATAGATATCATAATCCTCGCTATCCATTAGATACTTATCGGGGAACATATTCTGGGCTTCGGCGTTCATGCTATAGGCATTAAGCAATTGCGGAACGCCGTTTTTAATCTTCATGAGCCATCTTATGTTTTCAACATCCATATTCATCCCGTCAAACAACCAGAACATACCGGGGAAATAGAATTTTTCTTCGCCTGTTCCATCATATATTCCATACATTGAAAGCGGAAGGTCGGTATATTGGCCGGTATCGCCATATTTTCCGAACACGGCCTTTCCCGCATAGCTGGCATTTAGGGTTCCATCGGAGCCGAGGGTTACATCCTGACCCGAGAATATCATCAGATATTCATCCTCTTTAGAGAAGGTTTGGTCGCCCGAAAGTCGCTTGAAAACATAATATTGTGCG
>SVPK01000033.1 GCA_015065875.1 Oscillospiraceae bacterium
TAACCTAATTCACACCCTCTACTACTACTACTAAAATATTAAACTAAAAAATAACCTTTGGAGGAATAAAAATGATTATTTCGGTAGAACGCTTAAAATTATGCGAAGCAGTTTCTAATCTTTCCCGCGTTGTTTCATCTAAAACAACCGTTCCCGTTTTAGAGGGAATCCTTATCTGCACCGAAAACGGCGAAATTTCTCTTTCATCCTATAATCTCGAAAACGGACTTAATAAGAAAATTGATGCTAATATTGAGGAGCCCGGTCAGATAGTTATATCTGCGAAGGTTTTTAATAGCATTCTTCATAGCCTAAAGGGAGATTTCGTTAAAATTAAAACCGATGACCGTCTTATGTGCCATATTGAGAGCGATACTGCGGTTTTCGATATTATGGGCATGGCGGCAATCGATTTTCCCGAGATTCCTACAATTGCAGATGGTAAAAAAATTGCCATAAACGGCGGTCTTTTAAAGGAAATGGTTAGAGAAACTATTTTTGCGGTTGCTCCTACCGAGGGAACCCGCCCGATTTTAACCGGTCTTGATTTTGAAATTGAGGATGGCGCACTTAAACTTGTTGCAATCGATGGATACCGCCTTGCAATAAGAAAAGAAAATGTTAATATCTCGGATACCTTAAAGTTTGTTGTTTCGGGTCGCGCAGTTGCCGAAATAGTTAAGATTATATCCGATGATGAGGCCGATATTGAGATGACCATCGGTCGCAGACATATTTGCTTCGTAGTTGATGGCTATTCCTTTATTGCTCCTCTGCTTGATGGAGATTTTATTGATTATAAGAAAACCATTCCTGCCGCATTTTCGCAGAAAATGGTTGTTGAGCGCCGCGAGCTTATTGAAATAATCGAACGAATTTCACTTATTATTAACGATAATTTTACAACCCCTGTTCGCTGCATTATAGGCGAAACAGAAACTGTATTTAGTTGTGCAACCTCGGTTGGTCGCGCTACCGAAAAGGCCGAGTTAGCACTTGAGGGTGCGCCTTTTGAGATCGGTCTTAACAGTAAATATTTGCTCGAGGCTTTGCGCGCTTGCGATTATGAGAAGGTAAAAATTTGCTTTAACGGCGGTTCGGCCGCGGTTGTTATAACCCCTGCTTCGGGCGATAATTCAACCTATATGATAATGCCGATGAGGTTAAAATAATGGAAAAAGTTTCTATAAACGGCGAATATATAAAACTCGACAGTCTTTTAAAGCTTGCAGGTCTGGTTTATACCGGCGGACAAGCCAAGATGGAAATATTAGACGGCAATGTTTCGGTTAATGGTGAAGTATGCCTTATGCGCGGAAAAAAGATAAGGCGCGGAGATACCGTTCTGTTTGACGGAGTCGAAATAGTTATAGAATGATAGTTAAAAAGGTTATAATAAAAAACTTTAGGAACATAGAAAATTTAGAACTCGTCCCCGATGAAAAAATGAATGTTTTTTATGGTCCTAACGCTCAGGGAAAAACCAATCTTTTAGAGGCAATCTGGCTTTTTACGGGGGCTAAAAGCTTTCGCGGAGCCAAAGATAGCGAGTTTATAAGATTTGGTCAAAATGAGGCGTATGTTAAAACTGAATTTTTTAAGGATGGAGCGCTGCTCGACAGCGAAATGAAAATAGGCGAGCGTCGAAAAGCCTATTTAAACGGAAATGCGCTTCCCTCTCCCGGAGCATTGGCGGGAAATTTTTGTGCGATTGTTTTTTCGCCGCAGGATATTTCGCTTATAAAGGATGGCCCCGCAGTTCGCCGCCGCTTTTTGGATACCGCAATTTTTCAAATTTATCCTAAATATGTTGAAATAATGCGAAAATATACCCGAGCGGTGCAGCAGCGAAATGCCGCAGTTAAGGACCTTTATTATCATTCCGAGTTGGCATCATTAATAGATGTTTTTGATGCCGAGATAATTGAAAACGGAAAAAAGATAATAGAATACAGAAAAAATTACATCGACCTTTTAAAACAAATTGTTCCTAAAATTTATTCGGGAATATCCGAGAATAAAGAAAATCTCGATATAAGCTATAATTTAAATTGTTCGTCCGAGCTTTTGGCGGAGCGCCTTAAGGCCGCCCGCCGCGAGGATATGAGAACAGGAGTAACGAGTGTTGGTCCGCATCGCGATGATATCGAATTTTCAATAAATGATACCTCGGCGCGCCTTTATGGCTCGCAGGGGCAAAAGCGTTCGGTTGCGCTATCCTTAAAACTTGCCGAGGCCGAAATTTTAAAGAAAAAAACAGGCTCGCGAGCGGTTGCCCTGCTCGATGATGTTATGAGCGAGCTTGACCCCTCAAGGCAGGATTATATTTTAAACCATATAAAGGATTGGCAGGTTTTTATAACCTGTTGCGACCCGCAAAATACGAAAAATCTCGCCTCGGGCAGAGTTTTCAAAATAGAGAACGGAGAAATAAAATAAATGTATCTTCATGTTGGTAAGGATATCATCCTTAAATCTGATGATATTGTTGGAATTTTCGACCTCGATACGGCAACTGTCGGAAAATCAACCCGCAACTATCTTGCGAAAAGCGAAAAGCGGGGCGAGGTTATAAATGTTACAAGCGAATTACCTAAATCCTTTATCGTTTGCCAAAAGGGTGAGGAAAAAAAGGTTTATATCTCTCAAATCTCAACGTCTACGCTTGAAAAGCGTTCTACATATAAAACAAAAATCAAGTAATTGAGGAGAAAAAAATGAGCAGTGAAATTAATACACCCATAACCGAAAATTACGACGAAAATTCAATACAGGTTTTGGAAGGACTCGAAGCGGTAAGAAAACGCCCCGGTATGTATATAGGTTCAACCGGCGAGCGCGGACTTCACCATCTTGTTTATGAGATAGTTGATAACTCTATCGACGAAGCTCTTGCGGGTCACTGCGACAAGATTATTGTTGAACTTTTGGATGACGGTGTTGTTCGCGTTATCGATAACGGACGAGGAATCCCTGTTGGTATCAACCCTCAAAAGGGAATACCGACCGTTACCGTTGTTTTCACGATTCTGCACGCAGGCGGTAAGTTCGGCGGCGGCGGATATAAGGTTTCGGGCGGACTTCATGGTGTTGGTGCGAGCGTTGTTAACGCGCTTTCATCCTGGCTTGAGGTTGAGGTTCGTGATGGAACCCATATCTATAAGCAGCGTTATGAAAAGGGCGTTATCGTTACCGACCTTGAGGTAGTAGGCGATACTAATGAAACCGGAACTACCGTTACCTTCAAGCCCGATGATAAAATCTTTACCGATACAACGGTTTATGATTATGATACCCTTAAGACCCGCCTTCGTGAGCAGGCATTCCTTAATGCGGGTATAAGAATCGAGCTTTGCGATAAGAGAACCGACGTTTTCGAGCCCAAAAATGATGAATTTTATTATGAGGGCGGTATTCGCTCTTATGTTGAATTCCTGCTTGAGGGAATGAAGAAGGAGAGCCTTAATTCAGAGGTTATCTATCTTTCGGGAACCCGCGGCGATGAAACTGCCGAAATCGCGCTTTTATGGTCAACCGCTTATGATACAAAGGTTATATCCTTTGCCAATACCCTTCATACCATCGATGGAGGAACCCATGAGCAGGGCTTTAAACAGAGTCTTGCAAATACCGTTAATAAATATGCTTTCGATTTTAAACACCTTAAAGAGGGTAATGCCCGCTTAAAGGGTGAGGATATAACCGAAGGCTTGGTTGCCGTTGTAAGTGTTAAGCTTGCGGATGCACAGTTTGAATCCCAAACCAAGGCAAAGCTCGGTAATACCTCAATCGGTAAGCTTGTTCGCGATATAGTTAACGATAAGCTTTATCAGTTCCTTGAGGAGCACCCGCAGGAGGCAAAAATTATAATCGATAAATCGATTGCCTCCTCAAATGCCCGCGAAGCCGCCCAAAAGGCCCGCGATGCAACAAGAAATAAATCGGGAATCGGCGGAAAGACCCGTATGCCCGAAAAATTAACCGACTGTATATCAAACGACCCAACCAAAACCGAAATCTTTATCGTTGAGGGAGATTCTGCAGGCGGCTCGGCCGTTGAAGGCCGAAACAGCACCTATCAGGCTATCCTTCCGCTTTGGGGTAAAATGCTCAATGTTGAGAAGGCCCGCGATGATAAGGTTTACGGAAACGATAAGCTAACCCCCGTTATTTTGGCTCTCGGAACAGGAATAGGCGAGAATTTTGATATAACCCGACTCCGTTATGATAAAATCGTTATCATGGCCGATGCCGACGTTGACGGAAGCCATATCAGAACCCTGCTTCTTACCTTCTTCTTCCGTTATCTGCCCGAGCTTATCGAAACGGGACATATCTATCTTGCCCAGCCCCCGCTTTATCGTATTTCAAAGGGCAAACAGCATTTTGATGTATTTACCGATGAAGAAAAGGCCAAAAAGATAGAAGAGCTTGGCGGAACCGCCGATGTTCAGCGCTATAAGGGTCTTGGTGAGATGGACCCCGACCAGCTTTGGGAAACAACGCTCGACCCCGAGCGCAGAACCCTGCTCCGTGTTACTATGGAGGATGCAGAGCTCGCCGACGCAACCTTTACAATGCTTATGGGCGACGAGGTTGAACCGCGCCGCAAATTTATTGAAGAAAACGCACTCTTTGCGACCGATTTGGATATATAAGGAGGGGTGAGAAATGGCAAAACAGGAAAAAGTTTACTGGCCTGAAGACGAATTAACCAATATTCAGCCGGTAGAAATAGTTGATGAAGTTAGAAACAGTATGCTTCAGTATTCGATGTCGGTTCTGGTAGGCCGTGCCCTCCCCGATGTTCGAGATGGCTTAAAGCCGGTTCACAGAAGAATACTCTATACTATGTATGAAAACGGATTAACCCCCGATAAGGCATATCGTAAGTGCGCCGATACGGTTGGTGCCGTTTTAGGTAGATATCATCCGCATGGTGACTCGAGTGTTTACGATGCAATGGTTCGTATGGCGCAGGATTTCTCGCTTCGCTATCCGCTTATTGATGGTCACGGTAACTTTGGTAATATCGATGGCTATCCCGCCGCTGCTTATCGTTATACCGAGTCTAAAATGAATCGTTTATCGCTTCATATGCTCGATGATATCGAAAAGGATACGGTTGATTTCGCCCCGAACTATGACGACCGCTTAAAGGAGCCCGAGGTTCTCCCCGTTCGCTTCCCGCAGCTGCTTGTTAACGGTTCATCGGGTATCGCGGTTGGTATGGCAACCGAAATTCCGCCTCATAACCTCGGCGAGGTTATTGATGGTATGTGTTGTCTTATTGATAACCCCGAAGCGGATTTATCCGAGCTTTGTCAGTATATTAAGGGACCCGATTTCCCAACAGGCGGAATCATTATGGGTCGCGCAGGAATCCGCGCCGCTTATGCAACAGGTCGCGGTAAGATAATCGTTCGCGGTAAGGCCGAAATCGAAGAGGTTCGTGATGGTCGTTTCCGCATCGTTATAACCGAGATTCCCTATAAGGTTCGTAAAAAGGACCTCGTTAAAAAGATATACGACCTCGCCGCCGATAAGCGAATCGAAGGCATTGATGATGTTGTTGACTATTCGTCACAGCGCGATGGCGGTATAAGAATCGTTGTTGATATAAAGAAGGATGCAAATCCGCAGGTTGTTCTCAACAAGATTTATAGCTATACCGACCTTCAAACCACCTTTGGTGCTATTCTGCTCGCTATCGTTAACGGCAAGCCCCAAATTTTAACACTCAAAGAGATGCTCCAAAACTGCATCGATTTCCAGTGTGATATAATCCGTCGCAGAACCCTTTTCGATAAGAAAAAGGCAGAGGAGCGCGCCCATATTCTTGAGGGTCTTAAAATCGCTCTCGACTTTATCGATGAGGTTATTGCAATAATCAGAAACAGCAAAACCATTCCCGAAAGCAAGGAAGCCCTTTCCGAGCGCTTTGGTCTTGATGATATCCAAACAACCGCTATTGTTCAGATGCAGCTCGGTCGTTTGGCGGGTATGGAAAAGCAGAAGATTGAGGATGAGCTTGCCGAAAAGCTGGCATTCATTAAGGAATGCGAAGAAATTCTCGGCAGTCATGCCCGTATTCTCGATATCGTTAAAACCGAGAGCCTAAATCTCCGCGATAAATTCGCAGACGACCGCAGAACCGAAATTTCGGATGTTGCGGGCGAGGTTGATATTGAGGACCTTATCCCCAATGATGAATGCGTTATAACCAAAACCGAAAACGGCTATATCAAGAGAACCGTTTCGGATACCTATTCGGTTCAGCATAAGGGCGGTCGCGGCATAACAGGAATGACTACCCGCGAAGAGGATGCCGTTGAGAGTATGTTCATTTGTGATGCACATGACCCGGTTATGATGTTCAGTAACCTCGGCCGAGTTTATCGCATTAAGGCATATGAGATTCCCGAGGGCAGCCGTCAATCAAAGGGTATAAATATAGTTAACCTTCTCCCGCTTATGCCGGGCGAGAAGATAACCCATATCGTTCCCGTTAAGGATGCCGATGAGAACTCCTATGTTGTTATGGTTACCTCCAAGGGAACCATTAAGAGAACCCTTCTTTCGGCCTATAAAAATACCCGCTCAACAGGTATTATTGCCATTAATCTTGATGAGGGCGAGGAGCTTGCATTCGTTAAGATAACAGGCGGCGAAAGCGAACTGCTTATCGCAACCAAGAAGGGTAAATCCATCCGTATCGATGAGCGCGATGCAAGAGAAATGGGCAGAACTGCTCATGGTGTTCGTGCAATTAAGCTTCGCGAGGGCGACTGCGTTGTTGGTATGACCGAGATAACCGATGAGAGCATTATTCTTACCGTAACCGAAACAGGTTATGGTCGTCGCTCGAATGCAACCGATTATCGTTTGCAGAGCCGCGGCGGTCAGGGTGTTACCAACTACAACACCGCAAAATACGGCGATGTTGCAACCGTTCTTTCGGTTACCGGCGATGAGGATATAATAATGATTGCCTCTAATGGTATCATTATCAGAATCGCGGTTAACGAGATAAGCACATTTGCTCGTCCTGCAAAGGGTGTTCGTGTTATGCGCGTTGCCGAGGGAGAAAAGATTCTCTCGATTGTAACGGCCGACCATGCCGATGAAGCCGAAGCCCCCGAAGCCGAGGCCGAAACCGAGGCAGAGGCTCCCGCAGAGGCGGCAGAAGAAAACTAAAAAGGAAAGTTTTTAATGTTTTCTTATCCTTTAACTAAAAGCGAAATCGAAATAAATCAAATAAGGCGGGCGGCGAACTGTATAGGCGCCGCCTATGCCTTTATTTTCCTGCCGAGATGGCTGCTGGAATTTTTTATTAGAAATTCGAGCGGCTTTGCTCGGTTTATTTATTTTGTTGCGAGCGATACCGTTTATTCGGCGATATTCGATATGGTGATATCCTTTTTAACCTTCGTTCCGCCGTTTTTATTGTTTTTAATAATTCTCCGCCGCTCGCCGCAGGTAATAAATTTTTCTTGCCCCAAAAGGCGGTCGCTTCCGCTTATATTAATAGGCGTTGGAATTTGCCAAATCGGCGAAATAATGACCCTTTTATTCTCCGATGCAATAAGCATTTTCGGCGAATCGGCATCAATGGCGGCTCCTGCTCTCGAAACAGGAGTATACGGAGTAGTTTTTTCTGTTCTTTCAATTGCCGTAGTGCCCGCGTTGGTCGAGGAGTTTGCATTGCGCGGGGTTGTTTTGGGAGCGCTGCGCCGCCATGGCGAAGGCTTTGCGATTTTAATATCGTCGATTCTTTTCGGCCTTATGCATTTAAACCTAACCCAAACCCCGTTTGCCTTTGTTGTAGGACTCGGACTCGGCTTTATCGCCGTTCAGGGCGGTTCGGTCTTTTTGGCGGTTATTGTTCACTTTATAAACAACCTTACATCCATCATTTTTTCATATTTGGGAAGCGAACTGGGATTTATATCCCGCTCGGCTATCTTTTGCAGCTATTCGGCGGCGGTGCTTGCCATAGGAATCCTGGGACTTATGCTCTGCCGTAACCGAAAGGAGCTTTTTTCGCTAAACCGAGGCGAGGGCGAGCTTTCTTTTAAGAAAAAGACCGCAGTTTTCTTTTCGTCCCCCGTTATGATAGCGGCGATGGCGCTTACCGTTATAGAATTTATAAGAATTCAGATAGGATAATATTATGAATGCAATTTTTATGGATAGGGCAATAGCCCTGGCAAAAAAAGCGGCCGAGCTCGGAGAGGTTCCGGTTGGCGCAGTTATAGTAAAGGACGGCGAGATAATAGGCGAGGGCTATAACCTTCGCGAAAAATTTTCGAGCCCAACCGCTCATGCCGAAATTGCGGCAATTGAGGCGGCGGCAAAGCGCCTTTCGGATTGGCGACTCGAGGGTTGCAGCCTTTATGTAACGCTTGAGCCCTGCCCAATGTGTGCGGGGGCGATTATAAACTCGCGCATAAAAGAGGTTATCTTTGGTGCCTTCGATAAGCGGGCGGGTTCCTGCTGCAGTGATTCGGTTGTAAATCTTTTTTCCTGCGGATACGACCATCATCCCGAGGTATATGGCGGAATTAAGGAAAAGGAATGCACCGCTCTGCTCAGCAGTTTTTTCAAAAGCATACGCAACTGACAAATTCTGACAAAAAACAACATAAATGTTCCACGTGGAACAAAAAGGAGGGAACAAAATGCAAAAGGTTATAGATATTATAGAAAAAAGCATAGATGTTCCCTTTGGCTTTTGCCCTTTTTCGGAGGTTGCCGAGCATCTGCTTGATTGCAGAGCAAAAAGCCGCCTTCCAAAGGATGCAAAAACCGTTATCTGCTTTGCCTTTCCCTATAAAGTAGAGGATAAGGCTCCCAAAAACATTTCTCGTTATGCCGCAGTCCCCGATTATCACGAAATCTGCGGCAACCTTCTCGCCGCGCTCGCCGAAAAGCTTCGGGGCGAGGCGGGTTGCGAATTTGAATATTTTGTTGATAATTCTCCCATCCCCGAGGTCTTTGCGGCCGCTCGCGCGGGATTGGGTGTTATAGGCGAAAACGGCCTTCTCATAACCGAGCAATACGGAAGCTTTGTATTTATCGGCGAAATAGTGACCGATATGGAGCTTTGCGGCGATAAGGGAGAAATCGCTCGTTGCAGTGCCTGCGGCGCCTGTAAAAAGGCTTGTCCCGTTGGTCTTTCAAAGAGCGAATGTTTATCGGCCGTTACCCAAAAGAAAAAACCGCTCTCTATGGATGAGCAAAAGCTAATCCGCGAGAACGGCTCGGTTTGGGGTTGCGATATTTGTCAAAACGTTTGCCCTATGAATAGCGGCACCCAAAAAACAAAAATCCCCGAATTTTTAGAGGGATATCGCGATTCTTACGAGCGGGGAGAGGATATAAGCGGTCGTGCCTATTGTTGGCGGGGCGAAGCGGTTATCTCCCGCAATTCCCTACTTTTTGAGAATATCGCGGATGTCATCGCGCCCGATACACCCGCCTCTAACCGCTAAAGCAATATATAAAACGGCGCCCGCCAAAACCGAAATTATAACCTTAAGTAGTGGGCCTGTTGCGGTCCTATGCATTAGCGCGGCGGTAACCGAAGAAACGGCGGCAAAAAGGAAGGGTTTTATAACCCAACGTTCGAGAGAAAAGGGCATTTCGGCGGTTTTTATCAGTTTTATAACCCGCCAAACCCCCGTAAGCGCATTGCTTATAAACATAACAAGCAAAAATCCCTTCATTCCCATGCTCGGAACAAAAAGCCAGATAAGGACTATCCTTGATGCCGAATCAAAAACAGTGAGCCTGAAAACAAAGGTCTGTTTATCGAGACCTTTTAGCATTCCGTCGCATACACTGTCGATATACATAAGCGGAATAAGAGGCGAGAGGGCGCGGAGCAAGAAACCTACCTCGCGGCTATCGTAAATCAGTAGACCGAGCGGCTCCGAAAGGGTAAAAAACAGGCCGAGAAGAAAAAAAGAGGAAACAAAGGTTAGGGTTATAACCTTTTCGGCTATATATTTTATCTTATATTTTTGATTTTGCGCCAAAGCCTCGCTCATTTCGGGTATGAGAAGAAGCGAAACCGATGAAAGAAACGAAGCGGGAAAGAAAATAAGAGGGAGCGCCATTCCCTTTATCATTCCGAACTGCGATAGCGAGGAAAGCCCTGCGCTTCCGTATAGTGCCAACGTTTTTGGAACGGTTATATTTTCGGCCGTTCGCAGAACCGAATTTAAGTATTTGCCCGAGGTTATGGGCGCGGCAATCGAAATAAGCTTTTTTACTCCGCCTGCCAATCGAGGACCTTGTTTTCTTAAGGCTTTTTTGCGGTCCAGCAGGAAGGAAAGATAAAGAAAAGCGGTTGATAGTGCCTCTGCGGCGGTATCGCCAAGAAAAACCGCGGCGCAGGCAAAGGCGAGGCCTCGGCTTGCGAAAGCGGCAGATAAGAAAACAACAATAAAAATTCTAACCGCCTGTTCAAAAATTTGCGAAAGCCCGGAGGATACCGTTTTTCTGCGGGCAACAAAATATCCCCGCAGGCAGGATGAAATCCCCATAAAGGGTAGCGAAAACCCAAAAATCCTTATCGCGGGAGCGCAACGAGCATCGCCGAGCAGGCGCACCGCTATTATATCGGCGCCCAAATATGTAATTGCGAGAGAAAAAAGCGCTACGATGGTAGATAGCATAATTCCCTTTTTTAAAATGCGTATCGCCCCGCGACCTGAGCCGATAGCAAGCTCATCGGCGCAAAGGCGGGTAACCGCGGTCGAGATTCCGCCGGTTGCGAAGGTTGAAAACAAAACATAGGCCGAGAGGGTGAGCTGATAGAGTCCGATTCCCTCGCTACCGATGGCCTTTGCAAGCCAAACCTTGAAAATTATGCCCGCAAGCCTTAAAATGAGGGCAGTTATTGTAAGAATTATTGCATTTTTAATAAAAAGAACCTTTTTCAAAGCATACACCCCAATTTAAAACTATGTTTAAAAGGGGTATCAATATACCGCAAAGGATGATAAAAATGGCTACTCCGCTTGCAGAAAAAATAAGACCCCAAAGTATTGATGAAATAGTTGGCCAACGCCATCTGCTCGCCGAGGGAAAGGCCCTCCGTCGTATTATCGAGTCGGGGGAGATTCCCAATCTTATTTTCTATGGTCCTTCGGGGGTTGGAAAAACAACCGTTGCCAATATGCTCGCCGCGCGTTGCGGCAAAAAGCTCTACCGCCTGAATGCAACAACCGCCTCAATCTCGGATATCAAAGAAATTATCTCGGGTCTTGGCGGAATTGAGAGTGTTGGCGGAGTTGTGCTGTATCTCGATGAGATTCAGTATTTCAATAAAAAGCAGCAACAGATTTTGCTCGAATATATCGAGCGCGGAGATATAACCCTCATTGCTTCTACAACCGAAAATCCGTATTTTTATGTTTATGGCGCAATTTTGAGCCGAAGCACCGTTTTTGAGTTTAAAACCATCACTGCCGAGGAAATAATTCCCGCAGTTCGCCGTGCTTTTGGTATTATCGGAGAAAATCGTGGCATAAATATTAATATAGAGCCCGAGGCCGAAAGAATAATCGCTATGGGCTGCGGCGGCGATGTCAGAAAGGCGATAAACGCGGTTGAACTCTGCGCGCTTACCGCCGAGGAGCGGGATGGTGAAATAGTTGTTACCGCCGAGCTTTGCCGCGAGTTATCTCAAAAGAGCGCCATGCGATACGACCGCGAGGGCGATGAGCATTATGATATAATATCTGCCTATCAAAAATCCATGCGCGGGTCCGACCCCGATGCGGCGCTTCATTATCTTGCGCGACTTTTAGAGGCAGGCGACCTGCCATCGGCCTGCCGCAGACTTCTTGTTTGCGCCAACGAGGATGTTGGTCTTGCCTATCCTTCGATAATTCCGATTGTTAAGGCTGCGGTTGATACCGCCCTCCAGCTCGGACTCCCCGAAGGCCGAATCCCCCTGGCAAATGCGGTTGTTTTGGTTGCAACCGCGCCAAAATCAACCTCTGCCTATAACGGCATCAATGCGGCTATAGCCGATGTTGCGGCAGGAAAAGGCGGCGAAATTCCGCGAACCCTAAAAAATAAGCATTTTGATGGAGCCGATAATAAAAATCCGGGTCAGTTTTATAAATATCCGCATGATTTCCCCCATCATTATGTTAAACAACAGTATTTACCCGATGAATTAAAGTCGCGCAAATACTATAACTATGGCGATAACAAAACCGAACAAAAATTTAAAGAATATTGGGATAAAATAAAGAATTAAGCTTTTGGAGTGAGCCGTTTTGAAGGAATATTTTCTGCCGCAAAGAACGCTTATGCTTTGGCGTATACGACTTTGCGTGGTTTTTGTTCCTTCTGTTGCGGCCTGCATACCTTTGGGACCCTTGTTTTTTGCGGTGGCGGCAGTAATACTGCTCGCCGCCTTTTTATATCTGCTTTATTTTTATCTCCCCCGTTTTCATAAAAGCTATAAAATGGAGTTCGGCGAGGGATATATGGATATCATCTGCGGAGTTTTTATAAAAACCGAAAAAATTTTGCCAACCGAGCGAATAATATCGGTAAGCGTTAGCAGCGGGCCGCTTTCTCGCCGTTTTTCTCTTGCGGCGCTATCGGTTTCGGCGGTTCATTTTAAACTTCGCTTAGCGCCGCTTGACCATCGCTCGGCCGAAATAATAAAAGAATTTCTGGGAGGCGACTCGATTGACCTGCATTAAAGCCCATCCCGCGGCGGTATTTGGGTTTATAGCGCCCTTTTGGATAATAACCCTTTTCCCATTTTTCAGAAGGATTTTTATTAAAGGGGGCGGTGCGGCACTGGCTGCCGCAGAGCTTATTGGTCTTTTTATAATATTCCTTCAGGCATATCTGCGCGCGCGGGCGCTTGAAATTGAAATAACCGAAACCCGATTAGTTATTAAAAAGGGAGTTTTTATAAAAGGCGAAACGGTTATAAAAAAGCATAACGTATCCTGTCTTTCGTTTAAAACCAACCCGATTTTATGGCTTTTATCGGCCGAAACGGTAAGTATCGATACCGAGGCGGGCAAAAAGCATAAAAGCGAGCATAAAATGCTGATAAAGAGGGCGGATGCCACCGCCTTGCGCTCTGCTTTGGGGTTATGCGAGGGGATAAAAAGCTTTAAAATGGGAGCAAAGCGAGTAACCCTCATGGCCGCGGCGGTATCCTCTGCGGCGGTTGGGGTTTTGGTTGCGGTTCCCGCAATTAATCGGATAGGCAGGGTGCTTGATAAGAGCTTTGCCGGCAAAATAATCGAAACGGTTAGAAGCGGCGCCCTGTTTTCCTCGGCTTTTGCCGCAATATCACTGCTTTTTCTGTTTTTTTATGCCGTTTCGTTTATATTTTTGCTCATTCGTAATATCTCGATGCAGATAGGGCTTACCGCTGAAACCATCTATATAGGGGCGGGAATTTTCCCGCGAAGACGAACCTATTTTAAAAAAGAGTCGGTGGGGAGCATTGTTTTGGAGCAACGTCCCATCATTCGCCTTTCGGGCAGATATATAATAAAGGTTGGGGTCGCGGGTTATGGCGGCAGGCGGGATGATTCGGTTATTGTTCCGGTTGCGCGAAAGAGCGAGGTTGAGCCTTTTTTGCGGCATATTTTTTCGCTCGAGCGACCAAATGGCGGCATAACTCCCGCTCGACATTTAAAATACCGCTTTATTCGTTGGCGAATGCTTTTCTCTGCGGCCGTTCCCGCCGCTATATATTTTTTGGGATGCGCCTTCCCTGTTTTATGGCCGCTTTCGGCACCCCTTTCGGTTATTATATTGATCTCTCTTTTATACTTTTTGAGTCTGGGTTTTTTAAACAGCCGAACCGCCCGACTCTCTAAAAGCGGTGATTATCTGTTTGCTGCAGGGGTTAGCGGCTTTAGGGTAAAGGAATTCTTTTGTCGTCGCGAGCGGGTTGGAATGTTTTTAATCAGGCGATATCCCACCGATATCCGCAAAAAAACCGCGATTTTAAAAATCGAAACACGGAATGAGAACAGCGAAAAAATGAAGGTTAAATATATAAGCTATCTCGCCGCACAGGAATATTGCAAAGGCTTTTGGAAACAACAATAAAAAGAGGTGTTTTTATTGTTTGAGCGATGTTTGTTGGCCTTTTTGGTTGGCGGAGCAATATGCCTTGTCGGTCAGATTCTAATCGATTATACCAAGCTAACCCCCGCGCGGATACTCGTATCCTTTGTTGTTTTGGGGGTTGCGCTAACCGCGGTTGGCGCTTATGAGCCGCTTGTTCGGTTTGCGGGGTGCGGGGCAACCGTTCCGCTCACGGGCTTTGGATATAGCCTCGCAAGCGGGGTAGAAAGGGCGGTTGCCGAAAAGGGTTTGCTCGGTGCGTTAACGGGCGGCCTCACTGCAACGGCCGGAGGCATAACGGCGGCAATGCTTTTTGGCTTTTTGGCCTCGCTTTGCTCGCGTTCCAGGCCAAAATCATAATTTTAGTTCCACGGGAAAATGTTCCACGTGGAACTTTTTTCTTTACATAAAGGTCGGGAGGTTATATAATAAGATTAAAGAAAAAAGGAGAGTACCCATGGGAAAGATTGTTTCTGTTTTTAATCAAAAGGGCGGAGTCGGCAAAACAACGACTGCCGTTAATCTCGCCTCGGCGCTGGGTCTTGCGGGCAAAAAGGTTCTACTCGTTGATGTTGACCCCCAGGGAAATACTACCAGTGGCTTTGGAATCAACAAGCAAAAAACGCTTTCCTCCTATGAGGTGCTTATAGGAACCGCCGCCGCAGATAACGCAATAATCGAAACCGAATACAAGAATGTTTCGGTTCTGCCCTCAAAAAGCGACCTTGCGGGAGCCGAAATCGAGCTTACCGACCTTGAGCGCAGAGAAAGTCGCCTAAAGACCGCGCTTTTGCCCCTGCGCGAGCGCTATGATTTTATTTTTATCGATTGCCCGCCCTCGCTCGGCCTTATTTCGATAAACGCGCTCAACGCGAGCGATTCTGTGCTTGTTCCGATTCAGTGCGAGTTTTATGCAATGGAGGGACTTTCGCAATTAATGGCAACCATTCGTCAGGTTAAGCGCTCATATAATCCGATGCTTGAGCTTGAAGGCGTTGTGCTAACAATGTATGATGGCCGCCTTAATCTAACCCAACAGGTTGTTGGCGAAATAAAGAAATATTTTGCTAAAAAGCTTTATTCAACCGCAATTCCGAGAACCGTTCGTCTTTCCGAGGCGCCGAGCTTTGGAATGCCCATTCAATATTTCGATAAGCGCTCCAAGGGAGCCGATGCCTATAACAAATTGGCAAAAGAGTTTATAAAGAATAACAGAAAGTAGGAAAAATATGAAAAAGAGCGGACTAGGTCGAGGACTTGACTCCCTTTTTGACCAAAATAATACAGATTCCGACAGCATACTTGAAATTCGCCTTTCCGAGATTGAGCCCAATAAAAATCAGCCCCGTCGCGATTTTGATGAGCAGGCTATAGCCGAGTTGGCCGATAGCATCCGTGAGCACGGACTTTTACAGCCTATACTTGTTCGTCCGCTTGAAAACGGAATGTATCAGATTATTGCGGGCGAGCGCCGTTGGCGCGCCTGCCGCCTGGCCGAGCTTTCAACCGTTCCGGTTATTATAAAAAATATGGATGACCGCAAAACCATGGAGGTTTCGATAATCGAAAACCTTCAGCGAGAGGACCTAAACCCTGTTGAAGAAGCGCTTGGTTTTAAATCGCTTATCGATACATATGGCATAACCCAAGAAGAGGCCGCCGCGAGGGTTGGAAAATCGCGTAGCGCGATTGC
>SVPK01000034.1 GCA_015065875.1 Oscillospiraceae bacterium
CTTACCCTTGATGCCATCATCAAAAACGATTCTTCTATCCTCGCTGCCGCCCGAACGCAGGCGAACAACAAAGGGCTTGCCCTCGGCTATAAGCTTTTCGGCCTCATCTACGGTTATGTCGCGATGGCGCGCCCATTCACCGTGGTATCCGGTTCTAACCTTGAGCGCTTCCTGCTTTTCGCGGGTTTCTGCGAGCTGCTCCTCGGTGCAGAAGCAGGGATAGGCAAGTCCGCGAGAGATAAGGTCCTTAACATAGGTCTTATAAATCTCAACTCGGTTGCTCTGCTTATAGGGGCCGTATTCGCCCTTCTCCTCGCTGCCCGAGATAAAGCCTTCATCGATATTAATGCCAAAATTTTGAAGTCCCTCGATTATATCGGCAATTCCGCCTTCAACCTCGCGCTTCTTATCGGTATCCTCAATTCTTGTAAAGAAAATTCCGCCTGTGGTTGTTGCGGTTATGCGGTTAACCATTGCGGTAAAGAGGGTTCCTATATGGAGATAACCCGTAGGACTGGGGGCAATTCTAACAACACGGGCTCCCTCGGGGAGATTACGTGCGGGATAAAGAGCCTCATAGTATTCGGGAGTTTTGTCGATATCGGGCAGTAAAAGCTCTGCCATACGGCGGTTTTCGCTCAAAATTTTCACCTCAAATAAAGATAAAGATTATAATTATATATATTATTACAGATTTTACCTAAAATTACAATATTAAAATCAAAAAAAGGACGGAAAAAACCGTCCTTTTTTAAAATTATTTTTCTAAAAGCTTATTAAGCTCCGACATAAAGGTTCCAATATCCTTAAACTGGCGGTAAACCGAGGCGAAACGAACGTAAGCAACCTCGTCAACCCCTTTGAGCTTATCCATAACAAGCTCGCCAATTCTCTCGCTTGTTACCTCGCGGTCGAGCGAGTTTTGAAGGGTTGCCTCAATTTCATCAATAATATGCTCGAGCATATCAATCGAAACGGGGCGCTTTTCGCAGGCGCGCATAAGTCCGTTAAGTAGCTTATCGCGGTTAAATACCTCACGGGATTTATCCTTCTTTATAACGATAACAGGGAGACTTTCGATAATTTCATAGGTGGTAAAACGCTTTTGGCATTTTAAGCATTCGCGTCTGCGGCGGATGCGCTCACCCTCATCGGTAGGTCTCGAATCGATAACTCGGCTTTCTTCATAGCCGCAAAAGGGGCATTTCATAAAAATCCCTCCGGTAAATTTTTGATAATTATACCATATATTGTATATAATTTCAAGAACTAAAAATAAAATACGACAATCACTTGTATTAAGCCTCAAAATATGATACAATTTTCGTCGTAAATTATAGTATTAAGGAGATTTTTTATGAGCTATCAAACTGCTTTGCCGCAGAGCGGCGATACAACCTGCATAATGCATACAACCATGGGAGATATCAAAATTCGCCTTTTCCCCGAGCATGCTCCCAAAGCGGTTGAAAATTTTATAACCCATGCAAAAAACGGCTATTATAACGGCCTTAAATTCCATCGAGTTATTAAAGATTTTATGATTCAAGGCGGTGACCCGATGGGTTCGGGAATCGGCGGTGAAAGCATTTGGGGCGAGCCCTTTGAGGACGAGTTTTGCCAAGAGCTTCATAACATTCGCGGTTCGCTTTCAATGGCTAATGCCGGCCCCTGCACCAACGGAAGTCAGTTCTTTATAGTTCAGGCTTCGTCGGTTCCCGCGCAGATGGTTCCCCAGATGGAGCAGCTTATAGGCCGCGGCTTTACCGAAGAATCGGTTGAGGATTATAAAACCCTCGGCGGCACCCCCTGGCTTGATTTCCGTCATACCGTTTTCGGCTTTGTTTATGAGGGTATGGATGTTGTTGATGCCATAGCCGATGTCCCGGTTGGCGCCAATGATAAGCCGGTAGAGGATGTTCTTATCGAGAGCATTTCTGTTGCCTAAAAAATCGCAAGCAGGGTAAGGCTTTCTCCCTCAAGCATATGGTGGAGCAGCATTCGTGCCGTTTCGCATTCCGAAAAAAAGAGAAGGTCATCTCCGCCCTTGGCATAGCTTTCAAGCCGAGTAACCGATAAAACGATTTCGTCAACCGTTACTCGATTTATAAAGGCCGAGAGCCGCAGATGCGCCTGCTCAAAATCTTTTTCAATATCCGCCGCGAGCTTCGCGGCGGTTTTTTTATCTCCGCTTTCATATGCATTCTCGCATTCCTCAATCCGTTTATCAAACGAAAGATAATAATACTCGGTTATCTTTCGGCTCCCAAAAACTATTCCTATAACCAAAAGCAGCAAAATCCCTGCTGCAAAAATTCTTTTCAAGGCTACTCCTCCTTTCTAACCGCTTGTGCGTTTCTCTCGCGGTCAACGGTTAATATAAAAACATCCTTTTGATGTATTTTTTCGCGTTTTAGTATTTTTTCCAGCTCATCAAAGGATAAAGATAACTCCTGCATTGAGGATTTAATTGTTTTTCCATCGCATATAACGGGCAAGGGAAGCAAGCTTTCCTCCGCCTTGATTTTAAGGTCGCTTCGTATGGGACTGTCGTATGCACTGCGGCGTAAAACGCTTAAATTTCCATTAACCTCCAAAACCGCAAAAGCAACCTCGCTTATATCAAAAATGCCGTTTTGGCGCAAAAGCTCTATAAGGTCTAAAACGGTTATTCTAACCTTTTTCATAGCCCCCTCATCAACCTTACCATCCTTGATAATAACAACCGCTTTACCGCTCATAAGGGTTCTGATGGCTTGACTTTTCATAACAATAACCGAAATAATTATTTCGAGAACAATCAGCGCGAAAATGGCCGTAATTCCCGAAAGCAGAGGTCTTGTCGGGTCCTGAAGCGGAATTGCCGCAATCTCGGAAATCAGAATGGTAACAACCAACTCGTTAGGTTGCAAATCGCCTATCTGTCGTTTACCCATAAGACGTATTGCAAAGGTAACAAAAACA
Source organism: Oscillospiraceae bacterium (assembly GCA_015065875.1). Classification (GTDB taxonomy): domain Bacteria; phylum Bacillota; class Clostridia; order Oscillospirales; family Acutalibacteraceae; genus SIG589. The sequence continues at coordinate 2,965 of SVPK01000034.1, forward strand.
TACATAACCGCGCATCTTATAACTGTAGAAATCAAAAAAATCACCGCACATATTATGTGCGGTGATTGCGGCTTTTAAGCAAAAATTAATTTAATTTGTAGCGAAGGGTCATTAAACTGTCGCCAAAATGCATATTTTCAACCGAAACATCGGGGTGGTTTACGGCAATGTCAGCATGGCTAAAGTTCCAAAAACCGCGAATGCCCAAAGAAATGAGCTGCTCCGAGATGCCGAGAGCGGCCTCTTTCGGTATGCAGAGAATAGCGGTCGAGGGCAGATTCTCGCGGCAGAATTCATCCATAACTGCAGTATTGCGAACCGGGATATTGCGGATTATCTCTCCGTTTAAGGCTTCGTTTTTATCGAAAATTCCGATAAGCTGGAATCCGAGCTGCTCAAATTTAACATGATTTGCAATCGCGCGGCCAAGGTTTCCAACACCTATAAGAATAGCCTTTTGTTTTTTATGTAGCCCCAAAATGAGCCCGATTTCCTCATAAAGTTGGTCAACATTGTAGCCATACCCCTGTTGACCAAAGCCGCCAAAGCAGTTAAGGTCTTGGCGAATTTGGCTTGCAGTGAGTCCCATTCTTTCGGCCAACTCGCGCGAGGAAATGCGCTTTATGCCTTCATTTATAAGTTCGCCCAAGAATCTGTAATAGCGGGGGAGTCGCTTTATAACAAGATGCGAAATAGGTCTTGTGTTTTCCATATTCATTCAACCTTCATATATTAATTAACCAAAATACATATATATTATCTATCAAATGCTCCGTTTTGTCAACGAAAGAAAAAATTTTTAAAAAAAGTATTGACAAAATGTAGGGTGTCTGCTATATTATAAATAGTAATCATTCCTATTTAGCAAAAAGGAGGTGCCTTCGGTGGCCAGATATTCAAAGCAAAGGGAAGTAATCGAAAATATCCTAAAGTCAACCAAGGCGCATCCGTCGGCAGCCGAGGTATATGCGAAGGCCCGTGAGGAAATTCCGAATATAAGCCTCGGAACGGTCTACCGCAATCTTGATTCCTTGAGTCATGATGGCAGTGCCCAATCATTTACGGTTGGTGATATCGCTCATTTTGATGGCGATGTCTCGCCCCATCCGCATTTTTTCTGTGTAAAATGCGGCAAGGTGAAAGACCTGCAGTGTGATATGGAAAAACTGCTCTTATTGATGAACGGCCTTGAAGGTTGTAAGGTAGATACCGAAACCGTTCTTATAGGCGGTGTCTGCAGCAGCTGTATTTAGGAGATTATAAATTAATTTAAAAATCAATTTAATTTAACGGAGGAAACAAAAATGAAAAAGTATGTATGCTTAGTATGTGGTTATGTTCATGAGGGAGATGCAGCTCCGGCCGAGTGCCCGATTTGCCATGCACCTGCTGCCAAGTTCGAGGAGCAGAAGGAAAACGCAGGCTGGGCCGCAGAGCATGTTGTTGGTATCGCAAAGGGCGTTGATATGAGAATAATCGAGGGTCTGCGCGAGAACTTCAACGGCGAGTGCAGCGAGGTTGGTATGTATCTCGCAATGTCCCGCGTTGCTCATCGCGAGGGATATCCCGAAATCGGTCTCTATTGGGAAAAGGCCGCTCTTGAGGAAGCAGAGCATGCAGCAAAGTTTGCCGAGCTTTTGGGCGAAGTACTTACCGATTCTACCAAAAAGAACCTCGAGATGCGTGTTGATGCCGAGCGCGGCGCAACCAGCGGCAAATTCGAGCTTGCAAAGCTCGCTAAAGAGTTAGGCCTTGATGCAATCCATGATACCGTTCATGAGATGGCCCGCGACGAAGCTCGTCATGGTAAGGCTTTTGAGGGACTTCTCAGTCGCTATTTCGGATAATTAAGCATTAACGGGACAATATAATAAAGGAGGCGAAATGCATGAAAAAATTATCGGTTCTGCTTTGTCTTTTGCTTTTAGCTTTTGTGGTTGTGGGTTGTGGTTCTGATAAAAAGGAGCCTCAGGCACCATCGTCATCGGCAAGCGATATACTCGGCAATCAAATAACTGTGCCGAACGGAGCCGATAATACTGCATCCTCGCCTAAAATAACCCCCGAGCGCGCAAAAGAGATTGCTTTTGAGAGCGCTGTGGTAAAGCCGGAGGAAGCCCAATTCGTTGAGGTTGAATACGATTATGACGATGATTGGCGCGGCTATGAGTATAGCATTGAATTTAATGTTGGCTCGCTCGAATACGATATCGAGATAAATGCCGAAACCGGCGAGGTTTTAAAGCTCGAAAAATCCTATGATGATTAATTAAATTTTGGAGATATGCCCTTGCGGCATATCTCCTTTTTCTTGTAAAGTCGGTATTTGTATGCTATTATTATTTCAAAACAAAATGCATATGGAGAGAAAGCTATGAATTCTGCAAAGCATACTGAACTCATTTCGGTTTTAAAGGAATGGGGAATGAAGGAAGATAATATAGGTTTTCGCGAAGCGGTAATAGCGCTTCGCAATTACCTTTCGGTCAAGCCGAATGATAAAGCCGATAAATGTCTTTTTGGTGATATTGCCCTTTGCGCTACCGATTATAATTTTTATACCGCCGCCGAGCTTGAAGCAATGAGAAAATATCTGGCGGTTTGCAAAAAGCATTTTAAAGGTATGAAATTCAATGTTAGAATCCTTGCCGATACCGGCTTTAAAAAAGAACTTATCGCTATAGCCGAGCCGGGACGCGTTATGTGGGAATTGAGCGGAATCGATATGCCTTCGGCAGAGGCGGTCGCCGCCGAAATTTCAAAAATGGCAGATATTAAAATCAAGGCAAAATAATTTTTTATTAAGATAGGTGAATCTGTTTATTCCGGAGGAAACTTATGGGTTACGAAATTGTTTTAAAATCCGATTGGAATGCGCGTCCGATTTGCGGGAGCGATGAGTTTTTAAAAACCTGTGAGCGAATAGAGGGTATCGATGGAGCCGAATGGATATGGCCCCTGTTTTCAACGCGAGGTTTTTTGCGTCGTGATTTTTGGGTTTGCGATGATATCATAAGCGCAAAAGCGGAGTTTATTTGTGATAACTCTTTTGATATGTATTTTGGTGAGCAACTAATAACCCAAGATGTTAAGCGCTTTTCGGGAGATGTAACCAAATATATAAAAAAAGGTAAAAACAGTATTGCACTTCGTGTTTTCCAAACCAATGATATCTTGCGTTTCACATCTGCAATATGCGGCGAGATAGTTATCAAAACGGCCAAGGAAACTTATAAGATTGTAACCGACGGTGCTTTTCATAATTTTCATCCCGAGTTTTCCAATAATGAACCTGCAGGTTGGCTTACGGCCGAGAGCCTAAAGGAAGCATATATGAAATGCAGTCGACTTCATCCGCGTTTGCTGCGCCGTTCGCTTTATATGCGAAAGTCCTTTGAGGTTTCAAAAGAGGTTGAATCTGCCGAGCTTTGTGTTCACTCTGCCGGAGAAGCAGAAATGTATCTTAACGGCGAGAAAATCGGAGACGAATACTTCTCGCAGGGAATTAACGATAAGTATTCGGAATATCATATCTTTGAGATTGGCAAAAGAATTAAAAGCGAAAAAAATGTTATTGGTGCGATAACGGGCAATACTTGGCTTAATAGCGAATCACACAATGTTATCTATTCCCATAAAAATGAGCTTCTGGCCGAGCTTCATATAAAATACAGCGATGGCACAGAGGAATATATAGGAACTGATAACAGTTGGAAAATTGCCGCATCTCCGATAATAGATAATGACCTTCAGTTTGGCGAGCGCTATGATGCTCGCCTTGAGATAAAAGGATGGTCATCCCCTGAATATAGCGATGCCGAGTGGTCTGCGGCCGAGCAGTTACCGCTCAATTGCGGCAAACCGTATATTAAGAGAAATTATGAGCCGATAAGAATAACAGAGTTGTTGTCGGCGAAAAGTAAAAACTCTTATGAGGGCGGAATACTATATGATTTTGGTATTAATTGTGCAGGGAAATACATACTAAAGTTAAAGAATACGGAACCCGGCCAAACGATAAAAATATCGGTTTGCGAGATGCTAAAAGAAAACGGCGCGATGCAATCAGCCCCCTATGCACCGGTCTGCAATTCGGATGATTTTTATAAAACCGAGGGCAGAGCGAAAGCGGCTATTCGTAATTATGATGTTTATATCTGTCGTGGCGGCAAGGAAGAATATTATATGCCACGATTTGCCTTTAACGGCTTTAGATATATTAAAATTGAGGGCGCCGATGCGGTTCAAATTGAAGATATAAAGCTTGCCGTAATGCATAATGATATCGACTTTGGCTCCAAAATAGAAAGTGGCGACCCGTTTTTTAGGGATTTTTCAAAAATAACCGAGCGAACAATGCGCGGGAATATGTTAAATGGCTTTATGGATTGCCCAACCCGAGAGAAAAACTTTTGGACGGGTGATATAGGTGTCTTTGCGCCAACCGCTTGCTTCCTGGGTGATGTTGAGCAACTGCTTGCGCGTTGGACCGATGGCGGTAGAAAGCTGGGCGAAAACTCATATGGTTGGGGCGACGAAATCTATACAATCCCGCTTTTGCTGTATCAATTTTATGGTGATAAATCGATTCTCAAAGACCGCTATGCCGATATCTTGAGATTCACATATCAGAGGGTGCAAAAGGTGGATGGCGGCCTACCAAACGGAGATGATTCGCCCTATAACGACCATTTAAATCCCTATAAGAAAAATCTGCCGGGTGATTTTTTCGCAAGTTGCTATTATTGTTATAATCTTTCGAGTGTTGCCCTAATTGCTAAAATCTTGGGCGATAGGCGAAACGAGGAGCGCCTTTGCTCGTATTATAACGGCGCAGTTACCCGATTCAATGATAAATATTTTATTTGGGACGAAAACAATTATACCCCGCATATACAAAGCGGATTAGTTCTTCCGCTTGCGTTCGGAATAGTTCCAAAGGAGCGCGAGAAGGAGGTTGCCGAAAATCTGGCTCGATATATAAGAGAGCAGGGTTCTCTTACAACCGGATATGTTGCAACATCGTTCTTAATGCAGGTTTTGTGTGATTATGGATTTCTTCGCGAAGCATATATGCTGCTCTCGCGCGAGGAGTTCCCGTCCTGGCGCAACCTTATCAGGGGGGCAACCACCATAACTGAACACTGGAACGGAATGGAACCGAGCGGTTGCAGCAAGAATCATTTCGCGTTGGGCTCTCTTACGGGTTGGATGTTTGAATACCTCGGCGGCATCAGATATAAGGCTTCGGCTCCGGGGTTCACGAGTATTGTTCTGCAACCGATATTCATTAAGGAAATAGGTGATTTTTCTTGCGAATACACCTCTAAAAACGGAAAAATCAAAACCGAAACCAAAATAGTAGGCGATAAAGCCATATATAGCTTTTCTGCCGATGTTCCGGTAAAGCTTGTTTTGCCTGATGGCAAAGCGGTCGAGTATCCGACAGGTTATGGCGATATTGAAATTGTTTTATAAATAGTGTTAAGAAAGGTGATTTAAAATGATACAAAGTAATGCCGAGCGAAAAAGGGCGAGGATGCAAAGCGCTGATTTCGATAAGCTCTCGCTTCGAACCTATAACCTCATAATCGGCGCGGTTATACTTTATGGATTTGTTGTTAATGCCATAATGGTTGCAACCCTTTCCGATTTCTTTATGAATATGGATTATCGTGTTCTGCTAATCGGATATATAATCCTCGTTATTATAGGCTCATTTATGACCAATTCAAAAAGTCCGCTTGTAAGCTTTATAGGCTATAATTTAGTTGTTGTTCCGATTGGCGCGTTGGTTAGCGTTTTGGTGCCGCAGTATGATACAACCTCGATTATCGCCGCAATAGTTGCAACAGGCGCAGTAGTTTTCCTTATGATAGCGATATCAACCATTTATCCTCGAGTATTCTCGAAAATGGGAACCGCGCTTTTTTTGATGCTTCTGCTCGGTCTTGTTGCCGAGGTTATAGCAATGTTCCTCGGCTACGGCGGAGATATCTTTAATTGGCTTTTCGTTCTTATTTTCTCGCTTTATATCGGCTATGATTGGTTCCGCGCACAGTCCTACCCGAGAACACTCGATAATGCGGTTGATTCGGCGCTCGATATCTATGTTGATGCGATAAATATTTTTGTCCGCTTGCTTGCAATATTCGGAAACAATGATGATTAAAATAAAAAAGCTATGCACTTTAGTGCATAGCTTTTTTATTTTACATTCTTGCGATTATTTCATCACGTTTTGCGTTATATTCTTCTTCGGTCATAAGTCCTGCATCAAAGAGCTTTTTAAGTTTTAAGAGCGATTCGGCGGCGGAACCCAAAGGTGCTTCATTAATCGGGGCTATCGGCTCTGCAAGAACCTCGGTTTTTCCCGAATCCTCCGCAACGGGGAAGGGAACGGCCTCAACCGGTGCGGCATTAACGGGAGCCACAGGAGCGGGGTCGAATACGCCTGCGGGTGCAACATATGTATATCCTGTTGGGTCGGCCGGCATAGCGGGGTTATAATTATATTGTGTAGCCTTGGGCGCGTGCAGACGAATATACGGAGTTATAAGCATTGTTATAATCCAGGGAATAAGTGCATTTACAACGATTAATGTAAAGAATACAATAACCACAAATATCATTTTGTCATCCGGCATATACATTTCCTGTGTGCAAACAATAAAGAATGCGATATATCCGGCAGATGCGAATCCCGAGCAAAGATACATAAAGAGCTTTATACCCAAAGTTGAATGATGCTTTGAAAGCAAAGCGATAAGGGTATAAATTATTATTAGAAGGCTAAAAAGCAGGGATACGGCTTGAGCAATTACAAAACTTAAAGATTCAGGTTCATTCCAGGCTTCTGCCTTAATAAAGCTACTAATCATATCAAAAAAGTCGGGAATCGAAATTATAAGACAAATGGTATTTAAGGCAAAGCCGCAAGAGAAAAGCGAAAGTCCTGCAACAGAACCATGAAAGAAATATGAAACCGCGAATAACGCAAAGCCTAAAACTATAAGCCAGGATTCGGTATTCATATTATCCGAAAATTCGGTTTCGGTTACACCGGCGGCAACGGCATTAATGGTTGGAATAACGACCGCACATATAACTGAAAAAATAAATGCAAAGGTTGCTTGAATTTTGCCCTGTGGTCTTTCTGCTGTCATTTATAATCCTCCTCGGGGAACATAATATGACAATATAATACCATTTAATATTTTATTTGTAAAGTAAAAACACGGTTGATTTTTCATATCGTCTCGCAACAAGCCCCCATAAATTTTTATCTGCGCCTAATATTTATTTGCTGCTCACATAACGCCTCCCTTGTGCAAAGGGAGGTGGCATTTTCGCAAGAAAATGACGGAGGGATTGCAAATTTCAAAAACTTAAAATAACCCCTCAGTCACCTTCGGTGACAGCTCCCCTTACACAGAGGAGCCTAGACATAAAGGAGGGTGATATTCGGGGGGGATGGCGGGAGGTTTTTTCGGGCGGGGAAACCCCGCCCCTACGATAAGGTAAAATTATACCACTGTATTGTAGGGGACGATGCCCACATCGTCCCGCGGTTTGCTTTTAATATTTTGACGCATAAAAAATAACCCCCGTCCGAGACGGGGGTTAAAAAATATATTACATACGGCCGATTATTTCATCGCGTTTTGCATTAAATTCCTCTTCGGTCATGAGTCCTGCATCAAATAGAGCCTTAATTTCTGCAACCGCGGCAGATGCGCTCTTTTTCTCGGGCTCTGCGGGAGCAACCGGGGCAACAGGCTCTGCGGGTGCAATCGGTGCTACCGGGGCAACGGGAGCATAACCATAGGGAGCATATGCATAGGGAGCTGCCTCCATCGGCTTTTTGCGAACATAAGGCGGTAAAAGAATTGCGATTACCCAATAGGGAATTACCATAACAAAGTAGAAAAGTAAGAATATAGCATATTCAGTTATTGCCTTATCAGAAGCATTTTTGTTGCCCATATCTACTAAATAATATGCATAGTATATTGCGCTAAAGAAGGTCATAACAGCGGCTAAAACATAAATCGGAATTGTGAATCCGCCGGGTCCCTTACAGGGAATGGTAAGCGCGCAGATAACAAGAATTGCAATTATAATCGGGCATATATGATAGAACAGGTCTGCGAGGTTTTGGAAAATGGAAAGCTCTTCAGATTCCCATGAATCGGCATCAAAGGTATCGCTAAAGTATTCAAAGGTTTCAAAAACATGAATAAGAGCGGCACCTGCGCCAACGCAGAAAATTATTTTTCCCGCAAGCTTTCCGTGAAAGAAAAATACTACTGCAAATGCAAGCAACGATAGAGGAAGTGCTATATATGCGCTTCCATAGAAGCCAAATTCTTCTTTTAACATATCAAAAACTTCGCCAATGCCGTCATAATAGTCGTATTCGCCGTTAAGATAAATCGGAAAAGCAAAAAACATAGCAATACCGATTAGCGAGAGAACAAGCGATGTGATTGCACCGCCCCAAGGCTTTTTGTTAACAGTTGTCATTAAAATACCTCCTCGATATTTAGGTTAATTATATAATAGCATAATTCCTTTTAACTGTAAAGAAAAAAACGCGGGAAGTGCTTCCCGCGTTTTTATGTATTATTTAATTAGATGCGGTTGATAATTTCGTTGCGCTTGGCATTGAACTGCTCTTCGGTGATAAGACCGTCGTCGAGCATCTTCTTGAGCTCTGCGATAGCGGCAACAGCATCGTTGTTTTCTGCAACAGGAGCAACGGGAGCAACAGGAGCAACAGGAGCAACGGGAGCTACAGGTGCTACGGGAGCAACAGGAGCAGCGGGAGCAACGGGTGCTGCAGGAGCTGCATATGCAACAGGAGCTGCAGGAGCAACTATCTTAAGGAAGGGAGCAGAAAGGAGATAAATTCCCCAGAAAGGAGCAGCGGTGAATACGATACCAGAGAATATGTTAAGACCTAAAGAGGTTTTATATTCGAATGCATCAAGCATGTTTTCACCTTTTGCCAAGAGAAGGCCAGCAGAAAGACAGATAACGAAGATCATAAGAAGCTTGTCAAGATTCGGATTTGCAACGCCCTTGAAGAATGCAAGTGCAAAGAAAACGAGGAAGGTTATTGCAAAGCCGAGATAAGCAATTTCGCCTAAAGCGCCAAGGGCATCGGCTTCAATCCAATCACCAAGGTTATCGATGATATCGAAGAAGTCCGAAACAGCAATAAGGATTCTTACTGCGATAGCTGCGGCACCCGAGAAAACGAGCCATTTAGCAGCATTTACATTGTCAAACAGGAAGAATGCTACGCCAAGAACAACTATGCTCGCGAAGGGAAGGAAAATTTCCTTTTCTGAAATGTTATCGGTGAAACCATCGATAAACATAATAGCGAGCAAAAGTGCCGAACCGAGAACGATTATAGCTGCGAGAGCCGATTTCTCGGTTTTTGTTTTAAAAGTTTTTAACATTTAAAATACCTCCTTTAAAGTATAGATTTATGATATCATACCGCTTTACAAAAGTAAAGAGGAAAAACGCATTTTTTTACAATATTTATATGCATATTAGGGTAAAAAGTATGCGTCACAACTAAATATAGTTTTTTCGTTTAAAAACAAAACCCATCTGTGACCTTTGGATATCGCAGATGGGCTTATTAATATTTGGATTCAAACTCTTCGCCGGTTATCAGATAGTGGATAGAAACATTAAAGTAGTCTGAAAGCTTTTTCAGCATAACAAGGTCGGGGCTTCGATGCCCGTTTTCATAATACGAGAGCGCCTCGCGGCTTATGTTGAGGTCCATCGCACATTTAAGCTGACTTAAACCTCGCTCTTTGCGTATTTTATAAAGTCCAATCATCTTCATTTTCGTTTCTCCGATATCGGTATTTTATGAGAGATTTGCCTTGACATAATTGTAACATTGTGTTACACCAGCAAATGTAACAGTTTGTTACATTTTGGTGTTTTTTGGCGAAAAATTAAAAAATTTGTCGTTTTCTGCGCCAAAAGGCATAGAAAAAGGGTTCTAAAAACCACATTTTTCGAGAGGAGGTAAAAATATGGGAAAGGGAAAAGCAACTGCCGGTCTTGTTCTCGGCATTGTTGGTATTGTTTTTGCAGTTCTTAATGGCTATTTTGCCCTGCTTGGACTTCCGATTGCTATAGTAGGTCTTGTTCTGTCTGTAGTAGGAGGAAAGGCTCTCAAGGCTGATAATCAGCCCAGCGGAATTGCAACTGCAGGACTCGTTATCGGTATCATTGCCGTTGTTTTCACTGCTATCGCTTTCGTAAGCTGCGGTCTTTGCGTTCTGTGTGCAGCAGGCGTTGAAGAAGGCTTGGAGAATGCATTACAGTAAGGGTCTTATAATCCCGCACGGAATCTTTGCTTTCGTGCGGGATTTTATTTTTTCGAGGATATTATTATGATTTCATCTTTCCATCTTTTCGGCCAAGAAATACATATATATGGGCTTGCCTGGTTTTTGGGGATTTTTATAGCGGCAATCATAGCTATTCTTATCTGCAAACGAAGGACAATCGAGCGCTATGATATTGTTTATTCCGCTATCTATGCCGTAATAGCCGGTGCCGTTGGGGCAAAGCTTTTGTTTATTGCGGTAACAATAGAGCCGATACTCGGTTCGGGACTACCTTTTTCGGCAGTGCTCAAGGGCGGTTTTGTTTTTTATGGCGGTCTTATCGGCGGCGCTTTGGGTTTGTTTATATATACAAAGCAATTTCGATTAAAGTTTTTGCCGTTTGCTGATATTTATGCGGTTGTTTTGCCCCTTGGTCACGCAATAGGCCGCATGGGTTGCCTATTTGCGGGGTGTTGTTATGGTATGCCATATAATGGTCCTCTGGCCATAACCTATTATGATACTGCGGGTAATGTTCCCTTTGGAGTGCCGCTTTTTCCCATACAAGCGCTTGAGGCTTTTTTGCTTTTATTGCTTTTTGCTTTAAATCTTTTAATTTATTTAAGAGGCAAAAAAAGCGGAACCACCTCGGCGGTTTATTTGATTTGTTATTCTATCCTTCGCTTTGTTTTGGAAATCTTTCGCGGCGACGGAATCAGAGGAATTTCGGCGGGACTGTCAACCTCGCAATGGATAAGCATTATACTTTTCTGCTTCGGAACGGTAGCAGTAATTTATACTAAAATTAAAAAGAGCGTATGTATCGAGGAGTGATGCATGCGCTCTTTTGTTATATTAATTTCTTGTAAAGAGAATATAAATATGATATCATTTTTAAAAAGGAGATGAATGCTTGTGATACGTGTTGCTACCCAAAAGGATATGCCCGATATAATGCGAGTGTATGCGGCCGCGCGCGAGTTTATGGCGCAAAGCGGCAACCCTAACCAATGGGGCAAAACCTATCCGCCTGCCGAAACGGTAGCGGATGATATAGATATGGGAAGGCTCTTCGTTTTTGATGATGGCGGTATTCGCGGAGCATTTGTTTTCTTTATTGGAAACGAGCCTGATTACGATAAGGTTTTGGGCGGCAGTTTTAAAACAAAATCCCCCTGCGGAATAATGCATCGCATAGCAAGTGATGGCTCGGTTCGCGGTTTTTTTGCTCTGGCGGCCGATTATTGCAAAGCGAGTGCTCCCGAGCTTCGAATAGATACCCATCGTGATAATCTCGTTATGCAGCATGTTTTAGAAAAATATGGATTTATGGCGGTTGGAACCGTTTTTTTGAAAAACGGCGAGGAGCGCATAGCCTATGAATTTATGGGCGCAAACCGCAAAGACTAAAAATATATCTGTCGGAGGTAGAATATGAAGCTTAATTATAAAAGAACTGTCCTAATCGGCCTTGCCTTTATGTCGATTTTAGCATTTTGGCAGTTTTATGACCAGGTAATACCCTTTATCCTTGAAAAGAAATTTGGTCTCTCAACCTTTACTGCAAACTCAATAATGTCGATAGATAACGTGCTTGCGATATTTATGCTCCCGCTTTTCGGCGCAATATCCGATAGAACCCATACCCGCCTCGGCAAGCGAACCCCATATATCCTTTATGGAACAATAGCCGCAGTTATATTGCTCGTTGTTTTGGGTCTTTTCGATATGGCGCATAATTTTATGGGCTTTATCATAACTCTTATGCTTCTGCTGGTTGCAATGGCGATTTACAGAACACCTGCCGTTGCCTATATGCCCGATGTTACCGAAAAGCCGCTTCGCAGTAAGGCAAATGCGGTTATAAATTTGGTTGGTTACCTCGGCGGAATTTTTACAACAGGTATTATGATGTTTCTGCTTACCAGCGAGGTTGGCGATGACGGCGCCTCTACCTATGCCGAAAATCAATCGTTTTTCCCGCTTATATTAATCCTTGCCGCATTTATGCTTATAACCGTTTTAATAATGGTTTT
>SVPK01000035.1 GCA_015065875.1 Oscillospiraceae bacterium
GAAGAAGCAGAAGGAGTAAGAGTAAAGATTTTATCTGCATTACTCTTGGAAGAAACTGCTATACAGGGGTTGGTAGTAACGGTTCCCATGAGAACCTCCATGCCCCAGTCCTTGAGGGTATTGTAAGCATTAACAGACTTTTCTGCATCATGCTCATCATCCTGCATCTGGAATTCAATCTTCATTCCGCCTAAAGCATTGATTTCCTCAACGGCAATCTCTGCACCATGCTGAACAGCAAGACCATATGCTGCAGCAACACCGGTTACCGGGCCGATACCGCCGATTTTAAGAGTTCCGGTTGCCTCTCCTGCGGGCTCAGTATTGGTAGAGCCGCCATCGTCTGTCTTTGCAGGTTCTTCAGATTTGCAAGCTGCAAAAGAGAAGATCATGCAAGCAGCCATTAAAAGCGCTAATAACTTTTTCATTTTATTTTCCTCCAGAAAATTTTATTTTATGGGATAGAAAAATTTTAAAGTTTTTATTCAGATTTGTCAAGAGTTTATGCGAAAAAAATTGCAAAAAACGGGGTTAATTTTTATATTTTTTGAAAATTTATGCGTTTTAGCGCTTTAAATCGATTTTTTTGAGTATTTTTTCGAGTTTTGCAACAGGCAAACCGACAACATTAAAATAATCGCCCTTTATACCTTTTATGAGCAGGGCGCCTTTTCCTTGGATTCCGTATGCACCTGCCTTATCCATACTCTCGCCTGTTTTTATATAGTTTTCTATGGTTTCTTCATCGAGCGGGTAAAACTCAACCTCGGTTGAAACGCTAAAACTTTCTTCTCTCTCCCCCTGCCTTACGGCACAACCGGTTATAACGGTATGGGTTTTGCCCGAGAGACACATAAGCATATCGCGCGCTTCTTGCTCATCTTTGGGTTTGCCAAGCATTTGTTCGCCCAAAAAAACTGCGGTATCGGCGGCTATTATGAGCGCCTCGGGCTCCTTTTTCGCAATTTCCGATGCCTTTTGCTCAGCGAGATACTGCGGGCGAGAAAAAAGCGGGATATCTTCGGGGCAATTTTCCTCCCCTTTGGGAACATCGATTATAAAATCCTCAGTTATTAGCGAAAGCAGCTCCTGCCTTCGCGGCGATTTTGATGCTAAAATAATTTTCATATCATTTCTCCAAAAACTAAAAGTCCTATGCCGATTATAGCACAGGACTTTTAAACTTACTACTGATTTTTATTAAGCTGGCGATATTTTTTCGGAGTCATACCCGTTCGCTTTTGGAACATACGGTAAAATGCGCTCTGCGAATTAAAGCCGCACTTATAGCTTATAACATCGATTGGGTCTTTGGTGTTGACCAAGAGGTCTTTAGATAGGTTTATCTTCTTCTCGGCAACATAGGTTGAGAAGTTAACACCCATACTCTTTTCAAAGAAACGACTGAAATAAGAGGAATTATATCCAAACTTTGCCGCAGTTTTCTCAAGACAGGCGCTTGAAAAATCATTATCAACAAAGTTCCATCCATCGTTTCCATCCTGCATAATCTTAAGGGTTGCATTGCCATCTATATCATAGGCGCCGTTGCCCGTTATATAAACGCCATGGTCACCGGCGAATTCGGCAGGGTCGGTTATCTTCTTTTGTTCACCATTCGGCCAAAGGACGAAGGTTAAAACTACGCTGACAACAACCAAAAACGCGGCGGCCGACAGACCGATAAGCTTTGCCTTTCTCGAAATTTGCATAATAATCCCCCAATTTAGAGTAATATTTTATTATATTATAAAGGCGCATTGTGCAAAATGCACTACTAAAACTTTACACATTTATTTGCAAATCTTACATTTTGCCTAAATTTTACCCGTTTTTTCGATTTTTTAAAAAATTTCTCAAAAAATTTTACCATCGGAGGTAAAAAAGGGGTAAAAACGAAAAAATGAAGTAAAAAAATGAAAAAACGGCACCGTTTATACACGGTGCCGTATGTATTGTATATTCTGTCATTTTGCTTGATTTTTTACAAGTATTTAAATTCCCTCTCTGCGGCGCTAAAAGCCTTTATAGCTATATTTCAACCTCGTTTTGGGGCTCACCGAGCATCGGGAAATCATTATTCCATTCGATTTTTCCATAAAACACACAACGGTTTCCCCAATTTTTCTTTTTCTCATCAAGAATCGCGGAATCGCCATAAAGCCTTGCATGGTAAACAAGGATATCATCGCCGTTTTCGTTCTTTGTTACCGAGCAGTGCCCCGGGCCAAAGATACCGTTTTTTGAGGAGAAAAGCGGTTTTTCGCTCTTTTTCCAATTATCGGGGTTCATTATATCGCCACCCGCGAAGGTTAAAAGGCCAAGGCAATAATGCTCGCTGCGGCAATCGCTTGCCGAATAGAGCATATGAATATATTTGCCCCTCTTTATAATGCAGGAGCCCTCAATAACAGGGTTCATTACCCTTTCCCATTCGCGGTCGGCAGTGGCGATAATCGCCCTTTTTTCGCTTAAAGTAAAGGGGTCTGAAAGTTCCGCCAAGGTAATTCCGTTCCATGATACTGCCATATAAAGCTTATCCTCATAGGTAAAGGGAGTTCCATCAATTGCCCAGGTGTTTTCGAGGCCCTTCATATTGCCGAGATACTCATATTCGCCGAAAATATCACCGGCTTCAGAGCGCAAAATATGCATACTATGGCATCCGATATCATCCTTGCAGCCGGGAGCGGCATAGATATACCACCGCTCGCCTATTTTATGCACCTCGGGCGCAAACCAGGAGCCTAAATTTCCCTGCTTTTTATGGTCATAAATCTTTTTAACCTCACCCTTTTCGATATCCGAGAGATGCTCAAAACGCGAGATAAAAAGGTCATTATAAGCGGTATAGCAATAGTAATACATACCGCCTTCGCGGATTATATAAGGGTCGCCCGCATCGGTTCGACCAACGTTTTCGGGGATTAATACGGGATTTTTAATTTTCATAAAATCACCTCGGCATTTTTTAAAATAATAACACCTCCGCTCCCCTTTTTGTTGGCATTATTTTACCAATTGGGTAGCGAAGGTGTATATTTTTAGGGATTTAAGCTAATTTCTTTTCGAGTTCGGCACGAATTGCGGCAATAAACTCCTCACTGTTGACAACGCGGGTTTCGCCCTCGGAAAGAGCGGCAAGGTCACCTGTCATGGTTCCGGATTCGATGGTATCGAGGCAGGCAGCCTCAAGCTTATCGGCAAAAGCCATAAGCTCATTATTGCCATCAAGTTCGCCGCGCTTGCGGAGAGCTCCTGTCCATGCAAAGATGGTTGCAATCGGGTTGGAGGAGGGCTTTTCGCCCTTGAGCCAACGATAATAATGGCGGGTAACGGTTCCGTGTGCCGCCTCGTATTCATAGTTGCCCTCGGGACTAACAAGAACACTGGTCATCATAGCGAGCGAGCCGAATGCGGTAGAAACCATATCGCTCATAACATCGCCATCATAGTTCTTGCATACCCAAAGGAAGCCGCCTTCAGAGCGGATAACGCGGGCAACAGCATCATCGATAAGGGTATAGAAATATTCGATTCCTGCGGCCTCGAATTTTTCCTTAAATTCCTCATCATAAATGCGCTGGAAGATAAACTTAAAGGTTTGGTCATACTGCTTGGAGATGGTATCCTTGGTTGCGAACCACATATCCTGCTTGGTGGAAAGAGCATACTCAAAGCAAACGCGAGCAAAGGACTCGATAGAGGAATCCTTATTATACTGACCCTGAAGCACGCCGGCACACTCATAATCGTATATGGTTTGGCGCATTTCGGTTCCATCCTCGCCCTTAAATAAAAGCTCTGCCTTACCGGGGCCGGGAATACGGAATTCTGTTGCCTTATAAACATCGCCATAAGCATGACGAGCAATGGTTATAGGCTTATTCCAACGGCTTACATAGGGCTTAATGCGGCTTGTTATAATGGGAGCACGGAAAACGGTTCCATCGAGAATGGCACGAATGGTTCCGTTAGGACTCTTCCACATTTCCTTTAATTTGTATTCCTCAACGCGCTGGGCATTGGGGGTTATGGTTGCACACTTAACACCAACCTTATGCTTCTTAATTGCGTTTGAAGCATCAACGGTTACCTGGTCGTTAGTTTCATCGCGATACGGAAGTCCCAAATCGTAATACTCGGTATTGAGCTCAACGAAGGGGCAAAGGAGTTCATCCTTTATCATTTTCCAGAGGATTCTGGTCATTTCATCGCCGTCCATCTCAACGATGGGATTTTGCATCTTAATCTTTTCCATCATAAAACTCCTTTATTTATTCTGCGCGGCATACCAGTTCATAAGGCAGCCCGAAAGCAGTATTTCGCGCTCTTTTTCGGTAAGACCTGCTATATGAAGGGTTATCTCCTTGGAAACACCCTCGCTTATAACATATCCCTTAACCGAGCTCTCGCCCTTTTCTACCGCGCTCTTAATTCCCGGAACGAAAACAACATCGAAGGGCTTGTAATCAAATTCAACGCCCTCATCAATTGTAAAGGGCATCATTCCCCAGTTGATACAGTTGGAGCGATAACGCTTGGTTGCATACTCATAGCATATGTTGGCGCCGCCACCCAAAACTCTCTGACAGGATGCGGCCTGCTCACGAGCAGAGCCATCGCCCGGCTTGTTGGCAAAAACTGCAGAGCAGATTGTTGTATCGGAAAGTATATCCTCGGAGAAGCCTGCGGCCTTTAATACCTCAACCGTTTTAGCATCGGGCTTTCCATCGGCACGATTTTGCTCCTCTGCACGGATATCGGCAGTTCTGGCAACATAATCGGGGTCGCGACGGGAAAGCGCAAAGGTTGCGAGCTTTAAGGGATTTGAACGATACGAAGAGGTCTCACCCGAGGGGATAAGCTCATCGGTAGTTGTTACGGGGTCATGAATAACACTGGCCAAACGGAGAAGCAGATTTTCGCGCAGGGCGGGAATCTTGGGCCATTCGGTTATATTCGGGCCAAAGCGAAGCTCGGCCTTCGGATCGGCCTTGCCGAAGCCGAAGTAAACGCGCTTTTCATAAGGAGCCACATCGAAGGATAAGGGCTTCTCTTCGGGAGCGGTATAATCGATATCGGTTGCCGCGGTTAAAACTCCGCCGTTTGCCGCGGTTGCGGCTATGCTGCGAGCATCCATAAGCATAACGGCCGAAAGCTGACCATCGCCGGGACGAGAGCCCTCGCGGTTGGGGAAGTTTCGGGTTGTATGACGGATGGAGAGTCCGTTATTCGAGGGAACATCGCCCGCGCCAAAGCAGGGGCCGCAGAAGCAGGGCTTAAAGAGCGCACCGCACTCGAGAAGCTGTTGTTGGATGCCATCCTTAATAAGGCGAAGGTTAACGGGAACCGAAGGCGGATAAACCGAGATCGAGAAATATCCGTTGCCAACCGAGCGGTCGCGCATAATTGCGGCCGCCTCTGCGATATTATCATACATACCGCCGGCGCAACCCGCTATAACGCCCTGGTCAATCATAATCTTGCCGTTCTGAACCTTATCGGTCAGGGAGAGATGAACCTTGCCGCCAAACTGCTCCTCTGCGCGTTTTTCGGCCTCGCGAAGCAGGTCTGCCCCGCCCGCGATAAGCTCACGAACGGTATAAGCCTCGGAGGGATGGAACGGAAGCGCCGCCATACATTCAATGGTAGAAAGGTCGATTTCGATAAGGCTATCGTAATATGCGCCTTCATCGGGAGAGAGCGCCTTATACTCCTCGGGGCGACCATGAACGGTTAGGTATTCCTCAACCTTTTCATCGGTTGTCCAAATCGAGGACAGACAGGCGGTTTCGGTAGTCATAACATCGATGCCGATACGATAATCCATAGGCAGATTTTTAACTCCGGGGCCTGCAAATTCGAGTATTTTATTCTTAACGAAGCCGTTTTTATATGTAGCTCCGCAGAGCGCAATAGCAACGTCATGCGGGCCAACACCCTGCTTCGGTTTGCCGGTTAAATAAACCAAAACAACCTCAGGCGCGGCAACATCATAGGTATTGGAAAGCAGCTGCTTAACGATTTCGGGACCGCCCTCGCCAACACCCATAGTTCCGAGCGCACCATAGCGAGTATGGCTATCCGAGCCTAAAATCATTTTTCCGCATCCGCTCATCATCTCGCGAGCATACTGATGCAGAACTGCCTGGTTAGCGGGAACATATATTCCGCCATATTTTTTAGCGGCCGAGAGACCAAAAACATGGTCATCCTCGTTTATGGTTCCGCCAACGGCACAAAGGCTGTTATGACAATTGGTCATAACATACGGAACGGGGAATTCACGAAGGCCGCTTCCCCTTGCGGTTTGGATAATTCCAACATAGGTTATATCATGAGATATAAGGCTATCGAACTTGATTCGCATAAGCGACTCATCGGTTGAGCTGTTATGCGCGTTCATAACCTTATATGCCATTGTTTTATTTCTTGCGGCGCGGACATCATTTATGCCCTCTGCCGATACGGGACGGCCATCCTTTAAAACATGACCGCAGCTTTTAAGAGTTATCATTCGCAATTCCTCTCTTCGGAAAATAATTTTACAAATTACTATAACATATTTTCGCTTAAAATTAAAGTATTTTTATTAAAAGTGCAACTTTTTTTATGTGCTTTTATACCTTTTGTTGGTGCAGACCGCAGAAAATACACTTTTTCTTGCCATTTTAGCGATTTTAAGGTATAATTAACCTTTAAGAAAGAAACCGAGAAGGTGAAAAAATGAACAATCAGATAATTACTCCCGAAAATGCGGCCGAGGAATTTAAAAAATTGAGCGGCGGCATAAAGGATGTATATACGGTTGACCAAGGCTTTAATACCAAGAGAGGACTCCGCAATGATGACGGAACCGGTGTTTTGGTTGGTGTTACCGATATTGGAAGCGTTATGGGCTATTATTTAGAGGATGGCGAGCGCGTTCCTACCGAGGGAAAGCTTTATTATCGCGGAATTAATGTTCACGATATCATAAAAGAGCATCGCGAAAAGAATACCTTTGGCTACGAGGAGGTTGCTTTCCTGCTTTTATTCGGAAAGCTCCCGACCGAGGAGGAATTTGAGCATTTTAATGCCCTGCTCTCTAAAAATCGCAAGCTGCCCGATAGCTTTACCGAGGATGTTCTGCTTCGCGCACCCTCGCGCAACATAATGAACCAGTTATCGCGCGGAATTGAGGCGCTCTATTCTTATGACGAGATTGACGACGATACCTCGCCCGAAAACCTGCTTCGTCAATCAATAGAGCTTATCGCCCGTTTCCCCTCGATAGTTGCGAATGCTTATGCGGTTAAGCGCCATCGTTTTTACGGTAAATCGCTTTATATTCACAATCCCAAGCCGGGTCTTTCGCTTTCTGAGAATTTCCTTAGAATGGTTAGACCCGATAAAACCTATACCGACGAGGAAGCAAAGCTGCTCGATATTATGCTTATTCTCCACGCGGAGCACGGCGGCGGAAACAACTCGGCATTCGTTTGCCGCGCGGTTTCCTCGAGCGGAACCGATACATATAGCGCCATATCTGCCGCGGTTAACTCCCTTAAGGGACCGCTTCACGGCGGCGCCAATGCCAAGGTTATGGAAATGGTTAGCTTTATTAAACGCGACCTGCCCGATTATTCTAATGAAACCAAGCTTCGCGAATACCTCGGCAAGCTTTTAGACGGAACCGCAGGCGACCATTCGGGCAAGATTTACGGACTGGGACACGCGGTTTATACAATATCCGACCCGCGCGCTGTTTCTATCCGCGAATGTGCCGCATCGTTGGCCGAAAAGTATGGTCGACTTGATGAGCTTCGTCTGCTTGAGAATATCGAGCGCATAGGAAAAGAGCTTATTATGGAGCGCAAGAATATGACATTGCCCATCTGCGCCAATGTTGACCTGTATTCGGGCTTTGTTTATGATATGCTCGGCATTCCCGAGGACCTTTATACTCCCCTGTTTGCCATCGCCCGTGTTACCGGTTGGTGCGCCCACAGAATGGAGGAGCTTATCTCCTGCAAGCGCATTATGCGTCCTGCTTATAAGGCGGCTATTAAAAGGGTTCCTTATACTCCAATTGAAAAAAGATAAAAAAAGCCTCGATTTTGCAATCGAGGCTTTTTGTTTGTATCGTTTTGTGCAAAAAATTCCTTTTGTGTATGGACAACTAAATCTTAATGTATTATATTGATATAAAACCCAAAAAAGCGGAGGTTTTAATATGAGCAATTTGAAAATCAAGAATTCTAACCCTGTTCAAATAGATTTCTGGGGCAACGGTGCCATCTACCATGGCTATGCCGGTATGCCCGATGATTGCGGCAGAGTTTATACCGAGGAGCAATGCATTGAGGAGGCTCGCCGAATCAAAGAAATGCGCCTTAAAATCGCCCGAACCTTTTATGGTTGGTGGGCTTGGGATGAAAAAACAGACACCTGGGATTGGGAGAATGAAACCATGAAGGCATTCTACCGTTGGCTCGGCAGAATGAAGGATGCGGGAGTTACGGTTGCGCTTAATACCGGTTGGTGTTCCCCCGGAGATATAAACTCTACAAGTTGGAACGGCAAAAGCCCCTTCACTGTAGAGGGCGACTGGGAGAAAAGCCTTGAAAATTACGGCAATTTCGTTAGCGAAACGGTTTACCAGTTAATAGAAAAGCGCGGATTTGATAACATTAAGATTTTTGTTTTGTTTACCGAGCCGCAGCGCTATAGCGGAAAACCCGACGACCCCTCAAAAACTCCCTTCGACCTTTGGGCCGACGGAGCTCGCGCGGCGCATAAAGCCCTTGTTCGCGATGGCCGCCGCGATAAAATCATCCTTATGGGTCCCAACGAGGGCAGCACCGCATATAGCCCGATGGTAAAGCATTTTGCCGAAACCGAGCCCGATATTGTTGATATTTTCTCGAGCCATAACTATCAGTGGGTGCCCGCCGCAAAGCCCGAATACATAAAAACCGGCAAGACCTATTGTTGTCTTACGGTTTACTATTCGCGTATCTGCCGCCGAGTTACTTTAAAGCCCAATACCGAATATGAGGCCGTTGTTGATATGCTATATAAGAGCGATTTCCCCAACCAGGAGGGCTCTTATATATTTGGTGTTTGCAAGAACCATCCCTCGGGTGATATTCAGTCAACCGGGTTGGCTGCGGCTTTCCCTGATAGCGCGATTTCGATTTATCCGAGCGATTTATCGGAGGATTATAAAAAGATTTCGGTTAAATTCAATTCAGGCGAGGGCGGAGATGCCATTTTCGGTATTTTCTGCGCCCTTAAATCGCCCAAGGAGCTTGACGGCAAAACCGCCTGTGTTACCAATCCGGAGGACCGCCGCAGACCCGGCTACTGCTTTATCGAGAGCTTTGCGCTTCTCGAAGGCGCCGATAAGACCGATATTTTAGAAAACGGCGATTTTTCTAACGAATTCGATGGTTGGTTCCATAATTCAACCGCAGGAGGAGTTACCGAGCCATATAATGATTGGTGTATGTGGGCCAATACTGCGCTCGATTTTATCCCCGGAGAACGCCCGAATAAGGCCTTCTGCTATGATGAATATAACATCACCTATGACCGCGATAACGGACATCACGAAATGGGCGCCGAGCTGATTGATGCCGCGGTTGCATTTATGAACTGCGGAGTTCGTTTCTCCCTGCTTTGGACTCTGTTTGACCAGCAATGGCCCAACAACCACTCCAACAATGCTGACTCATTCGTTGACGGCGACCATCGTTGCGGTCTTATGCCGATACTGACCCGCTCTTATGTTCCCCATAAGGCCTACTATGCCTTTACCCTGCTTTCCCGCTATGTTGACGCACACAGCGCGGTATATGAGGGTGTAGGCGAAAACGGACTTCATACAACCATGTCGGTTTCAAGGGATGGCGAGGTTACAATCGTTATCGTTAACCATAAGGCCGAGGCCGATAATTTCTCACTCAAGCTCGAAAAGGCGGTAGATAAGACCTTCTATCGCCATAACTATAACCCCGATACCCTTGTTCGCGATGAAAACGCAACCATTATTCCTGCCGACAAGGAAATACCGGTTGCCGACCAAATCTCTGATACCATCGCACCCTACGGAGTTATTGTTTATACAACCAAAAAGGATTAATTTAAAATGCGGTGTAACACCTGTTGCACCGCATTTTATTATTGCCTTTTATGAATCCTGCGAGTATTATATACTTATAGGTTAGGAGATGTTTTTTTGCTTTACAATATGCATGCACACAGTAATTTATCCCACGACGCGATATCCCCACCCGCAGTTTTATGCGAGATGGCAATAGCCCTTGGACTTCGAGGGCTGATATTCAGCGACCATTGCGACCCACACATTCATACAACCGAGGAATTGCTCGCAGATGCCGATAAAAATTTCTCGGTTTATTGCGAGTTGGAGAAAAAATATGAGGGCGAACTCGAAATTATAAAATCCATAGAAGTCGGTGATGCTCATCTTTTTTTCGAAGCAACCGAAACGGTTGCAGGCGCCAAGCCTTATGACGCTATCCTTGGTTCGGTTCATGTTATGAAAAGGCAGGATGGAGAAAACATTCCGCATACCCAAACGGATTTTGGGGCTATGAGCGAGGCTGAAATCCATAAATATCTAACCGAATACTTTGATGCGCTTCTTTTTATCGCCCAAAAAACCACTATAGACATATTGACGCATCTCGACCTGCCTATCAGATATATAACGGGTAAATACGAAATTCCCATCGACATCGAACGATATATGCCCCGAATAACCGAAATTTTAAGGACAATCATAAACCGTAATATTGCGCTTGAAATAAACACCTCGGAAATCGGCAAAAGTCTTAACGCGCCCCTCCCCTCTCTTAATATTATAAAACTCTACTACGATATGGGAGGCCGACTATTCACCATCGGTAGCGATTCCCACGAGGTTTCTACGCTCGAAAACGGACTTTTTGAAGCCCGCGATATGCTTTTATCGCTCGGCATTGAAAAAGCCTGCTACTTTAAAAACCGCAAACCAATTTTTTATTCTTTATCGGAGGAAATATGAAGGTTTTAGCTTTTGGAGAGATTATTTGGGATATTTATCCCGAGGAGAAATGCATAGGCGGTGCGCCGCTGAATTTCGCGGCACACGCGGCTCTGCTCGGCAACGAGAGCTATCTTTTATCGGCAGTTGGCGATGACGAACTCGCGGAGCCCGCCAAAGAAGCGCTTTCCCGATTTTCGGTTAAAACCGATTTTATAGCTACGGTTCCAAAAAAACAAACAGGAAAATGCATTGTAAGCCTTGATAAACGGGGTGTTCCAAGCTATAACCTGCTCGAGGATACCGCTTATGACTATCTATCAGCCGATGGCGATTTTAAGGACTTTGATGTTTTCGCCTTTGGAACTCTCATCCAGCGAAGCGAGCAAAATCGCGAGGCTATAAAGGATATACTGAAAAAGAACACTTTTAAACATATCTTTTGCGACCTTAACCTGCGTTCTCCCTTTTATTCGAAAGAAAGCGCCCTGCTCTGCGCCGAAAATGCGAGTATTCTTAAAATAAGCCGCGAGGAGTTACCGATGGCAACTGCCCTTTTACTTGGTAGCGAAATCTTGGCACCCGCAACCGCCGCGCGGCAATTATCGGCGCGATTCCCGGGCATTAAAATAATTTTAATAACCCTCGACAGCGACGGAGCCCTCGCCTTCCAGACGGATGAAAAGTGTTCGTTTTATGCACCCGCAAAAAAAGCAAAGGTCTTATCAACGGTGGGCGCAGGCGATAGCTTCTCGGCCGCTTTTATATCAAGCTATCTGGCGGACGAGGATATAAATAAAGCGCTTGAATGCGCCATAAATTTAAGCTCGTTTGTTGTTTCAAAAAAGGAAGCGGTTCCGCTAAAATAAAAGACGGTAGTTTTAAACTACCGTCTTTTATTATTTTATTTGTCCCAAAAGGGCTTCTATTTGGTTGCCATAGGTATCGATGCATTCCTTACAAATGCGAATAAGTTCGCCCTTAACATCGCGCTCAAGTCCAATTTCGGTTTTCTCTTTGCCGCAAAAATCACATTCAAAAGAGGTTTCCTCTGCGGGTGGATTATCCTCGCTCGAAACCGGCTCCTTCGAGGAATTGCTCGATTGATTGCCGTTGCTCGATACAGGTTTATCGCTTGAAGGACTAATCACACTTGAGGGAGAGCCCGACGAGGAGGTATCTTCTTTATCTGTTATATCTAAATTTGAGGAATAGGTATCATCGCCGCCGCTCGGCTCACTGCTTGGGGTTTCATCCCCGCCGCCGCAGGCGCACAGAAGAAGCGATAACATTAAAATCGCTAAAATGACAGCTAATCTTTTCATTTTAATTTCCCCTTAAAATATAATTAATTAACCCTTTTATATTCAAATTCGCCAAGGAACATTGTATCGCCGTTTATCTCGATATCCATGGAATCTGAATAAATTCCGCCAACGGCCGTAAGAATAAACTTTCCGCCCGAGATTCTATACTCGCCATCCAGGCCCATGTCTTCATCCTCCATATAGATAGAACCATCGGCATCGATTATCAGAGTCTCGGTTCCACCAACCTCTTTCCAGGTTCCTACAATTGCAGTCTCAAGGCTATCGGCTGATTCAGTCTCTTGTTTTTCAGTATCTTGGGTTGAACCAACAACATTATCTGACCCTTCTGCACTGTTATCGCCATCGTCCATTAACTCATCATAACAATCATCGCAAACGGTAACTTCATATTTATCAACCTTAAGTTCATTACCCTTACCATCAAACTCTTCTTTACATTCGGCACATTTAAAGGTTTCTTTATCTTCGGCATCCCCGCCGCCGCAGGCGCAGAGAACGGCCGCCAAAACACATATCACCAATAAAACAGACAACAATTTTTTCATTTTTTGCATCTCCTATGCTTTAGATTATCTATATCATACACCAATTTTATTTTAATTGTCAATCGCTTTTATGGGTAATTAAAAAAAGCGGCGCATACGGAGCGCTCAATTAGGGAGAAATTGGTTTTTAGTCATTATTTTCCCCGTCGCTTTGTTGCCAACCCTTGTAAGACACAAAGTATTACTTCAGCTTGTCAACCTTGCGAGCGAGAAAAACAATCGACTACAAAACTGCTTCGCACCTAAAACAGATGTATTTTTGATAGGATAAAAGGAAAAAAGCCACGGTAACGCTGGCGCGTATCGTGGCTTTTTAACGAATTAGACTACAAAAAGACGCTGTTTTAGGCAAATTATCCCTAAATGAGCGCTCCGTTAGCACCGCTCTTGTTTATTTATAAAGATTCTCGAGGCCTTCAACCTCACTATAGAGTTTTTGTCTGCAAGCATTGCAAACCCTATATGTTACACCATCATACTTTATAACGGTAATCATACCCTCTTTGCCGCAATCCTCGCATTTGCCCTCTTCTGAATATATCTCGGCTTCAAAAATCTTTTTGCAATCGGAACAAATATTATATTCCTGACCTTTTCTATCCTCTACATGATAAATTTCGCCCTTATTACCGCATACCTGGCATATGCCTTGGGCGGCTTTTTCGCCATCGTCGCCTCCGCAAGCGCAGAGAACCGCCATCATAGCACATAAAACAAGCAAAATCGCAAATATTTTTTTCATTTATCTTTTCTCCTTTTGCTTTTATTTCACCCTTATCATACACCAGATTCATTTGACTTGTCAATGTATTTGAAGAGCAATAAAAAAAGAGCGGTATTCGGAGCGCTCTTTTTTTACTTATTAATAAAGGTCTTCAAGGCCCTCAAGCTGTTCTGCAAGGTCTTCGAGTTCCTCCATGGTATCCATGAGTTCATCCCACTCTGCCTTACAATCATCGCAAACTCTTGCGGTCTCGCCTTCGTAGCTTACAGTGTGTTCAGCTGCGTTTTCATAGCACATTTCGCAAGGGGTTGCTACAGTAGCACCGTAATTATCGTCATCATCGTCGTCTTCATAACGGTCACTGTCGTCTTCTTCGCCCGCTTCGAATTCTTCTTTACAATCGCCGCAAACCTTTACCTTCTTGCCTTCAACCTTGATGGTATAAAGCTCGGTTTCATCGCCGCAAGCATCGCACTCACCCTTAACGGTTTCTTCATCATCGCCGCAGGCGCAAAGAACGGTTGCCATCATAAGAAGAGCAAGCATAAGAGCTAAAAACTTTTTCATTCTATTTCCCCCCTTTTCTTTGATTTACATTATAATGATACACCCGATATTATTCATTTGTCAATCGTTCACAAAATGT
Source organism: Oscillospiraceae bacterium (assembly GCA_015065875.1). Lineage (GTDB taxonomy): Bacteria > Bacillota > Clostridia > Oscillospirales > Acutalibacteraceae > SIG589. The sequence goes on from SVPK01000035.1 coordinate 14,282, forward strand.
TTTTTTGCTTTTTTCTCGCTAATGTGCTATCATTTATAGTAGGAAGGGATGCTGATATGTTTACCTGTAATTACCAAATGCGCTACGGCGATTTAAAAAATTTTGAGGCTATAAAGCCCGCGGCTTTGCTTGACGTTATTCAGGATGTTGCAATCAAGAATTCCGAAAGCTGCGGCTACGGTCTTTATAAGATGCGAGATATGAATATGGCCTGGCTTTTGCAGGGCATTAATTTTCATATAACCCGCCTGCCCGACCCCCGAGCGGATCTGACCGTTAAAACCGCGGTTAAGGATATGAAGGGGGTTGTTTCGGAACGCGGAACCATCATTGAGCAGGATGGAGAGGAATGTGCCCGTTCGGTTGCGGCTTGGTTCTTGTTCGACGGAAGCCGAATGCGCCCCATAAGAATTCCCGAGGATATGGCGGCGGCATATCCTAATCACGATTTCGGCGACGACTTTTTCAATTTTAAAAAGCCCCAGCTATGCGAAGCCGAAAAAGTCTTTACGGTTAGGGTTGGAAACGGTCAAATTGATACCAATCGCCATTTAAACAACCAAAAAAGTGCCGAAATTTTAATCGATGCGCTGCCCGATGATTTTTTCTTTACCGATATGAGCATTCTATATAAAAAGGCGGCATATCTCGGAGATATTCTCTCGGTTTGCATCGCGGAGATTGAAAAAGGCTATTTTATAAAACTCGAAAACGAAAGCGGCGAATTATGCGTTGCCGCAACATTTATAAAGGAGGACTAATTTATGAATTACGTTAACAGTTCAAATTTTAATACCGAGGTTTTACAGAGCGAAAAGACCGTTTTGCTCGATTTTTATGCCGATTGGTGCGGTCCCTGCCAGATGCTCTCCCCCATTTTAGAGGAG
>SVPK01000036.1 GCA_015065875.1 Oscillospiraceae bacterium
TTCAGAACCGAGTGACAGCGAATCTAAAGAAGCTGTAGACAATACTGACGAAGACAGTGCTCTTATTTGGATTATCCTTGGCGGAGTAGTTTTACTTGCCGCAGCCGGAGCAGTTGTATTTATTGTATTAAAGAAGAAAAAGGCTAAATAATTAAAGCTTTGTAAAGAGATAAATAGACATTTGACCCTAAAGGGCGATGACAAATTAAGTCATCGCCCTTTTCATATCTCGCTTTGAAATTTCAAAAACATTTGGAAAATCTGCTCATAATTTCTGCAAAAGGTGTGATACTAATATCACATCAATTTTGTAAAAAAGAGGAGATTTATATATGAAAGCAACAGGAATAGTGAGAAGAATAGAGGCTTGTGTTATAATAGGGCAAACCGCTTGAAACCCGCATAAACACTAGGGCTTTTGCTGGTTTGCCCCATTGAACGCATTGGTGTCAAATCAGGGTTTTCTGCGTTTTTTATACATAGCAAAAGCGAGGGGAATTTCCCCTCGCTTTTAGTTATTTAATTAACTCATATTCAAATAACATTGGTATAATCTCATTGCTGTAATAATTTTTAAGAGCATCATCTAATTTCTTGATTTCCGAATTTAAAGCATTATATTTATATACCATAACGGGATTGCCTTTTTTGTCTTTTCTGCCGCTGTCTATTTTAATATTAAGTTCTTGCATTATTTGCCATAATCCATAGCGGACTTTTTTATCTGCGGCTTTATATTCGTCCGTTTTAGAAGCTTCAAACAATACATCTCTCCAATATTTTAAAAGTGTTTCTTCTATTTCCGATAATTCCAAACCATCTTTTAAATATTCTTGTAATGATTGCCAAGCTAGAGTATCTTCGCGGTCGAAACATAATTCGTTACGATAAAAACGTTTGTCGCTACCTAAAAACGATTTGCATTTGTTTTTTGGTGTAAGCGCAGTATAAAACAAACATTTCTTCAAAAAATTTTTATCCTTTAAAAACGAACCCTGCCCATCATATGACTTTGAATAAACATCAGCCTTGTACCATTTATCATATGGGAATGTAGCCGCAACAAACAATGGTAATTTTTCGGTAAAATTATCACTTCTAAGGTAAAATCCATGAGCTTTATATATTCCGCAACGAGTTAACATTACATCTTTTCTATCAATTTGAAAATTGCTTGCTACTAAATATGCAATTATTTCATTGCTATAAATCGGTTTTATATAAACTTTCCTACCATTTGAAACAAACTCTGAACCATCTCTTTCGCAGATAATTCCATCTTCTGAATAGTTGACAAGTGGCCTTTTATCATACGCATAAGAAAGATTGTAAAACGCCTTTTTAATAGTGATATCATTAGTCGCTCTACTTGTAGTTTGATTTTCAATATCGTATGGCGTGAGCGTGATTTGTTTAGTATCTGTATCATCAATATTTTTCCACCAAATACATCCTATTGCAGAAACTTGATTTGCGTGAAATTCTTTTCTATTACATAAAAACCCGTCTTCAAATTTTTTATTTGCTAAACTTTGGTTGCGCCAATATTTTGTAGGTGCGTATAAAATATAACTATCCGTTGGTTTTTTTAAATAGAATTTAAAACCGCTCCAAATAAAGAGATTTGATAAATCGTTTAAAGCAACACCTTTATACTCTTTTTTCATTTCTTGGATGACATAGCTTTGTTTCCACACATTTTCTTTTTTCCCGGTTCCTTGAACACCTCCGCTACCTGATTCGCTGTAAGGGGGGTTTTCCATGAGGATAACAACGCAATTAGGATCGTTAACCCTCTCTCGTATAAAATCATTTGCTATACCTTGTTCGTTTTTTTCAGCCGGAATAATATCATATGCCAAAGCGTCTATATTAGGAATTACGACAAGACATTTATCACCATATTTATAGTTTAATATAGCATACTCATTAAATTCTATTGTCGATAATACACAGTGCTCTAATATTTCATCTGGTAATCCTTCCTCAAGGTTTCCTGTTCCGGCGCATCTATCTATAATTATATAATCCATGCCTTTCGGTATTTCTTTAATGGCCTTAATTAACATCTTATGCATTTCGTTAACATAAGCTGTTGGGGTATAGTAAGCACCTTGTTCTCTTTGCAAAAGACCGGGATTTAAGCAGTCCATTATATCCTCAAACTCTATATTATCAGCTTTTTCATAAGGATAAATTCTATCTTGTAAAACATTTGGGTTTCTTATTTCTGCATTTTCACCTTTAATAAACTTATCTTTATCTTGGCTGTGTTTATAGAATTGCTGAGACAATCCAACAATGTTATTTTTATCGACATGGTATTTTACAAAATCTTCGCTATTAACAATAGTTAATAATTCTTGCAAGCCTGTACTTGTTGAATAATCTATTGTAATATATTTGGCTTCTGTTTTATATGTCTCGTTATTTCTGCTAGCAGCACCAAAATAAACTTTTTCAATATCTTTTAATAAATCTGCAGATTTAAAGATATATGCTGTTTCTCTATTCAAGTCATTAAGGATTAAATTGGCTGGCAATTTTTCTCCACGGATACGGATTCGTGAAGCATATTTTATTGCTTGTGATAAAACTTCGTAAATGTTTTTGATATCAACTTTGTTTTCATATAGATTTCCTCTATCAACACCGTCGGTGTTATGAGATAAATCTGGATTTATACCTACTCTACTATAAAAATCTCTTTGGCCTTCATATTCATCGTGATATTGTTTCATTATTTTTTCCTCCTGTTATTTTAGAAACAAGTTCAGTATATTTTTTCGGGTTTTTAAGATATGCCTCTGCGGCAGAATTAAATAAGTCTGCCATGCTGGGCATATCATCATCGCTTATTACTGCTATATGCAGTTTTTTAAAGGTATCAGGGTTCATTCTAAACTGAACTTGCCTTGTTCGTTCAGCTCGAAATGTTGCTTTTCTACTCAACTTGCAACCTCCTTTTAATGATATCATTTTATCATAATATAATGATATCGTTTATGGCTAAAAAAGTCAATAAACGATTTTTTAAAAACAGTATAATTTTTCTTTGTTGACAAATAATAGTATCACGATTTGAATTTAAAGGAGATTTATATATGAAAGCAACAGGAATTGTTCGTAGAATAGACGATTTAGGAAGGGTTGTTATTCCGAAAGAAATCAGAAGAACAATGAGAATTCGCGAGGGGGACCCGCTTGAGATTTATACCGATGCGGGCGGGGAGGTAATCTTTAAAAAGTATTCGCCGATTGGCGAGTTATCGGCCTTTGCGGCGCAGTATGCCGATGCGCTTATAAAGGGAACCCAGCTCGCGGTTATAATCTGCGACCGCGACCACTGCGTTGCCGCCGCAGGACTGCCCAAACGCGAGGTGCTGGAGCGCCGAGTATCGAGTGCGCTTGAGGATATTATGAACTCTCGCCGACTCTATACCGCGGGAGATGAGGTTCATCCCGCGCTCGATGGGGTCGACCGCAAGATATGCATTGCGGCACCTATTCTCTCATCCGGCGATGTTACGGGTGCGGTTGTTATGCTCTCAACCGAAAGCGCCCAAACCCCAACCGATACCGATATAAAGCTTATATCGGTTGCCGCAGGCTTCCTCGGCAAGCAGATGGAAGAATAAAAAATACTTGATTTTATATATAATGTGTGTTATACTACCGTATGTTAAGATACGAAAAGGAAAGTGAGTGGGGCAACCCGCTCACTTTTCGTTCTATGGACTTTGAGCATTGGAAGGTGAAAAAATGGCAGGCAATACTGCAGAAAGAGTTGAAAAACTTATATCCGCAACCGTAGCCGAAATGGGCTATGATTTATGGGATGTTCGATTCCTAAAGGAGGGCGCATCGTGGTATCTGCGCGTTTTTATCGATAAGGATGAAGGCGTTTGGATAAACGATTGCACCGATGTTTCACACGCAATCGACCCCATCCTCGACGAGGCCGATATAATCGATAAATCCTATTATTTAGAGGTTTGCTCGGCGGGTCTCGAGCGCGAGCTTTTAAAGCCGGCGCATTTTGAAAAAATGAAGGGCCGCGAGGTTATGGTTCATCTTTATCGTGCTGTTGATGGTGAGAAGGACTATTGCGGAATTTTAGCCGACTATGATGGCGGAGTTAAAATCGCCGTTGGCGATAAGGAATACTATTTTGAAAAAGGTTTATATTCATCGGTTAAATTAAACGATATGACAATATAAGTTTTGGAGGAAAAAGGAAAAATGAATAACAAAGAATTTTTTGAAGCCTTAAAGGTTATGGAAACCGAGCGCGGCATTCCCGCCGAGTTTATTGCCGAAAAAATCTCGGCCGCTATAGTTACTGCGGTTAAAAAGGAATATGGCTCCCGCGAGATAGTTTTCTGCGAAATCGATTGCGAGAAGCAGAAGTTCAGCGCCTATGTTAAAAAGAATGTTGTTGATGAGATTGAGGATGAATATGCCGATATGCTGCTTGAGGATGCGCTCAAAATCAACAAGCGCTCCAAGGTTGGCGGAACTGTTACCATAAAGCTCGATACCCGCAAGCTTGGCCGTATCGTTGCCCAAACCGCAAAGCATGTTATCCGTCAGGGAATTCGCGATGTTGAACGCGACCAAACCTTGGCCGAGTTCCAGAGCCGCAACCGCGAGCTTGTAACCGCAGTTGTTCAGCGAATCGACCCCAAAACAGGCAACGCATCGCTTACCATCGGTCATAGCGAAGCAATGCTTCCCAAGCTTGAGCAGGTTCCGGGCGAGGAGCTTTCGGAGGGCGACCACATCAAGGTCTACATAGTAGACGTTAAGAGCACCGAAAAGGGCCCCAAGGTAATGCTCTCCCGCACCCATCCGGGTCTTGTAAAGCGCTTGTTTGAAAACGAGGTTCCCGAAATATTTGATGGAACCATTGAGATTAAGGCTATCTCTCGTCAGGCAGGCTCCCGCACCAAGATGGCGGTTTGGTCGGCCAATAGCGAAATCGATGCCGTTGGCGCCTGTATAGGCCCGCGCGGCGCCCGCGTTAATAAGATAGTTGAAGAGCTTGCCGGCGAAAAGATTGATATTGTTAAGTATTCTGATGACCCGGTAGCCTTCGTCAGTGAGGCACTTTCTCCCTCCAAGGTTGTAGGAGTTGAGATAATCAGCGAGGACCCCCGCAGCTGCAGAGCAACCGTTCCGGATTCGCAGCTCTCCCTCGCAATCGGCAACGGCGGCCAGAATGTTCGCCTTGCAGTTAAGCTTACGGGCTGGAACATTGATATCCGTCCCGAAAGCGGATTTTATGGCGAGGATATCGCCGAGTAATTAGGGTGATTTTATGAAAAGCGGAAAAATTCCTATGCGTATGTGCGTTGGCTGTGGCGAAATGAAGCCGAAGTCGGAGCTTGTGCGCGTTGTTAAAACAACCGAGGGCGAGATAAAGCTCGATAAAACGGGCAAGCTAAACGGCCGCGGCGCATATATTTGCAGGGAGGAAAAATGCCTGCTTGCGGCGCAAAAGGCCAAGAGATTTGAAAAGGCCTTCTCCTCTGCCGTTCCCGAAGCGGAGCTCGAAAAAATCGCGGAGGAGCTTAAATGAGTAAGGCGCTAACCCTTTTAGGCTTTGCTCGTAAGGCGGGGAAGCTGGCCGTTGGAACAGCGGCGGCAACCGATGCCCTTAAAAGAAAAAAAGCGCATCTCGCAATAACCGCCTCGGATATCTCGGAAAAAAGCAGTAAAGAAATTCGCTTTTTATGCGAGAAAAACGGAATTAATTTCATAAAACCCGAACTTAACACCTATGACATAACGCAGGCAATAGGAACCCGCGCAGGCATAATAGCCGTTTTGGATGAAGGCTTTGCGCGCGCTATTGCGGAAAATTTATAATTGGAGGAAATGCCCATGATGGTTAAATATAAGGTAAGCGACCTTGCAAAGGATTTCGGCTTACAGTCAAAGGATATCGTTGCGATTCTCGTAAACGAGCTTCAGAGCACCAAAAAGACCTCGTCGACCCTCGATGAGGCGGAGCTTGATTTAATCTTCGATGTGCTGACAAAGGAAAACGAGGTTAAGAGCTTCGATGCATATTTTGAAACCGGAGCCAAGGCTCGCGAGGCCGCGGCAAAGGAAAGAAAGGCCGAGAAGGACCGTAAGCTCGCAGAGCAGATGGCAATTCTTGAGCAGATGAAGGCCGCTGCAGCCGCAGCCGAGGCCGCAAAGAATCCTGCTCCCGCAAAGGAAGAGGTGCCGAAGGCAGAGAAAAAGCCGGCTCCCGTGAAGGCGGAGCCGAAGGGTGAACCGAAGCCCGAACCTAAAGCCGAGAAAAAGGCCGAGGCTCCCAAAACCGAGCCGAAGGCAGAAAAGGTTGAGAAAAAGGCCGAGCCCGAGATTCTTGTTGCCCCGCCCAAAAAGAAGAAGGTTCCCGGCGAGGCTCCGAACCGCGGACCCGCACAAATTCTACACGTTGATACCAGAACCTCGAACGTTGATATCGAGCGTTATAACGAAAAATATGAAAACATTGCGCCCGCAAATACCATGCGTGATAATATGCAGCGCAAGCAGAAAATCAAACAAAAATCCCAGGATTATCATCGTCCCAAGAATGCCAAGCGCGAGACCGAGGCCGATAAGCTTCGTCGCCTTCAGCTGGAGCGCATAAAGAAAACCCCGATAACCGTAACTGTTGGCGAGGAGATAACGGTTGGTGAGCTTGCCGCCGCTATGAAGAAGACCGCCGCCGAGGTTATCAAGGAGCTTATGAAGCTTGGTATGATGACAACCGTTAACCAGGTTATCGATTATGATACCGCCGAAATCGTTGTTACCGAAATGGGCGCAAAGATTAAAAAGGCTGTTGTTGTTACCATCGAAGAGCGCATTATGGATGATACCGAGGATACCGCAGAAACACTGCGTCCGCGCGACCCCGTTGTTGTTGTTATGGGTCACGTTGACCATGGTAAAACCTCGCTCCTTGATGCTATTCGTCATACCGCCGTTACCTCTACCGAGGCGGGCGGAATAACCCAGCATATCGGTGCTTACCGCGTTAATGCCGCAGGCAGCGATATAACCTTCCTCGATACTCCGGGACACGCCGCATTTACCGCTATGCGTCAGCGCGGCGCGCAGGCAACCGATATAGCAATACTTGTTGTTGCCGCCGATGATGGTATCATGCCGCAAACAATTGAGGCTATAAACCATGCAAAGGCCGCAGGAGTTTCCATTATTGTTGCAATCAATAAGATGGATAAGCCCGAAGCCAATCCCGATAGAGTTCTCCAGCAGTTAACCGAGCATTCGGTTGTTCCCGAGGAATGGGGCGGCGATGTTATCTGTGTTCCTGTTTCGGCCAAGACCGGAATGGGCATCGATAAGCTGCTTGAGAATGTTCTGCTTGTTGCCGAAATGCTCGAGCTTAAGGCCAACCCCGACCGCAGAGCAAAGGGTGTTATCATCGAGGCTCGACTCGATAAGGGTCGCGGTCCTGTCGCATCGCTTCTTGTTCAAACAGGAACCCTTCATACAGGCGATATCATCGTTGCAGGAACCGCCGTTGGTCGCGTTCGCGTTATGACCAATGAAAACGGTGTTGAACTCTCCGAGGCAGGTCCCTCTGTTCCGGTTGAGATAACCGGTCTTGCCGAAACCCCCGAAGCAGGTGATGGCTTCGATGCAGTTTCGGATGAGCGTCTTGCTCGTCAGCTCGTTGAGCAGCGCAAGCAGAAGATTAAGGATGAAGAATTCAGCCGTATGCAGAAGGTTACCCTTGATAACCTCTTCAGCCAGCTTTCCGAGGGCGACCTTAAAGACCTTAACATCATCGTTAAGGCAGATGTTCAGGGCTCGGTTGAGGCTGTTAAGCAGAGCCTTGAAAAGATATCCAACGAAGAGGTTCGCGTTCGAGTTATCCATGGCGGCGTTGGTGCTATTAACGAGTCCGACGTTATGCTTGCAGGAACCTCCGGCGCTATAATCGTTGGCTTTAATGTTCGTCCCGACCCCGTTGCAAAGGCAAATGCCGAGCGCGATGGTGTTGATATCAGAACCTACCGCATAATCTATGACTGCATCGAGGAAATCGAGGCGGCTATGAAGGGTATGCTTGCTCCCAAGTTCCGTGAGCTTGAGATGGGTAGCATTGAGGTTCGCGATACCTATAAGATTTCCAATGTTGGAACCATTGCAGGTTGCTATGTAACAAACGGTAAGGTAACGCGTAACTGCCTTATCCGCGTTGTTCGCGATGGTATCGTTCTCGCCGAGGATAAGATTGATTCTCTACGCCGCTTTAAGGACGATGTTAAGGAAGTTGCAACAGGATATGAATGCGGTATCGGTCTTGAAAAGTTCTCCGATATCAAGACAGGCGACGTTTTCGAAGCCTATATAATGGAGGAGTATAGAGACTAATGGCGGGATATAAAATCGATAGAATAACCTCCGATATGCAGCTCGCATTATCGGAAATGTTCAGAGAGCTTAAAGACCCCCGTATAAGTCAGCTTTTAAGTATCGTTAAATTAAATGTATCGGGCGACCTTTCGTATGCAACGGTATACGTTAGCGCCATCGAGGGAAGAGAAGCAACCGAAAATTCGGTTAAGGGGCTCAAAAGCGCGGCGGGATATCTCCGCCGTGAGCTCGGCCGCCGACTCTCGCTCCGAAAGGTTCCCGAGCTTCGCTTTATTGTTGATGATTCAATCGAGCGTAGCGCAAACATCCAAAAGATAATAAATTCTTTACCCGAAACTCAAAAAGGAGGGGAAGAATGCGATGTCTAAAAGGCTGGACCTTAAGGGAGTTTGCTCCTTTTTAAAGAAAAATGATGATTATCTTATTTTAACCCATAGTATGCCTGATGGCGATACTCTAGGCTCGGCTTATGCCCTCTGTGCGGGGCTTTTAAAGCTCGGCAAGAAGGCAAAGGTCGTTTGTGCCGACCCGATTCCCGCGCGCTACGGCTATTTTACCGATTCGGTAGAATTTCCCGAGTTCGAACCCAAAACGGTTATTTCGGTCGATGTTGCCGATATAAAGCTCATGGGTGCGCTTGGAGTAAAGTATGAAAATGAGATAGTTCTGGCTATCGACCATCATGCATCCCATCGCGAGTTTGCAGAAAATCTGTTTTTAGATGCTACCGCGGCGGCCTGCGCCGAATGCATTTATGATATATTAAATGCGCTTCGCATACCGCTTGATGATGCTATGGTTCAGGCTCTTTATACCGGTATTTCAACCGATACGGGTTGTTTTAAATTCTCGAATACAACCCCTAAAACCCATGTTATAGCCGCAGAGCTTATGGCATATGGTATTGATTTTTCCGAGATTAATCGAGTTATGTTTGATACCAAGTCAAAGAGCCGAATGGAGATAGAAAAAATGGCGCTCGGCAATGTGCGTCTGCTTTATCGCGACCGCGTTGCCATAATCGCAGTTACAAACAAAATGCTGCGCGATAGCGGCTGCAGTGATTCCGACCTTGATGGCATAACCGCAATTCCGCGCTCGATTGAGGGCGTTCAAATCGGTGTTACCATGCGTCAAAAGGCGCCGAAGGTATGGAAAATATCGATGCGCTCCTATCCGCCCTATGATGTTGCCGCGATATGCGCTAAAATGAACGGCGGCGGTCATAAATATGCCGCAGGCTGCGAGATCAACGGAACTCTGCGTCAGGCAAGGGCCGAAATCTTAAAGCACGTTCGTGAAGCATTGGAGGATTAATTTGCAGGGCATAATTCTTCTTCGTAAACCAAAAGGAATAACATCCTTTTCCGCCGTTGCAAGGGTTAGAAGACTCTGCGGTGTGAAAAGGGTAGGCCATACAGGCACTCTCGACCCGTTAGCCGAGGGTGTTTTGCCTATTTTGGTAGGCAGAGCAACTGCGCTATCTTCCTACATAACCGATGGTGATAAGGGATATATCGCCCGCGTTCGCTTGGGAATTACAACCGATACGGAGGATATAACAGGAGCCGTTTTAACCGAAAAAGAGGTTTGCGTTTCGGCCGAGGAGCTTTTATCTGCAGCCGAAGCATTTAAAGGGAAACTCGAGCAGGTTCCGCCTATGTATTCGGCCATAAGCCGCGATGGAGTTCGTCTTTATAAGCTTGCCCGCGAGGGTAAGGTTGTTGAGCGTGAGCCGCGCGAAATAACGGTTCATAGCATAGAGGTCAGCGATTTTGATGGCCGCGAATTTACCCTGGCCGTTCGTTGCAGTAAGGGGACCTATATTCGCTCGCTTTGCCGCGATATAGGCGAAAGACTTGGTTGCGGCGCAACCATGACCGAACTGCTTCGAACCGAAACCGCTGGATTTTCGATTAAGGATACCGTATCTCTCGATGATTTAACCGAGGAAAACATTAAAGAGCATATAAAGCCTGCCGATTTGGCGCTTTTGGGTTATCCTTCGGTATCTGTAACCGAAAAGCAGGCAATTCGTTTCTCAAACGGCGGCGAGCTCGACCTTTTAAGACTAAAGGGTAGCTTTAACGATGGCGATATCGTTAGGGTAAAGTTTGGAGATATCCTGTTAGGTCTTGGCATTGTTCGTGCAGAAATGGGAATACTTAAGGTTGAATGTGTTATAAATGATAAACAGGGGAGTGATTCTAATGCGTAAGGGCTCGGTTGTTTTAGGAACCTTCGATGGTCTGCATAAGGGTCATATAGCCGTTCTCTCGTTGGCCGAATTCCCTGCAACCGCCATAACATTTTCATGGCCCCCCGCAATGGATGAAAAGCGTGAGCTTTTAATGGAGCCCGATGAAAAAATATCGCGCCTTCGCGATATGGGCTTTTCGGTTAGGGTTCTCGATTTTAATAAGGTTTGTGCGATTTCTGCGCTTGATTTTTTAGAGATGCTCGATAATGAGTATCATCCCGCCGTTATTTGTTGCGGCGAGAACTATCGATTCGGCTCCGGCGGACGAGGCGATAGCGCCCTTATAGAGCGCTTTTGCAATGAAAAGGGAATAAAAGCCCGAATTTCGCCGCTTATAGAGCAGGATGAGATTAGAATTTCCTCAAGCTTTATCCGCAGTCTTATAAAGAGCGGCGAGGTTGAAAAAGCAAATGATATGCTCTCATCTCCGTTTTCGCTCTCGGGCGAGGTTATCCATGGCGATAGCCGCGGAAGAACAATGGGGATTCCAACCGTTAATTTTTATTACCCCGATGACCTCGTTGCCGCGCGTCACGGTGTTTATGCCGCCCGCATTGAGGTTGAGGGGCGGGAGTATCCTGCCGTAACCTATATCGGAAATCGGCCTACCTATCATATCGACCGTTGCGTTTGCGAGACCAATATTCTCGATTTTTCGGGCGATATATATGGCGAGAGGGTTAGTATTTCTTTGCTCTCGTTTATCCGCGAGGATAAAAAATTCGATTCGCTCGATGCTCTTCGCGAGCAAATAGAACTAGATATAAAAAAAGCAAAAGAAAAAAACACCTGATTTTAGGAAAACTAAAATCAGGTGTTATATTTTTAACGGGTTTTATTCAAATTCGTCGTAATCAACAGGGATTTCGCGGGTGTTGAAATAAACCTCAATCTCGGCAAAACGCGAAATGGTTGTTTTTGCGGCGGGATTGGTTCCCGAAACAAGCTGCGGGTCGGCAACCTCATCATATCGGTCAACAAATTTAATTTTATCCTTATCGATTCCGGCCTCAAGCAGGGTAACATATGCATCAGCCTTCGACATTTTTGAAACATCGGGAACGATAAGCTCCGCGTTGCCAAGGCTGACAACAACCTCAATAACGGTTGCTTTTTTAACCTCGGTGCCTTCGGCGATGGTTTGAGAAACAACATGGCCCTTATCAACCGATTTATTGAATTCTGCGCCTGCAATAACTATCTTAAAGTTGCGGTTCCATTCTTCGTTTTTGAGAATATCGGCATAATCTGTGCCTATCAGATTGGGAACAGCATAAAGATTTTCGATAACGGTTGGAGCAGAACTGCTGTTATCAACAACCGATGATGAGCTCGGCGGCATAACTATTGAGGATGAGGGGGAGCCATTACCCTCGTTTGAGCTGCCGGGCATCAAAAGGAGAACGATTCCCGCAATGATAAGCAAAGCACCGGCCGTTATAGCGGCGGCGATTATAGCATATTTACGGCTGCTGTTCTTTTTGGAAGCGGATGCCTGCGGACGTTGAGTATTTGTTGGGATAACAGGGGCGGCCGTAACATTTTTTGTAAGGTCGTCGCGCAGGGCGGTCATGCTACGGGTTCTGTTTTCGGGGTTAATTTGAAGCGCGTTTGCGAGCGCGGTTAAAACATAGGGGGGAATTGTTTCGGCGGCCTTGGCGGGAATCGACATATTATCATGAACGGCGCGTTCGTTTGCCGCCATGGGTGGATTTCCTATCAAAACGCGGAAAAGGGTTGCGGCAATGCCGTAAACATCGGTTTGAGGGCCAACCTGCATTTCTGCGCTATATTGCTCAATAGCGGCAAAGCCGGGGAATATCTGCGAGGTAAAGTTGCTGCTCGCATCGCGAAGCTGCGGAATGGAAATACCCGAAAGATGGAGTCTTCCATCGCGCCCAACGATAATGGTTTCGGGCGAGATTCCGCCATGATAGATACCGGCGATATTAAGCTCCTCTAAAGTATTTATAAGCGGCATAAACAGGGGCTTAGCCTGTTCCCATTTCAGTGTTCCGCCGTTGCGAAGGAGAAACTCGCGCAGAGGAATGCCTGCGGCGGTTTTAATAATGCTAAAGGCGGTTCCGCCGAGCTCAATGGTATCAACAACCGGCATAATCGAGGAATTATCAAACTGCGAAAGCTTTTTTGAAAGCTCAATAAATTCCATGATTCCGGTGTTGAAATCATATTCCTTGCCCGCAACTATCTTAACCGATTTGTTGGCTTGGCGAGTGCAAAGGCCGAGCGGAAAATATTCTTTAATATAAATAACGTTATCGTTTTGATTGTCCCATCCGATATAGGTTATGCCCTCACCGGTGGTCTCCAAAACGCGACCTAAAAGGTAACGCTCCTTAATCCAGGTTCCGGCATCTATAACCGAACTATCACCCGCAGAGGTCTTGTCATAACCGCAAATCGGGCAAACGGCAGCACCGCCGTTATCGTTCATACAACCTAAACAAAGTCTATCGGTATTGTTCATAATAACCTCCAAAACTATCGAAGTTCAACTTTCATTATACCATACTTGTCAACAACAGATTTGTAACCGTTTATTTTTTGATGGTCATATTATCAATGGGAAGCGAAAAGCTGGGCAAAAATTCCTCAAGGAAAATATCGGCCTCGCGAAGCTTTAAATTCTTTATTGCCTTGCGGGTTGCTTTTTCCGCGGCCGAAAACTCGCGGTTGCCGAGCGATATCTCATCGATGCATTTTATAAGCGCCGAAATCTTATCGGCCGCCTTAACTATCGCTAAAATTTCCTCATCGTTGCATTCGTAAATTTCCGAAAAATCGGGTTTTAAGTCCTCGGGCAGAAGCTCCTGCAGTTGCTCTCCCGCAACCGATTCAATCTGTTTATATACCGAGCTGATTTCGGGGCTATAATATTTAATGGGGGTAGGAAGGTCGCCCGTTAGTATCTCGGTTGTATCATGAAACATAGCAACAACCGCGGCGCGGTCGGCATTAATGCTTCCGCCGAGGCGGCGGTTATTTATGAGCGCGAGCGCATGAGCGATAAAGGCAACCTCAAGCGAATGCTCATATAGGCTTTCCTCTCGGGTGTTTCGCATAAGTCCCCAACGCTTTATATATTTCATTCGGGATATCATTGAATAAAAATGACTGCTCATAGTTTTCCTCCGCGGTAAAATTTTGCTTCTATTGAATATTATACCATTTAATGTTATAATATCAACAAATCTTTTTTTGGAGGTGTTATGGTTGAGGCGTAGTATATCGATTAACAAGAGTGTTGCCGCATTGCTTATAATCATAGGCTCGGCATTGGCCGCAAGACTGGTTGTCGGCATCCTTTATTTTAATCCCTTCGATACCTTCTGGTATAGAGAATGGGCGGTTAATCTGCCTAAAGGCTTTTTCAGTGTTTATTCTCGTGCCGAAGCAATAAGCCTCGATGATCCTCCGCTTTATCTTTTCTGCCTCTATTTAACAGGGCTTGCATATCAGTTTTTTGGTTTTGAATGCTCGAACGAGATGCAGATGTTTTTAATGAAATTCTGGCCGATTCTGTTTGATACCCTTTGCATTTTAACCATCTATTTTGCCGCCCGCCGCCGCAGTGAAACCGCGGCGCTGTTCTGCGCGGCTTTATGGGGGTGCAACCCCTCGGCCTTCTATAATAGTGCTTTTTGGGGTCAAACCGATGGGCTTATGGCGCTTTTGCTCGTTTGGGCATTTCTGTTGGCCGAAAAAAGGCCGGTTGTTTCCTGCTTTATGTTCGCCGTTGCGGGACTCACAAAGTATCAATCCCTGTTCTTTACACCGGTTTTACTTCTCTATATCTTTAGGCGGCATGGTATAAAGCGGTTATTGCTCGGCATATCGGCCGCGGCGGCAACCGTAGCGGCGGTGTTCCTGCCCTTTATGATAGGCGCTCGCAATCCGCTTTTGTTCTTTGATGTTTATTTGGCGGGACTTGATACCTACCCGTATTGCACCTTTAATGCCTATAATATTTATGGTTGGCTCGGGCTCAACTGTGTTGAGGATTCGGGCGAAGCATTCCTCGGCCTTTCCTATGCCGATGTTAATACCATAGTAACCGTAATTATCTTGATGGTTATAGTATTTTTATTCCTGTTTGGCAGGCGGATTAATATCTATGTTGGCGGGCTTCT
>SVPK01000037.1 GCA_015065875.1 Oscillospiraceae bacterium
GTTAGTGCAGTTATTTATTGCGAACGTGAAAGCCATAAAGGCATAATTATCGGAAAAAATGGCTCGCTTCTTAAAAAAATCGGAACCTTGGCACGCAAGGATATCGAAGAGTTTTATGGAATTAAGGCATCGCTAAAGCTTTGGGTTAAGGTTAAGGAAAACTGGCGCAGTATGCAGGGCGCAATTCATGGCTTTGGGCTTGACTGATTTTACCTATAATATTTTTCTCTTTCTGCCACACCCTAAAAACGGGTGATAAAAGTGGATGAAAAGAATGCATGGCAGAATTTTATAAAGAGCGGAACAGTTGATTCATATCTTGCATATTGCAGTGTGAAAAAGAAGGAGGGAGAAGGTAGTGAGCATAGCGACCGATGGGCTTGTAATAAGGGTGAACAATGTGGGCGAATACGATAGAATTGTATCGGTTTTAACGGCCGATTACGGAATAATTCGCGCATTTGTTCATGGCGCGCGCAGCCTAAAAAATAAAAACGCAAGCGCAACCTCGCTGCTTTCATACTCGCATTTTACATTCAGCAAAAAGCGCGATACATATACAATTACCGATTCTGCCGTAAATAAGATATTTTTTAATCTTCGCGGTGATATTGTTAAACTGTCACTCGCACAGTATTTTTGCGAGATTGCCGAAAATTTGGCTCCTGTTGAAGATGAGGCAAAAGAATATTTGAGAATAATGCTGAATTCTCTACATTTTCTTTCGGAATCCGCAAGACCATCGGCAATGCTAAAGGCCATAACCGAACTTCGTATGTTGGCCATATCGGGTTATACTCCTGATATTGTCGCTTGCCGCGAATGTGCCTGCTATGAGGCCGATACCATGTTTTTTGATGCGATTAATGGTGAACTCTATTGCCCTGATTGCAGACCGCCTGTTGCCAATCTTTTGCCGATTGGCAAGGGAGTCTTGGCGGCTATGCGACATATTGTTTATTCGAGCTTTGATAAGCTTTATAACTTTAGCTTGCCTGATGAATCGCTTGATAATCTGTCTCACATAACCGAAACTTTCCTGCTTTCGCAAATAGAGCATAGGTTTACCGCGCTTGAATTTTATAAGAATCTTTAGAGGAATTTTATGTATAATTTAGAAAGATGCAATAAGGTTTTAGAACTTGATAAGGTGCTTTCGATGTTGGCGGGAGAAACGGGAATGGCCGATGCCGCCCGAATGGCAAACGAGCTTACGCCATCGTATGATAGAACTATCGTTATAAGCCGATTAAAAGAAACCGCCGATGCACATTCGCTAATGGCGCGTTTTGGTGCGCCTTCTTTTGGGGGTGCCCCGAATGTAAACAGTCTGCTTATGCGCGCAAAAGCGGGCGGAATCTTATCGCCTTCGGAGCTATTGCAGATTGGCGAAACCTTAAGGGTTATCAGAACTGTTAAGGATTGGCGCCAAAGTTCAGATATTAATAACGAAACCGCCCTCGATTGCTATTTTGAAGCATTGGTTCCCAATAAATTTTTTGAAGAGAAAATTTTCTTCTGTATTAAGAATGATGAAGAATTAAGTGATAATGCATCACAAGAGCTTTTTGATATTCGCCGAAAAATATCCTCATCTGTATCCAATATCCGTTCAAGACTTGATAAGCTTGTAAAGGGTCAATCTGCAAGATTTTTGCAGGAGAATATCGTTACACAACGCGATGGCAGATATGTTGTTCCCGTTAAGGCCGAGCATAGGGGCGAGGTCGCGGGTCTGGTTCATGATACCTCCGCATCGGGCGCTACATTGTTTATTGAGCCTATGGCCGTTGTTGAAATTAATAATGAAATAAAGGTTTTAAAAGCAAAAGAAAAGGCCGAGATAGAGCGGATTTTGGCCGAGTTATCCGCCCTCGCGGCAGATTTTGCCGATTGCTCTGTTCGCTCCTATGATTCGCTTTTAACCCTAAATCTAATATTTGCAAAAGCGAAGCTCGGATACCGTATGAAGGCATCGGTTCCCGAACTTAACGATAAACGAATTGTATATTTAAAACGAGCCCGCCATCCTTTAATTAAACCTGCGGATGTTGTTCCCGTAACGGTTGGAATCGGCGAGGACTATGATACTTTGATAATAACAGGCCCAAATACCGGCGGAAAAACCGTAACACTTAAAACGATTGGCCTTTTAACCTTGATGACAATGTGTGGCCTTATGATTCCCGCAGATGATGGAAGCTCTGTTTATATTTTCGATAAGGTTTTGGTTGATATAGGCGATGAGCAGAGTATTGAACAGTCGCTCTCAACCTTTTCGTCGCATATGGCGAATATTATCAATATATTGGATGTTGTTGATAATGAATCACTTGTTTTAATCGATGAGCTTGGTTCAGGAACCGACCCAATCGAGGGTGCCGCTCTCGCCAATGCAATACTAATGCGCCTTCGTGAGCGTGATGCCCGCATTGCGGCAACAACCCATTATGCCGAATTAAAGTCTTACGCACTCGATACTGTTGGCGTAGAAAATGCCTGTTGCGAATTTGATGTTGAAACTCTGCGACCTACATATCGTTTGCTTGTTGGTGTTCCGGGCCGTTCAAATGCATTTGCGATTTCTTCGCGACTTGGACTCGATGATGAGGTTGTCGAGCGCGCAAAGGGTCTTATTGACCGCGACGATTTGCGGCTCGAAAGTATTATAGAGTCGCTTGAGCAGGCGAGGAGCGAGGCCGAGAAGGAACGCGAAATGGCAAACCGCTTGCGTAGCGAACTTTTGGCGGCCCAAAATAGCGTTAAGGCGAAAATTGATGAACTCGAACTCGAGCGTCAAAAGCAGGCTGAAAGGGCTAAGGCAGAGGCAATGCGAATTGTTGATAATGCTCGCGTTCAAACCAATAAACTGCTTTCAGAGCTCGAGGAAATGAAAAAGCATCTTAATGCTTCAAATTCCTCTGATATGGTTGCCCGCGCTCGTCGTCAGGTCAAGAGTGGTCTCAATCGTATGCAGGATGATGCCGACCCGATTATCAGCCGCTCAACCGAGGAATATGTTTTGCCCAGACCCTTAAAGGTTGGCGATGATGTTATAATTTACGATATCAATAAATCTGCCGTTGTTTTGAGTGTTGATGAAGCATCAAATACCGCGATGGTGCAAGCAGGCATTATTAAAACCAAGGTTGGTATTGATAACCTGCGTTTAAGCGAGAAAAAAGAAAAAGCCCCTAAACGCGAACGAGCGGTTAGAGGTGTTGCCTCGCGTGTTGAGCGAACCGCAACAACAGAGGTTGATTTGCGCGGTATGGCAAGTGATGAAGCAATTATGGAACTCGATAAGTATATCGATAATGCGGTTATGTGTGGTATTCCGAGTATAACAATTATCCATGGTAAGGGAACCGGCGTGTTGCGTAAGAATGTTCAACAACATTTAAGAACCCATAAAAACATCAGAACCTTCCGTCTGGGCGTTTTTGGCGAGGGTGAGAATGGTGTTACAATTGCAGAACTAAAATCATAAAATAAAAGCTCCGTGAAAAACTCACGGAGCTTTAAATTTTTAGTGGATAAACTTGTCGTGAACTGCGTTAAGTGCGCGTTCGGCATCCTTAATATCAACCAAAACGGAGATTTTGATTTCGCTGGTAGAAATGGTCTGGATGTTGATATCGGCATCGTAAAGTGCTTCAAACATCTTTGCGGCAACGCCGGGATGAGTTTCCATACCGGTTCCGACAATCGAAATCTTGCAAACGCTTTCATCGTGAACAACGTGCTTATATTTGAGCGAGTCGCTAAGGGCCTTGATGCTTTCAATTGCGGCATCACACTGGTCTTTTGTTACGGTGAATGTTATGTCCTTTGTGCCATCACGGCCAACCGACTGAAGAATTATGTCAACATTAACCTTGGCTTGTGCCAAACGGTTAAATACCTTGAATGCGATACCGGGCTGGTCGGCAAGACCAACGATAGAAATACGTGATACGTTGCTATCCTTAGCAACACCTCTGATAATAGTTTTTTCCATGGAAACGACCTCCTTAACAATGGTTCCTTTAACATCGGGTGTAAGACTTGAGAGAACCTCCAACTCAACTCCATGCTTCTTTGCCATCTCAACCGAGCGGTTATTAAGCACCTGTGCGCCGAGGGTGGCGAGTTCAAGCATCTCATCATGAGTTATTTCATCTAATTTTTTAGCATTCTTAACAATGCGCGGGTCGGCGGTATAAACACCGTCAACATCGGTGTAAATCTGGCAAAGGTCAGCCTTGAGCTCGGCCGCAATTGCAACGGCGCTGGTATCGGAACCGCCGCGACCGAATGTTGTAATATCGTCATATTTGTTAAGGCCTTGGAAGCCTGCAACGATAACAATGTTCTTTTTGGCAAGCTCTGCGCGGAGACGCTCCGACTCAATGCGCTTAATGCGTGCTATAGAATAGTGTGAATCGGTAACAAAACCTGCCTGCCAACCAAGAAGAGAAACAACGGGAAGTCCCAAGGTTTCAATCGCCATAGCGAGAAGGGAAATTGACATTTGTTCTCCCGCCGAAATGAGCATATCCATTTCGCGCTTTGAGGGGCCGTTCGGATTAACCGAATATGCCTGGGCAATGAGGTCATCGGTTGTATCGCCCTGTGCCGAAACAACAACAATGACATCGTTGCCTTTTTTGTAATCTTTTTCGATAATTCTGGCGACATTAAACAGTCTTTCGTTGTTGGCAACGGATGAGCCGCCGAATTTCTTTACAATTAGTGCCATAAAAATCCTCCGTTATATTTTTATCACATCAGCAGTGTGATAATTGGTTTGTAGAGTTCCCATAACATAATACAGGGAACATAATAAATTTGTTAATCGATAACGCGGAAAATACGATAATCGGTAACGTTATTGTCCATAAGCTTTGCTTTAATGCTGTTTTTGGTCTGCTTTTCAACAATAGCTGCAAAACTGTCATCCTTTGATTTTGATTCAACGCAAGCAAACAATTTTTCAATTTTAGCCTTGTTGGCTGCATCGGTAATTATCATATAATCAAATGCAACCTCATCGGGATTAGCAACATAATCAGCATCGCCATCCTCCCAGAAGAGATATTTTCTTGCCGCGAGATGTTTAACGCAGTCGATAACATCGGCAACGACAGCACTGGCGGTAGGAAGCTTGCCGGCTCCGCGACCATAGAATGCAACATCGCCGATGGCATCGCCGCGAACCTTTATAATATTGAAAACATCCTCAACATTAGAAATAACACTGCTTGTCGGAATAACAGCAGGGGATACCGAGGCTGAAACCTTATCGCCCAGAACCTTTGAATGTCCGATAAGCTTGGTAACATAGCCCATATCCGAAGCGATTTCAACGTCGGATAATTTCATTCCGCGAATGCCTTCGGTTTTTATCTGTTCGGGATAAATATGCTTGCCGAAAGCCAGCGAAGCTAAGATGCAGATTTTTCTTGCGGCATCGTGTCCGTCAATATCGGCGGAGGGGTCGCGTTCAGCATAGCCGAGGCGTTGCGCCATAGAAAGTGCGTCATCAAACTGCATATTTTCCTTAATCATTTTTGTAAGGATAAAGTTTGTTGTTCCGTTAAGGATGCCGGTAATTTCGCTCAAATCGTTTGCTGCAAGGCATTGAGCAATCGGACGCAAAACGGGGATACCGCCGCCAACACTAGCCTCAAACAAGAAATTAATGTTATTATCTTGCGCTATTTTAAGCAGTTCGGCGCCCTTCAATGCAACAAGCTCTTTATTTGATGTAACAACACTCTTGCCTTTAAGCAAGCAGGCTTTAACATAATCATATGCAAAGGTTGCTCCGCCCGCAGTTTCAACAACAACACGAACGTCATCGTCATTTAAAATGGTGTTAAAATCCTTGGTGAACTTATCGCTATAGGGCAAATCATTGAATTCTCTAATATCAAGTATGTACTTGAGATTAATCTCATTCTTTGCCTTTTGGCTTATGAGTTCCTTATGGTTTATAATTATTTCGGCAACACCCGAGCCTACAACTCCGTGTCCGATTATTGCAACATTAACCATTTCGTTCCTCCTGTTTGTTAAATAATTTGCTCTATCGATACAACTCCCTTTAAAAGGCGAAGTGAATCAATCATATCATCAACCGATTTTGTTTTTGAGCCAACGCGCAAAGATACGGTGACGGCCGCAACATTATCGGTTGGAATACCTTGGTTAACGGTTAAAACATTGGCATCAAACTTATGTATAACCGAAAGAAATTCCGAAAGAATGCCTGCTTCATCGCGCAGCTCGGCACGCAGGTTTATAACGTGCTGTTCATTATATGAAAAAATGCAATCCTTGTATTTATAAAATGCACTTCGGGAAATCCCACAGAGCACGGCGGCTTCAGAGGCGGTTTTAGCATCGCCCGATGCCAACATTTGCTTCGCCTTTAAAACCTTTTCATAAACTTCCGGTAGGGCAGATATTTTAACTAAAGCTAATTTATTGCTCAATTTTTGTGTCCCCCATAGAAAAACAATTGTATTCGCGTATTCAAGATAATAACACAATTTTCGCTAAAAATCAAGCAATTTATTAAATTTGTTAAAAATTACATATTTAGCATCTTTGACAGAATAAAAATGGTTCATTATTCTGTAAAAAGCTTTCCCCAAAACGGGTTTGTACGCATAGAATGTAATGTATTGCAAGTATTGCAATTTCAGCCTTTAGGTGCGGAGTGATAATTTTGGGAAAATATATGATTATTACCGGAACAATCACTTATGCAATTCGTGGACGTGATATACTTCGCAAGCATGGTTATTCTGCAAATATGGAGAAAACCAAATCAACCTTAAATCACGGTTGCGGATATAGCATTTCTGTAAGCGGTAATATTGATGAAATAACGGAAATTTTAAGGAGTTCTGCCATAAAAATCTTGGATATTAACAAGCAATAAAAACAGCACAGAGGGGAAACTCTCTGTGCTTTATAATATGAGGAGGAAATCCCTTGATATATTTAGATAATGCAGCTACCACCGGTGTAAAGCCTTTAGGGGTAAAAAAGGCGGTGGCAAATGCGATTAATAATCTGTCTGCCAATCCCGGTCGCAGTGGTCATATGGTTGCACAAAGAGCAGGAGAGGCGATTTATAAAACGCGACAACAGGTTGCAGATTTATTCTCATCTGGTTCCCAAAGCGTAGTTTTCACCCCAAATTGCACGCAAGCCATTAACTACGTTATAAAAGGTGTTCTGCAAGAAGGCGACCATGTAATTATTTCTTCTATGGAGCATAATGCGGTTGCGCGTCCCATTCATCGCTTAAAAACCGATGGTGTCATTGATTATGATATTGCACAGGTTATAATGGGCGATAGCGAGGCAACGATTCGTTCTTTTGAGCGACTAATCAGACCAAATACCAAATTGATAATATCTTTGCATGGCTCAAATGTTACGGGAGAATTAATGCCCATAAAGGAGCTTGCAAAATGTTGCCGCGACAGAGGAATATTATTTGCCGTAGATGCCGCTCAAACGGCGGGAGTTATACCAATTAATATGCGCGAAATTGGCATTGATTTTTTATTTATTGCTCCGCATAAAGGCTTGTATGCCCCTATGGGAACAGGTATATTAATTGCCGAAAAGCCTATAGAAAAAACAATTATCGAGGGCGGAACGGGCAGTTACTCCAATCTTTTGTCACAACCCGATGAATTGCCCGACAGATTGGAAAGCGGAACGGTTAATTTGCCCGGAATTATGGGAATATCTGCGGGTATTGATTTTTTAAATAATGTTGGTATTGATAAGATATATTCACATGAGAAACAATTTTGCCGCGTTTTATGTGATGAGCTTAAAAGCATATCGGGTGTTAGCGTTTTTTCTGCTTTGGCCGAAGCAGAGTTGGGAGCGCCTGTTGTTTCCTTTAATATCGATGGTTTGACAAGCATGGAAACTGCAGAGTTGCTTTCAAAAAAGGGAATAGCGGTGCGTGCGGGTTTGCATTGCGCTCCTCTGGCGCATTTAACAATCGGAACCGCCGATATTGGAACGGTAAGAGTAAGCCCGTCATACTTTAACAAACATAGCGATATATTTTTGCTGAAAAGAGCGATTTTTGACATAAAAAAAGCAAAAAACATTGCAAAAAGGTATTGATAATATTTTATAATATGTTAAAATAATTATGAATAATATATTGCTCAAGAAGGGAAGTGCGAATATGGGCGAATTTTTTGATTCTATCGGTAATATGTTCGTTCAAGTGTTTTATGCACTAAAGGATATCAGAATCGCTGATATTATTGATATTTTGCTTATTGCCTATGTTTTGTATAAGGGTATCGACCTATTCAAAAAATCGCGTGCCGGTCAGTTAATGAAGGGAATTTTAATTCTGCTTGCCGTTTCTGCATTGGCTCAATGGCTTGACCTTGTCAGTGTTAAATGGGTTCTCAACAAATTCATTAACTCCGTTATCATAATTATTGCAATCATATTCCAGCCCGAACTTCGAAGAGCATTGGAGCGCGTTGGTCGCGGTCAGCTTATTGGCGGCGGTCATACCTTCGATGATGGCCGAGATAAGACACTGCGTTGCATTGATGCTGTTTGTAAATCTTGTGCATCGATGCAGGAAGAAAAGATTGGCGCTTTGATAGTTTTTGAGCGCTCTACATTGCTTGGCGAAATTGTTGATACAGGAACCTTGATTGATGCTGATGCATCGCCGCAATTGGTTTCCAATATTTTCTTCCCGAAATCTCCGCTTCATGATGGTGCCATGATAATTCGTGATGGTCGCGTGCTTTCTGCCGGCTGTATTTTGCCGCTTACCGCAAATGACCGTCTCCATTCAAGCCTTGGAACACGTCATCGTGCCGCCCTTGGCATGAGCGAAAACTCCGATGCCGCTGTTGTTGTTGTATCGGAGGAAACCGGTATTATCTCGATTGCCGTTAATGGCGAGATAACCCGAAACTATAATTCCATTACCCTGCGCGAAGAGCTTATGAAGCTTTTGTTTATCGATGATAAGCCTGCGGTTAGCGGAATTAAAGGCATATTTAAAAAAGTTAAAAGCCTTAATAAAAAAAGCAAGTAGGAGGGTAGAAAATGACCTTTAAAAAAGATTCAATGCGCGGTCTGTTTTATAATAAAAAGTTCGTTTCTGCCTTCTCATTAGTTGCTGCGTTTATTTTTTGGTTGGTAATAACCATTAATCAAAACCCCGAAAGAACACGAGTTTTCAGTAACCTTACTGTTTCGGTAACAACCGAAGGAACTGCCGCAGAGGAGTTTGGACTTCAGGTAATATCGCAGGATGTTGATATGGCTAACGTTACAATTAGCGGACCAAGCTATGTTATTGCATCTCTTTCGGCCGCCGATATTTCGATTACTGCCGATGTTGCCGATGTTAATAAGGCCGGTGTCAGAGAAATTGATTTAACTGCTCGGTGCATTAGCGATTCGAGCGTTAAGGTTTTGAGTGTTTCTCCCGCAAAAATCAAGGTTAAATTTGATTATGTCGAGTCAAGAACCTATAAAATAACCCCCGAGCATATCGGCGTTACTGTTCCTGAAGGTTCCGGTCTTTCTATCGAGGCTGCAACCTTTGCCAAGAGTAGCGATGCAGAGATTAATATTTCCGGTCCCCGAACCGAGCTCGATAAGATTGCGTCTGTTAAAGCGGTTGCAAATGTTAATTCTGTTTTAAGTGAAACCGGCGCTTTTGATGCTGATATCAAACTTTTTGATGTCGATGGCAAGCAACTTGATGCCGCGAACTACACTCTCGGTAAAACTACCGTTAAGATAACTGTTCCGATTTATGCTCAAAAGAATGTTCCCGTTGTTGTAGTTTTTGATAATAAGCCTTCGGGAAGAACCGATGATGATATTTTAAGAAAGCAGTCGGTAACCAAAGTTGATATAAAGGGGCATGCAGATTTACTTGAAACGGTAACCTCTATATACGTAAACATTGACTATAACGATATAGAGCCGAATCAAAAATATGAGAAGGCGATTATAGCCCCGAGCGGAACAAAATTTTCCGATGGAAGCGAATCACTTCCCATAATCGTTGAAACCAAACGTTATAAGCTTTGGTAAAATTTATTGGGCATTTGCAAAAATAACCTTATTCATACCGGTTATTGAGTAAATGCCCTTATTTTTGAAATTTTTATCAATTTTTCTCTCATTTGCATAACTTATTAGTGGGTGATGTAAATGTTTGAGATTTTAGTTTTGAGCTTTGTTTTCTTTTTAGCGATTTTAGGGCTTGGCGAGTTATTACATAAGGTTTGGATGTTTTTATTGCGCCCAAAAAAGATGAACAATTTTTTGGTTTTGGTTCTTGATGACTCCTGCGCGGCCGAACAAATTACTGCGGCGCTCGAGGATATTCGTTGGAACGGAAAAAATAGCGCTCGTTTTTTGATAGGAATTGATAACGGTTTATCCGAAAAAAATGTCGATGTCTGCAAAAGTATTGAAAAAATGAATGATGATTTCATTTTTTGCAAAACACAAGAGATTTGGCAAGTAATCGGCGAAAGGAGTTGAAAGTAATGGATGGCGAAACCGAAATTTTAAAGGGCCGAGTATGTCATATAACATATAAAAATGAACAAAACGGCTATACAGTTTTTAAAATCTCCGTCGGCGGCGAAGAGATTGTTTCGGTTGGTAACTTTCCCTTTATTTCGCTTGGTGATACCGTATCGCTTAAGGGAAAATATATTGTCCATCCTGTTTATGGCCCTCAATTTGCTGCCGATGAATGTGAAAGAGAGACCCCTTCAACTACCGCCGCTATTTTGCGTTATTTATCATCGGGAGCCATTAAAGGCATAGGGCCCGCAACTGCTCAAAGGCTTGTTCAGCGTTTCGGTAAAAAAACGCTTGATATCATTAAGGATTCGCCCAAAAGACTTGCCGAAATGCGCGGTATTTCTCCGGAGAAGGCCCAAAAAATTTCAGAAGAATATAAAAAGCAGTTTTCGCTTCAAGATTTAATGTTCTTTTTATCTGCTTATAAGATAACCCCCGAGGAAACTGCAAGAGTTTATAAAATGTTGGGTGACGGCGCGGTTGAACGATTAAAGGAAAACCCATATCTTCTTTGTATGGAGGGTATTGGATTTCCTTTTGAGCGCGTTGATGATATTGCCGAGAGCCTTGGAATTTCAGAGGGTAACACTAACCGCATATTTGCGGGAATTGAATATATTTTGCGCCATAATTTGCTCAATGGTCATACCTGCTTGCCTCGCAAACGAGTATGCGAGTTGGGCGCCTCTTTTCTCGGATGCTCGGTTGAGGATGTTGAGGATGCCGCCGATATAATGATTAATAACGGCATAATCGTTCTCGATTATATTGATGATACAGAATTTTTGTTTTTACCGATTTATCACTCTGCGGATAGGTTTATTGCCTCAAAATTGGCCGTTTTAGTATCTTATGGCTCAAAAGCAACGCTTGATGAATTAGAGATTGATTATATAGAAAACCGTTTACACATTAAATATGAGGCTCTTCAGCGAAAGGTTATTGAACTTGCCTTTTCGGGCGGGGTAACCGTTTTAACGGGCGGCCCCGGAACCGGAAAGACAACAACCCTTAACGGTATAATAGAACTATTTGAGCAAAAAAATCTTAAAGTATCTCTTGCCGCCCCAACCGGCCGCGCCGCAAAGCGCATTTCGGAGCTCACAGGCCGCGAGGCTAAAACCATACATCGTCTGCTTGAGGTTCAGTGGGGCGAAGGGGACAAGCCTTATTTTAATTATAACGAGCGAAATCATCTAAAATGCGATGTTTTAATCGTTGATGAAATGTCGATGGTTGATACTCTGCTTTTTGAAAGCCTTTTACGCGCGGTAAGACTTGGAACAAAACTGATTTTGGTTGGCGATGCCGACCAATTGCCGAGCGTCTCAGCAGGTAACGTTTTGCATGATATAATTGAATCGGGCCGCATTCCTTCGGTAACTTTAAATAAAATATTCCGCCAGAGCAATTCGGGCCTTATAGTGCACAATGCTCATGAAATCATATCGGGAAGAATGCCGAATCTCGATTGTAAGGATGCAGATTTCTTTATGATTGAAACCACTAGTTCAAAGTCGGCCGCACAAACGGTAGTCGACCTCGCAACCGAGCGCCTACCGAAGGCATATGGTTTTTCATCATTTGAGGATATACAAATTTTGTGTCCTTCCCGAAAGCTGGAGCTTGGAACCGTTAATCTTAATCAAATATTGCAGGATGCAATTAATCCTGCCAGAGCATCAAGCCCTGTTGTATCTCACGGTGGATTTTCGTTTCGTGAAGAGGATAAGGTTATGCAGATTAAAAATAATTACGATATCTGTTGGACCCGTGATGATGGAGAGCAGGGAAGCGGAGTATTTAACGGCGACATTGGCAGAATCGAAAAGATTGATAACGTTTCTCAATTGGTAACGGTTCGTTTTGATGACCGCGTTGCTTCTTATTACGGAACCGATATTTCGCAACTCGAGCCTGCTTATGCCGTAACGGTTCATAAAAGTCAGGGATGCGAGTTTGATTGCGTAATTTTACCCTTGCTCAATATTCAGTCGCAGCTTACATATCGAAACCTGCTTTATACTGCGGTTACCCGCGCAAAGCGAATAATTGTTATCGTAGGTGACCGTAAAACTGTAAGGCAGATGGTTGAGAATGACCGAAAAACTCTGCGATATTCAGGACTTAAAAAAATGATTGAGGATGTTTTTGATGCCTAACGGTTTTAAAAGCTGGATATACTATATTTTCCCAAAGCGCTGCGCTATTTGTGATGGGGTTGTATCCTTTCGTGAAACCGTTTGCGAGGATTGTGAGAAAGGGATAGAGCCCATATCGGGTAAGATATGTGTTCGTTGTGGCCATACCGTTAAGAATTGCGAATGTAAGCGTTTTGCATATCATTTTCGCGGTATTGCATCGCCGTTTCCCAATTCGGGCGCAACAAAAGAGGGGATTTATAATTATAAAATAGTTAAAAATATTGATGCTGCCGAATACTTTGGAAAGAAAATGGCCGAAAAGGTATTGGAATTGTTTCCGAATGTTGAGTCCGATGTTGTTACTGCGGTTCCTATGTCGCGCAGAAAAAGAGGTGTTAAGGGCTTTGACCATGCCGAGATATTGGCGAAAGCAGTAGCGAGTGAATTGGGCGTTGAATATAGACGTATGTTGGCTAAAGTTAAAAAGAATAAAGAGCAGCATACCTTATCCGCAAAGGAAAGATTCAGTAATGTTAAAGGCGTTTATGTTGCGCGCGAAAACAATTATAAAAACGTTTTACTTATTGATGATATAAAAACTACGGGTGCAACAATAGATGAATGTTCTCGTCAACTTATGCTTGCAGGAACCGAAAATGTTTATTGCTCAACGGCAGTTATTACTACTTGCAAAGAGGATTAGTGTTAATTATAATAGAATTTGTAAAAGGAAAATGTGGTGATATAAATGGCAATGGAAATAGCTATCGACCTGGGAACCTCAAAAACGGTTATCGCGTCGGGTCATAAAATCATACTTGAGCTCCCCAGTGTTGTAACGGTTGATACCGATACTTGGGAGCCTATTCACTTTGGTGAGAAGGCATATAAAACCTATGGCAGAACTCCCGATAGCCTTACAACCGTTTTCCCCATACAACATGGAATAATTGCCGCTTTGGATGTTGCAGAGGCGATGATAACCAGGTATATGCATGATGCCTTTGGCAAGCGTATTATTCGCCCAAAAGTTATCGTTTCCATGCCTACGGGCGTAACTCCCATTCAGCATCATACTGTTGCAAATGCTCTTGAGGCCGCCGGTGGTAGAAATGTTAATGTTATAGAAAGTCCGATTGCTGCCGCTATTGGTATGAATATGGATTTCTCCAAACCGCATGGCGGTATGGTTGTTGACTTTGGCGCGGGTTGCACCGATATCGCAACCATCTCTATGGGCGGAATTGTTGAATGCGATTCGCTTAAAATAGCATCTCGCGATATTGATGAATTAATTATTCGCTATGTTAAAAAGGAGCATAATATTTTAATAGGGCCTCTTACCGCGGAGGAAATCAAAAAGCAGCTCGGCTGCGCCTATAGACGTCCTCTTGAGGTTTCGATGACGGCAAAGGGCCGAAATCTTGTTACAGGCTTGCCGCAAACCTTTGAGATATCATCAAGCGAGGTATATGAGGCAACAATCGATGCTTTGCTCGCAATATGCAACGAGGTTAGGGCGGTGCTTGAGCGGACCTCTCCTGATATTGTTGGCGATATTAAGGTTGATGGTATAATGCTTACCGGTGGCGGCGCCAAGATAAATAATTTTGATAAATTGTTAGCGGATTATATCGGTGCGGATGTTCACATGGCCGACGACCCAACCCATACCGTTATTAAGGGCGAATGCATTGCCATCAAGCGTCCCGAACTTCTTGAAAACGGCGATTATCTCTATCGCTCCATTAAAGAATTAATTGTTGAACAATAATTAAAAGACCCGAAGATTACCTTCGGGTCTTTTTGGTTATACATAAGGATATTCGCCTCTTATAACGGCATAACAGTTTTTGTCGGTGCTTCGTATTTTATCAGATACCAGTTTTACTGCCGATTCAAGCGAAACTTTGCTAT
>SVPK01000038.1 GCA_015065875.1 Oscillospiraceae bacterium
GAAAAATATGTATTTTTATAAAAATCAGACATTTATATAGTGAGGGCAACCTCAACCGAGCCGTACCGAAAGGTGCGGCTTTTTCTTTTCCTCAAAATTTATTGAAAAGGATGGTGATTTATATGAGTGAAAAGAAAAAACTTGCCGTCATAGACGGCGAAACATTAATGGATACAAGACTGGAACCGACCAAGTTTTGTATCGACACTCTGCTACCGCAAGGAATAACGATCCTCGGCGG
Source organism: Oscillospiraceae bacterium (assembly GCA_015065875.1). GTDB lineage: Bacteria > Bacillota > Clostridia > Oscillospirales > Acutalibacteraceae > SIG589. The sequence continues at coordinate 242 of SVPK01000038.1, forward strand.
TGCGCCTAAAATCGGTAAATCGTGGTGGGTGTTGGATCTGTGCGTCCGCATTGCCAAAGGAGAAAGCGTGTGGGATATGCCAACCACCAAAGGTACAACGCTCTATCTTTGTTTGGAAGATACGCTCCGACGTGTGCAGGAACGGCTCAATTGCATTACGGATGATGTCCCCTCCAATGCTTTCTTTGCAACGGCAGCGCATACGCTTGCTGATGGTCTCTGCGATGAGATTCGCGGTTTCGTAAAAGAACATCCCGACACCGTATTTGTTGCAATCGATACCTTTCAGATCGTGCGTAACGGCGGCGTGGATACCTCTTACGGTAACGACTACGATGAAATACGGCAGATGAAACAGTTGGCAGATGAGCTTGGCATCTCTCTTCTGCTGGTGCATCACCTTCGTAAGCAGGGCGACAGCGATCCGCTGAATAAGCTGTCAGGCACGACCGGAATCGTAGGCGCAGTTGATTCGGTGTTCGTGCTTGATAAAAGTAAGCGCAGTGAAAACCTCGCCACTCTCGTTTGCACTGGCAGAGATATTGAGCATCGGCAATTTGAGTTGCGGTTTTCCCAAAAGGATTATGTATGGGAAGTAAAGTCCGACAGCCGAGAGCAACCCGAAAAATTGTTGCCGCCGGAGATGGAATTGCTCGTTGGGTTTATGAAAGAACAGAAAATCTTTAACGGTCGTAACAATGATTTTGCGGAACTGTTTAATGCGGCAACTGACAGTGATATTACTGCAAAGACACTCAAACAAATGATGACACGGTGGCGGTATGATCTTGAAGCTCTCGGTATTTATTTCGATAACTACCGAAACAACAGCACAAGGTTTATGAAAATAAAATATGTTTCCTCTGCCTGTGACGACCGTGTCAATGGTGACGATTAAAAGTTGACTCCTAAAATGCTTGTCAGGGTTGTCACGATTGTCACCAAAACAGTAAGCCGATGTCCGCCCGTTTGACGAGAGCATAAGAGCGTTCGGGAAAACACCCGACCGCCTCGGTCAAAACGCAACACAGGGCAAATATGAGCCAAAAACAAGGGGTATCCACGCCCTAAAAAGAAGGAGGTATTGCTGTGGGCAAACACGATGAGTGGGAATTTTTCCGAACACCGAGCGGTCATATTTCCTACAATAAAAAATGTTTGCACTGCAAACGCAAATGCAAACAGAGTTGGCGTGTAGTTATTGTTCGCTGTCCGTTATTCGTGAAGCGATAAAAACTACCGCTTTTTATTTCTCTCCTTTAGGAGAGAACCAGCATCGCATTTGGCTGTACACCCGCCGCTAAAGCGGCGGCTGTGCCAAACGCATTCTGGGCGGGCAGAAGCCCTGCACCCACTTTATTTTTACAAGGAGTGATTATTAAATGAAAAATAAAAGATTTAATTTCAGAGTCTCCGATACGATGGATGCTCTGATCCGGCATAAAGCCGAAAGCGCGGGAATGAGTATAACCGACTATATTATTTACTGCGCCATTGATAAAAAGGTAATAAATTATGATGGTCTGCGCGAACTAACCACACAGGTAAAAAAGCTCGGCAACAATGTCAATCAGCTTTTGATACTTTCCCGTCAGGGAAGAATCAACACCGTAAATCTTACCGCTACCCAAGAGGGACTGAAAAAGATTTACGAACTGCTATCCGCCGAGATTGGAAGGGGGTGATGATTTGGCAATCGTGCATTTTGTAAATTACAAAAAGCCGCAGACCTCAAGCGGTATGCTGTTCGTCCTGCGATACACGATGCAAGACGAAAAAACAGTTGCCGATGACGGCAACAAGTATGTGACTGGTATCAACTGCACGCCGCAGTCCGCCTATACCGAGTTCAATAATACCAAGAAATTATACGGTAAAACGGATAGGCGTTTGTTCTATCATTTTGTGCAATCCTTCTCGGTGGATGAAAATATATCACCGCAAACGGCGCACGAAATTGCATTGCGGTTTATTTCTGAAACAGAAAAGTTTCAGGGCTTCGAGGTGGTGGTATCCACACACCTTGACCGTGACCATATCCACACGCATTTTGTTCTTAACAGCGTAAACGCAGAAAGCGGTAAAAAATTTCACATCACCGAAAATGAAGTGGAAATGCTGATGCAAAAATCGGATGCCCTCTGCCTCGAATATGGTCTGTCGGTTTTGAAACCCAAGCCTCCGAGCGAGAGAGAAAAACCGATGTCCGACCGAGAGTATCGGTCTGCTGAAAAGGGTGAGAGTTGGAAGATACGGCTTGAAGCTGTAATCTCCAACGCAATGCAGACTGCCGTATCCAAAGAGCATTTTATTATGCTAATGGAAGCGGAAGGTTACGGTGTCAAGTGGACAGACACCCGTAAGAATATAACCTACACCACACCCGAAGGCAAAGCCTGTCGGGACAGTAAATTACACCTAACAAAATTCTTAAAGGAGAGTATGGAATATGAATTCTTATACCGAGCGGAAATCACCGCAAGAATTAATAACCGAAGCACAACAACAAATCACCGCCGCAGAAAAGGTTCATCCTTGCGTGGCGGTGACCGAGCCGAACTGGATGGCAATGATATCTACGCAGAAAGCACAGATAAAACTGCTACAGAATATTCAGAACACCCTACCTACGCTGACGACCAAGGAAGAACTGAAAGCGTATATGGACGGGCAGCTGAAGGTGCTGATGAAGTACACCGAGCAGACCAAAACGGCGACCGAACAGTTTCAGACGGCGATGGAAACGTCAGCGGCGGAACTGACCGAGAGTATCAGTCGGCTGATAACGGATACCGAGAAACAGGTTGGGAGAATGAGCGAGAATTTTTCGAGCAATCTCTCTATGCTTCGCAGTACGGCGGAGGACAAACTGGAGAGGCACACGAACAAGATGTTCTGGATATCTCTGATACCTTCGGCGGTGCTCATAGTGTTGGAACTGATGCGGCATATCTTATCGGCAATATCGGTAATATAATCGACGAAGATGCTCCCGTGGAAGATTGCACTACCAAGCATTACCCGACCGAGCGTAAGAAAAAACAAGGCCCCGTGTTAAGCGGGATGTAAAGAGCGTGAGAAAATCTCTAATCTCACGCTCTTTTTTATACCAACTTTTAGTTGGAGAAAGGACTTTATATGAAAGATAAAAAGTATATCACTGCTGCTGAAAACGCACAGAAAGATAACATTCCCGAAGATTGCAGATACACCTATTTTGCAAGGACGGTAGTTGTGGACGGTGCAAGATACCCCGTCATATCCGCAATACCGATTGCTTCAAGTGAACTGCGCATTGACTGTGCTGAAGATAAAATTCTGCAGCTTATAACCGGCGAAAAAAATTAACAGTTTTGTTGCTGGACTTTGAAACCGAGTAGTGATATGGTGTTGCTGTATCCTACTCGGTTTGATTTTACAGAGCCGCACTCGGCTCGGAAAGGATACGAATAATGTTAAAATCAACCGAGAATACAAACAATTTAATAACTGCCCTTTATTGCAGACTGTCTCAAGAGGACGAAAGGCTCGGCGAGTCCCTGTCAATTGAGAATCAAAAAATCATACTGCAAAAGTATGCTGACGATCACGGCTTCCGCAACTGCAAATTTTATGTGGATGACGGATACAGTGGTACTGACTTCAAAAGACCTGCCCATGTGCAAATGATGAAGGATGTTGAAGCAGGTAAAATTGGAATCGTAATCGTAAAAGACCAATCCCGTCTTGGCAGAGATTATCTGGAAACGGGACACTTAATGGATATTAAATTCCCGTCCTATGATGTAAGATTTATTGCCATCAACGATGGGTATGACAGCATTAACAGAGCAGATAATGATTTCTCCGGTATGCGTAATTACTTTAACGATTTTTATGCTGCCGATACGAGCAGAAAAATCCGTGCGGTGCAGAGAGCAAAAGGTCAACGAGGTGAGCGTATAAGCACAGCCACACCTTACGGCTATATGCGCAACCCAGAAAACAAAAAGGAATTAATTCCCGATCCGCAGACTGCACCTATTGTAAAACGGATATTTGATATGTATGCATCAGGACTCGGCGTTGTTAAAATCTGCGATATACTGTGTGAGGAAAGGATACTCTCCCCAAGTGTATATATCTTCCAAACTACAGGAAAGCGTATCGGCAACCCCGACCTTGACCGTCCGTACCATTGGGCGCAGACCACAGTTCGCAAAATGCTTGAGAATCAGGAATATGTCGGTGACACCGTAAACTTTAAAACTTATTCAAAATCGAATAAGTTAAAGAAACGGCTTAAAAATGACCCCGACAAAATCCTCATATTCAAGAATACACACGAAGCCATTGTTGAGCGTGAAGTATTCGAAAGAGTGCAAAAGCACTTTGCCGGACGAAAGCGTCCCGACAAGCAAGGCGAAGTGGACAAGTACGCAGGTATTCTATACTGTGGCGACTGTCATAAGCGGTTATACCTTGCGAGAGCAAAAACACTGGCACCCGAAAAGAATGCCTTTCAGTGTGGCGGATACCGTAAACGCACTGTGGACTGCACGGCGCACAATATTCGTGAAATGGTGTTAGACCAAATTGTGCTTAACGATTTGAAAAGGATGACCGCCTTCGCAAGAGAAGAACCCGATAAGTTCTATGAGGCAGCGATGCAAAAAGCAAAAAGCGAAGCCGAAAAATTTTATGCCCTTGCTAAAAAACAAAAGGATAAGCTCGAAGACCGTATCAAAAAGATAGACAATATTATCCGTTGTCTGTATGAAGACCGTGTGGTCGGCAGAATAACCGTAGAGCGTTATGATGAAATGGCTTGCGGATACGAGCAGGAACAAGCTGAACTGAAACTTGAACTCGAAAGTCTGAATAAAGGCATAGCTGAGTTAGATGCACACGAACAGTCGGTACGAGAGTTTATGGCAAAAGCAAAACAGTATGTGGAGATGCCGAAACTGACACCCGAATTGCTCCGAGCCTTCATCCGTAAGATTGAGGTATATGAAAAAGAAGTCAAATACTCTCACACTTGCGGAAATCCCGTAGTAATATACTACAAATTCCAAATGAAGAAACTCGAAACACTAACGGTAATGTTTGGTGCTTACGATGAGGATGCAGAGGAAGATATCCCTGCATAAAAGTAAGAACCGGAAGGCGAAATGCCTTCCGGTTACATACCACCCTAAAAACTTCGCTAAGAACACATAGCAAAACCGTGGGAGGGATTTTTTTATAATTTCCCATTTTTGGTGTTTTCCTTGCCTTGATTAAACAAAGCTGTAAAAATGCTCATTTTTTGTCGAAATTATACAAAAACGGATGAAAAATTATTACGCGCGCATTTGATTTTTCACAAAAAACGGGCTTGAAATGATGGATAACATTTGTTAGAATTATATATAGAGATTAAAAGGGAGGTTTCTGCTTGGACGAAAGAATTAAAAACTTTTCAAATATGCTTTCGAACGATGCTTATGAATATATGGGCTGTCATAAAACCGATGGCGGTCATGTTTTCAGAGTATGGGCTCCAAATGCAAAGTCGGTTTCGCTTGTAGGCGATTTTAACGGTTGGGATATTGGCGCTCATGTGATGCATTGCGAAAACGGCATATGGTCTCTCTTTATAGAAGGACTTAAGCAATACGATAACTATAAATTTGCCATAACCGACCAAAACGGTAAAACCGTTATGAAGGCTGACCCCTATGCCTTCCATGCCGAAACCGCTCCCGGAACCGCATCGAAGGTTTATGATATTGAGGGCTTCCCATGGACCGATGGCGAATGGAAAAAGAAAAAGGAAGCAACGAATATTTATGATAGCCCCGTTAATATCTATGAGGTTCATTTAGGCTCTTGGCGGCGAAACGAGGATGGAACGGTTCTTGATTACGTTACCCTGGCCGAGCGGCTTTCAAAGTATGTAACCGAAATGGGGTATACCCATATCGAGCTTATGCCGATTTCGGAGTATCCCTTTGACGGCTCATGGGGATATCAGGTTGGCGGCTATTTCGCTCCAACCTCGCGCTATGGAACGCCGCATGATTTTATGAAATTCGTTGATATAATGCATAGTAGGGGAATAGGAGTTATCCTCGATTGGGTTCCTGCTCATTTCCCGAAGGACGAATTCGGTCTCTATCGCTTTGACGGAACCGCGGCCTATGAATATGAGGACCCGCGCATAGGCGAGCATAAGGAATGGGGAACAGCCGTATTTAATCATGGTAGGGTAGAGGTTATGAATTTCCTTATCTCGAATGTTGTTTATTGGATAAAGGAATATCATATCGATGGTATCCGCGTTGATGCGGTTGCCGCAATGCTTTACCGTGATTATAACCGTCGCGATGGGGAATGGATTCCCAATTCCTATGGCGGAAGGGAAAATCTTGATGCGATTGAGCTTTTGCGAAGGGTAAATGAAAATGCCTTTGCCGCCGACCCAAACATTTTAATGATTGCCGAGGAATCAACCGCCTGGCCCATGGTAACCAAGCCGGCCGATATGGGTGGTCTCGGGTTTAACTTTAAATGGAACATGGGTTGGATGAACGATATGCTCCGTTATATGTCGCTCGACCCGATATACCGAAAATTTAACCACGAATGCATAACCTTCTCAATGTTTTATGCCTTCTCCGAAAACTTTGTTTTGCCGCTGTCGCATGACGAGGTTGTTCATGGTAAATGCTCGCTTATCGGCAAAATGCCGGGCGAGTATGATGATAAATTTGCATCGCTTCGCGCGTTTTATGCCTATATGATGTCGCATCCGGGTAAAAAGCTTTTGTTTATGGGCCAAGAATTTGCCCAGTTCTCGGAATGGGATTATAAAAAAGAGCTCGATTGGATGCTGCTCGATTATGATAAGCATTCGCAGATGCGCGAATATGTTAAAAAGCTTAACAGTATATATCTAAAAACCCCCGCTCTTTGGGAGATTGACTATTCTTGGGAGGGCTTCTCCTGGATAGCCAATGATGATAATGAGCAAAGTATAATCGCCTTCAGAAGAACCGATAAATCGGGCAAGGAAATAGTTGCAGTTTGCAACTTTGTTCCGGTTGCCCGCGAGGGATACCGCATCGGCCTTCCGTTCGAGGGAAAATATAAACTCGTTTTAAATACCGATGATGAAAGCTTCGGCGGAAACGGCAGAGAGGTTAAGAAGGAGATTATAAGCGAGAGTGTTCCGATGCATGGTTGCAGCCAATCGGCCGAATTCAGTCTGCCGCCGCTCTCGGTTCTGTATTATGAAATTAAACCGGCCGCCCCGCGCGGACGGAAAAAGAAAACCGGTGCAGGGGTAATACCCGCGCCAAAGAAGGGAAGTAAGCAATCATGAAAAAGACCGAATGTGTAGCAATGCTGCTAGCCGGCGGTCAAGGCAGCCGACTTGGGGTTTTAACCCAAAATGTTGCAAAGCCCGCAGTCCCCTATGGCGGAAAATATCGAATAATCGATTTTCCGCTCTCCAACTGTGCGAACTCCGGAATCGATACCGTCGGAGTTCTAACCCAATATCAACCGCTTGAGCTCAATGATTATATCGGTAGCGGAAAAACTTGGGACCTCGACCGTCTTGAGGGTGGAGTTCATGTTCTGCCGCCATACCAAAAGAGCACAGGAAGCGATTGGTATAAGGGAACTGCAAATGCAATCTATCAGAATATTGCCTTTATCGAGCGCTATGACCCTGAATATGTGCTTGTCCTTTCGGGCGACCATATCTATAAGATGGATTACTCGAAAATGATAAAACAGCATAAGAAAACCAACTCCGATTGCACTATTGCGGTTCTCAATGTTACCCTTGAGGAGGCAAAGCGCTTTGGAATTATGAATGCCAATCCCGATGGAACCATTTATGAGTTCGAGGAAAAGCCTGCTCATCCCAAGAGCACATTAGCATCCATGGGTATCTATGTTTTCACCTGGGAGAAGCTTCGCAAATACCTCTGCGAGGATGCCGAAAAGGAAGGCTCGTCTAACGACTTCGGTAAGGATGTTATTCCCGCAATGCTCGCAGGCGGAGAAAAAATGTGTGTATACCGTTTTGATGATTATTGGAAGGATGTTGGAACGGTTGAATCCCTTTGGGATGCCAACCTTGATTTGCTTAATCCCAATATCGATTTGAACCTTGCTGACCCGAATTGGAAGATTTATTCTAAAAATGATGGTCTGCCCCCGCAGTATATCTCGGCCGATGCGAAGATTGAAAATTCGCTTATTTCCGAGGGCTGCGAGGTTTGCGGTAATGTTGATTTCTCGATTCTCTTTAGCGGTGTTAATGTTGAGAAGGATGCAAACGTTATGTATTCGCTCATAATGCCGGGAGCAAAAATCGAATCGGGTGCAACCGTTAAGTATGCTATAGTTGCCGAAAATGCGGTTATAAAATCGGGCGCCGTTATTGGCGAGAGTCCCGAAAACAGCGAAAATCTCGATAGTTGGGGAATTACCGTTATCGGCGATGGCCTAACCGTTGGCAAGGATGCAACCATCGGCGCTAAAAAGATGATAACCGAGGATGTTAAGGAGGGTGCAAAAATATGAGAAACAATAATGTTTTAGGCATAGTTTTTGCCAGTGTTGGCGATGAGCGCTTAGGCGAGCTTACCTCCCGTCGCTCGGTAGCATCGGTACCCTTCGGCGGAAGATACCGTCTTATCGATTTCTCGCTTTCCAATCTCGTTAATGCGGGAATCTCAAAGGTTGGTCTTATAACCAAATCTAATTATCAGTCGCTTATGGACCATGTCGGAAGCGCAAAAAGTTGGGGACTCGACCGTAAAAACGGCGGACTTCATATCCTTCCGCCTTATGGTCGCGCATCGTCGGGCGTTTATGTTGGCCAGGTTGATGCTCTCTATGGAATAAAGCATTTCCTGCGCCGTTCATCCGAGCAGTATGCCGTTATTTGCAACAGCAATATTGCTCTTAATATCGATATCGCCGATATGGTTGAAAAGCATATCTCCTCGGGCGCCGATATAACCATCGCATATAAGCATGGCGCATTGCCCACAAACGATGGCGATGTTATGTCGTTAACTCTAAACGACGGCAGAGTTAATCGCGTTATGATGTATACCGATAGTAAGGGCGAATGTGATTATAGCCTCGGCATAACCGTTATCTCCAGAATGCTTCTTATGGCCTTGGTTGATAAGGCCGTTGCCGCCAATAAAACCGATTTTGCCCGCGATATTATAATGCCCAATGTTGAGGGTCTTGTTATTCGCGGCTATGAGCATAAGGGCTTTATGGCGGTTATGGATAGCGTTCAGGGCTATGTTGATGCAAATATGCAGCTTTTAGCCCCCAACGTTCGCGCCGACCTCTTTAATAAAGAGCGCCCCGTTTATACCAAGGTTAAGGATTCAATGCCAACCCGCTACGGAATAGGCTCAAATATAACCAACTCCTTGATTGCAGATGGCTGCGTTATCGAGGGAACGGTTAAGAATTCTATTCTGTTCCGCGGTGTTCGTGTTGGAAAGGGAGCCAATATCGAGAACTGCATTATAATGCAGGGAACCGAGATAGGAAGCGGAGCCGACCTTAAATATCTAACCATCGATAAAGAGGTTAAGGTTGGTAACAATCGTTCGCTCTGCGGCTCGCCTTCGTATTATGTTTATGTAAGTAAGGGTGAAACCGTTTAATTAAAAAGGAGTAACTAAATGAAAGTTTTATTTGCCGCGAGTGAGGCCTATCCGTTTGCTATGTCGGGCGGCCTCGCCGATGTTGCGGGTTCTCTGCCCAAAGCGCTTCGAAAAAGGCTTGTAGGCTGCCGAGTTGTTATGCCGCTATATTCCTCAATACCGGAGGAACTAAAGGCCAATATGAATTTTATAACCCATATAACCGTTCCGGTTGCGTGGAGAAGGCAGTATTGCGGAATTTTTGAAGCAAAGGTTGACGGAGTTATTTATTATCTCCTCGATAACCAATATTATTTTAAGCGCGATGGGCTTTATGGCTTCTATGATGATGCCGAGCGTTATGCCTTCTTTGCCCGCGCCGTGCTTGAGATTTTGCCGCATATCAATTTTAAACCCGATATAATCCATTGCAACGATTGGCAAACCGCAATGACCCCCGTTTATCTCGACCGTTTCTATTGCCATGACCCGTTTTATACCAATATTAAAACCGTATTTACGATTCATAATATTCAGTATCAGGGTCAGTATGGTCATGAACTGCTTGGAGATGTTTTGGGACTTTCGGGCGATGATTGCCGAGTTGTTGAATATGGCGATTGCGTTAATATGCTTAAGGGCGCTATTGAATGCTCCGATAGGGTAACAACCGTTTCGCCTACATATGCGGGCGAGATTCTAACCCCCGACTTTGCTCACGGCCTTGATGGAATCTTGCGCGAACGCAGCTTTAAGCTTTGCGGAATTATAAACGGTATTGATACCGATGTTTATAATCCCGAAACCGATAAGAATATCTACGAAAACTATACCGTTGATTCTATCGAGAAAAAGGCTGTAAACAAGCAAAAGCTTCAAGAGCGTATGGGCTTGCCGCAGAGGGATGACGTTCCCGTTATAGGCATTGTTTCGCGCCTTGTTGGCCATAAGGGACTCGACCTCGTTAAATGCGTTTTCGAGGATATTTTAAAGGCCGATGTTCAGTTCTGCATTTTGGGCAGCGGTGAATGGGAGTTTGAAACCTTCTTTAATGATATGGCTAAAAAATATCCCGATAAGGTAGCGCTAAAGCTCGGCTTTGTTCCCGAGCTTGCTCGAAAGATTTATGCGGGCGCGGATTTATTCCTCATGCCCTCAAAGAGCGAGCCTTGCGGACTTTCGCAGCTTATCGCTCTTCGCTACGGAACCGTTCCCATCGTTCGCGAAACCGGCGGACTTAATGATACCATTAAGGATAGCGGCGATAATATCGGCAATGGCTTTACCTTTAAAACCTATAACGCCCATGATATGCTCAATGCCATTTGGCGTGCTATCGGTTCTTATGGCGATAAGGAAGGCTTCAACGTTCTGCGTAAACGCGCAATGCAGTGTGATAACAGTTGGGGTCGCTCTGCCAATGAATATATAAGACTTTATAAGTCGATAGAGCGCTAGTAGACAAAAGCAAAATAATATGATAAAATACCCATATAATTTTATATGGGTATTTTTGTTTTAGAGGTGATATAGTGGAATATATTAAAAGCGCGGTTTTGGGCGTTGTTGAGGGAATAACCGAATGGCTCCCCATCAGCAGCACAGGGCATATGATTCTTGTTGATGAATTTTTTACCCTTAAAACCCAAAACGGAGCAAACTTTACCAATTTCTTTTTAGTTGCAATCCAGCTCGGCGCAATTTTGGCCGTTATTATGCTATATTTTAAAAAGATATGGCCGCTCCATTTAAAGAGCACCGCTGTGGCTCCCTTCTATAAGGGCGAAAATATAGGCGGATTTAAAAATTTCTGCAACAATTATGTCTATATGGATAAAATCATCCTATGGCTTAAAATTTTGGTTGCAAGCATTCCCGCCGCGATTCTCGGCATTCTGTTCGATGAAAAGATTGATTCAATGCTAACGGGTAACAGCCGCGTTTATATCGTTGCTTCAACCCTTATCCTTTATGGAATTTTGTTTATTGTCGTTGAGAGCATGAAGAAGAAAGAATCGATACTTAATACCGATGATATAACCTTCAAGCTTGCTTTCATAATCGGTCTTATTCAGTGTTTAGCGCTCATTCCGGGAACCTCCCGAAGCGGAACAACCATCCTTGGCGCAACCCTTTTAGGACTGGGCAGAACTGCGGCCGCGGAGTTTTCCTTCTTCCTCTCGATTCCTGCAATGGCGGGCGGAAGCGGAATAAAGCTTATCGACTATCTTTCGGCGGGCAACTCGTTTACAAACGAGGAGCTTATGGTTCTGTTTGTTGGAATGGCGGTAGCCTTTATTGTATCTGTGTTGGCTATTAAGTTCCTTATTTCCTATATCAAGCGCCATGATTTCAAGGCCTTTGGTTATTACCGAATAGTGCTCGGAATCGTTTTGCTTGCATATTTTCTTTTAAGATAAAAAAGAGCTCCTTCCTGCGGGAAGGAGCCCTTTTTATTTTACCATTGTTTGAACGCCGTTTATAAAATCGCCAACCGCCTTCATAGCCTTTGCCGAGCCTTTAGAAACATTCTTTCGGTTCGAAATTATTGCCTTTCCAACGGTTGCCGCAATGGCGCCTGCCGCCATACCTGCGGCGATTCCTTTTGCAAACGATGCTGCACTTTTCATAATACTAACTCCTTTTTTATTTCTTCGAAATTAGTATTTGCAGCAAGCGGTTAATTAAACCTCAAAGAACTGCGAATGCCATACCAAAAAGGTGTAAACTGTCCAAATTTTTCGGCTTAAATCCTCTTTGCCCGATTTGTGGCGGTAGAGCATTTTAAGGAGAAATTTGGTATTAAAATATTTTTTCGCGGTTTCGCTTTCAAAAGCCTCGCGAACAATATTAAAATAGCCTTCCTCGCGTAGCCAAAGCCTTATCGGAACAGGGAATCCGAGCTTGTCCTTCATAGCGGTCTTTTGGGGCAGAGTTCGCTCTGCCGCCTTGCGAAGCGCTAACTTGGTTGTAAGAGAATTAACTCGGCATTCGGTTGGAATCTTTTCGGCCAACCTCATAACCTCGCGGTCGAGGAAGGGAACTCGAAGCTCGAGCGAATTAGCCATACTCGTTTTGTCGGCCTTTAAGAGAATATCTCCCATAAGCCACATATTAATATCGAGATACTGCATTTTGGTTACGGTATCTTTATCTTTAACCTCATCATAAAAAGGTTTACATAATATCTGCGGAGCGACTCCGTTATCGCGAAGGAACAATTTTTTGCGTTCGCGAAGGCTAAAGATGTTTGCGTTGCCGATAAAGCGCTCCTCTATGGTTTTTCCGCGGCGAACGAGAAAGTTTATTCCGTGCTTTTGCGGTAAAACCGAGAAAATTTTTCCAATAATTCGGCGAATCGGGAAGGGGATAACGTCATAAGCGGTAGCGGTTAGCGGCTCCATATATATGCGGTAACCGCCAAAAAGCTCATCTGCGCCCTCGCCCGACATAACAACCTTAACGTGCTCGCTCGCAAGTCGTGCAACAAAATAAAGCGCTATGGCGGCGGGGTCGGCCAGGGGCTCATCCATATGATATTGAATTAGCGGGAACTGTTCCCAATATTCCTCAGCCGATATAACCTTGCTAATGTTTTTAACGCCAATTGTTTCGGCGAACTCCTTCGCATAGTCTATCTCGCTATACCTTCCGTCGGCGCTTTCAAATCCAACCGTAAAGGTCTTATCAACCTTTGCCGCCTCGGCAATATAGCTCGAATCGATTCCCGAGGAGAGAAAAGAGCCAACCTCAACATCGGCAATTTTATGTGCGTTCGCCGATTCGCGAATAGCCTCATCAACCAAATCGGCATAGTATTCGAGCGAGCCCTGCTCGGCCGAGAAATTCGGGCGCCAATAGCGGGTCTTTTCGAGCTTTCCATCCTTATAGGTAAAATAATGGGCGGGCGGGAGCTTGAAAACATTCTTAAAAAATGTTTCCTCGGTTGGCGAATATTGGAAGGATAGATAATAAGATAACGCATTTTCATTGAGCGATTTATCAAACTGCGGATGGCATAAAAAGGCCTTTATTTCGGAGCCGTAGATGAATGAGCCGCTCATGGTTGTATAATAAAAGGGTTTAATGCCAAACATATCGCGTGCGCCGAAAATCGAGTTATCGTTTTTGTTATAGATAACAAAGCTAAACATTCCGCGAAGCCGCTCGGGAAGCGCCTCTCCGTATTGCTCAAAGCCGTGGAGCAGAACCTCGCTGTCCGAGTTGGTTTTAAAAATATGCCCCTGCGATTTTAGTTCCTCACGAAGCTCGCGGTAGTTATAGATTTCGCCGTTAAAGGTTAAAACAAGCGAGCCATCCTCGTTGGTTATGGGTTGGTCGCCACCCTCGAGGTCAATAATGCTTAAACGGCGAAAACCCATCGCGATATTTTGGTCGATATATTCTCCCTGCGAATCGGGTCCGCGATGAACTATTTTTTCCATCATCTCGCGCAAAACCGTTCCGTCATCATTTATTAAATTTGTAAATCCAACAAATCCACACATAAAGAAAATACACTCTTTCAAGTATTATTGTTTGCAAATATAGGAAAATTATAACATATTTTTATCGCCCTGTAAATTCAAAAATGTGTTGCGCGGAAAGGGTATAGAGGGTATAATATGTAAAAAGGAGGTGAGCATATGTCGATTTATGTTGTATCCGAGCAGATAGGGCTCGATGGCTTTTGGATAACCGATATACTTAAAGGTATAAAAGCCGAAGCCGATAAAAAGAATCT
>SVPK01000039.1 GCA_015065875.1 Oscillospiraceae bacterium
ATCAGTTGGTTGAGCGCGTATCGAGCGAATCGGCCGATGCCGCCGCCTCGGCAGAGCTGGCAGTTACCGCGTCGCAGATATCGCAGCAGTTAGCAGAAGAGGTGAAAACCGCTGCCGCCGCAGTCGACAGCAGTCTTGCACAGGTGCTTAATAGTGAGCAGTCGGCGGTGGATGCAATGATGGTTGCGGGGCAGTCGTCCGAAAGTGCAGTTGAGAGCGCATCTGCTGCGCAGGGAAGTGCCGAAGCGGCCTATTCCTGTTATATCGATGCCGATGCCGCCGCCACTCGAGCGGCAGAATATGCCGAAAAAATGGCATACAGAACCCTGTGTTCAGGAACTCTCTCTGATATGACAGAGGGCGTTTCGGCAATAAAGATTGAGATAGTTGAGCCGATAAAAGATATTAAAGAACTTAACTTTTTGCTCGAGTTTCCGCTTTCCAAAACTTATACCGCAGGCACAGTTTGGATAACCGCCTCAATTGTTGATGAAAACGAGACTAATTATATTATCCCCATCTATTCCAACCAAAATCAGGCCATAACCGCGATATCGAACAATGCTGTCGCAGTGGGCTTTGGTAAGGTAATATCGGGTGGTAGCAGACTTCAGTATATGGGCGTTTGTCAACAGATAACAACCTGGAATGGTTCTAATTCCCGAACAACCCCCTCATCCGTAACCGCCGAATATAAAGAGGAACTGTTTTCTAAATATCCGCCGTATTTTAAAATAACCGTAAGTTCGGCCTGCCCCTTTGAAAACGGAACAAAATGGACATTGGAGGGAAGATAATGAAGCAAATACTTTTTAACAAAAAATATCCAAACGGCAGGTTAATTGATGTTGCCGAACCGAACACCCCTGTTGCACCCAATCCCATTCGTGAATTCTTTGAGGGGCTTTCATCGGCCGATACCAACTCAATAGCCAAAATTCGCGCCCTCGCTCGCGCTTTTCTCGAAGGGGAGGAGATTTAAAATGGCAATAAAGGAATATTCCTATAAAAAGCATAAAAATCTCTATTGCTCGGCGCATACCAAAGTGAAGGAGATGCGCTCTAAGGACGGCGCCGATAAAATTTTAATATCGGAAAATCTAATGATAAAAATTGAGGAGCTTTTTGCCCGTATGAGATGCAGTAAATATATCATAACAAGCGGTTATCGAACCCCTTCCCATGATATAAAGGTTGGCGGCAACGGCATCGGTCAACACACCCTCGGCAAGGCGGTTGATGCCCGCTTTTATGATAGCCGCGGCAAGATAATTCCTGCACAGGTTGTTTGTTGTGTCGCCCAGGATATAGGGTTTACGGGAATAGCAAACATATCGAGCAAGTATCAAAATGTGCATCTCGATGTTCGCGCATCGGGCATCTATCGCGGCGATGAGATTTATGGCACCAATTCGGTAACCGATGATTTTTATAAATATTTTTCGCTATCCGCCGAGGATATCGCGAAATATACAGGGGATGAAACCCCCGAATATTTTAAAAAGTATAGCGGCAACACCGTTAGTATCGTATCGGCACTGTGCTCGATAGGGGAGAAAAGCAGTTTCTCGTTTCGCAAAAAAATTGCAGAAAAAAACGGCATAAAAAACTATTCGGGAACTGCGGCGCAGAACATAACTATGCTTTCGCTCCTTAAAAAAGGGGTGCTCAAAAAGCCATGACAACCGAGGAAAGGATAGCCGTTTTAGAGGCTAACGAAAAAAATATTTTAAACCGACTCGATGAAACCCGTCAGGACATTCGGGTCTTGCAGGAGCTAACCAAGGCGGTTCAAAAAATCGCCGACCGAACCGATAACACTGCCGCATTGCTCGAAAAGGTTGATAAGCGATTAGCTAAAATCGAGCGCAAGCCCGCATCCGATTTCGACCATTATAAAAGGTCGCTTATCAGTGCAGTGCTTACAGGTGTGGCGGGAATTTTGCTCGGGGCATTTTTTGCAATCATTTTAAATTAGGAGGAAAAATGAAGAATATATTATTGCGATTCCGTTCGTGGGCCCTTTGGCTTTCGCTTGCGGCACTAATCGTTTTTTGCGTTAAAGAACTTTATGGATTGGATATATCCAAAGGGGTTAACGGATTTATGAATGTGTTGCTGCCGGTGCTTGTTGCCTTCGGCATAGTCAATAACCCAACAGACAGTAAGGGAATATGAATTAAACTTTTTTAAAGTTTTTGAGAAATCAATTTCTATCGGAAGGCACTTTTGAAATGCCTAAAATTTCTTGCCAAGACGTATCACTTGAAAAAATCGAGCTTATAGATTATGATAAGCTAAGTGCAAGCGAAGGAGATATTGTATATGCTTGAAAAAGACGATTGGAGACTATTAAACCAAAAAGAATACTTGATGAAGGCTAAGCTTATTAAGAGCATATATAAACCACAAAATGAAAAGAGTGATCATGAGCATTGCTGCTTTTGTTGGGATAAGTTTGGTGATATTCCCGAAAATCTGAATGTTGGCTTTCACACAATCGACAGAAGACATTGGATCTGTGAAGAATGTTTTAATGATTTCAAGGAAATGTTTGGCTTTGAAGTAATATCCAATTAAATTAAAAAGCGATGGCATGTATCGCTTCGCAGACGCCCTTATCGGCGAGTTTACAAGAATGCTTAAATAAAAAAAGCGATGTAGCTTTACTCCTATGGGAAAAGATAAATATGGAAATGATTGGTATTCTCAAACGCAAGAGAACGGCAGTCAGGTATGGGTCGTTGCGAGAAATGGAATTATTCAAAACGGCGGCATAAACATTCCAAAGCGAGAATGGAATAATGAAACGGGATATAACAGGCTGAAAGGAGTAATGTTAAAATGAAAGAGGAATTTTTAAAGAAAACATATTTAGCTTTCTTTAAACTTCTTGATGCTCAATACGACCAAAGCAAAAACGAAGCACTGGCGGTGTTGCTTGGAGATATGAATCCGGATTTGTATAGTGATGGTTTTTCTGCAGACCCTGCGTGTTATGAGGAATTTTGCGCGTGTTTATTGGAGCAAAAAGATTATAATGAAGAATCCGCTTTTAATGGAGCAATAGCCTTTTTGCGAAAGTATTGTGAACAGCTTGGGTTTGATATGCTGGGAATAATAGAAAATATTTCCTTTGAGAAATATCAATATTTCCTTAATGATGATGAGTTGTTGTGATAAGAATGTTATAAACTTGTGTTTTTAGGCAGTTTAAAATTAAAAAAGCGATGGAGTAAAGCTCCATCGCTTTTGCTTTATTTAAGTATTCTTGTAAACTCGCCGATAAGGGTGTCTGCGAAGCGATACATTCCAAGGTCGTTGGGGTGGCAACCGTCAATGGTGCAGTCGGCGCGGTCGTTGCCCTCAAAAATTCGCTTGCCGTCGATAAAGTAAACATTGCGGTCGCCCTTTTCGCGTGCCTTAAGATAGCTGTTGTAAATAATATCTCTGCGGCGGGGGGCGCCGTTGGGGTCATTATCAAAATCGGGCTTTGAAATCATAAAATAGGGGATATTCGGGTGGGCTTCGCGAATTATCTCATACATACGGTAATGGGTTTCCTCCAGATGCTCGAAGGAGGGGGCATTATGGTCATAATCCGAAACAAAAACACTCATGGGCAGACTCGCCATATAGCGAACAACGCTCTCTTCGCCCTTACCGTTGCCCGAAAATCCAAAGTTGTAGTAATCTATATTGAATCTGCGGGAAATATAGTTTGCATATGTAAGTCCGGGGCGGGAAGCACAACCTCCTTGGGTTATCGATGAGCCATAAAACACAATGGGGTCGCAGTTTTTATAGCCATCGGTTTTCTCGAGTCGCGAACCTTTCTGGATTCCGATTTCAACCGAAAGGGGAGAACCGTAGCTGGGGAAATTAATTGTTAAATCCTTCATTCCCTGTCCTGCCCAAAGGTTAAAGGCGTATGCGGGCTTACCGTTACAGGGCGGACGGTAGGAGCCGCGGAAGGTGCTTCCGAAGGCGGTATTTTCATATAGGTCAAAGCCGCCGGCATTAACGAAAGCCATATGCGACATTAAGCTTGCAAACTCAAAAGAAACCCTGATTGCAACGTTGATCGAATCGGTCTTGAAACGGATTCTTCCGCCCGAGGTTTCGCGCGAGAGGTTATCAAGCTCGGGTCCTATTGCCTTACTGATTTCTTCGGGCAATCTTCTGAAACCGTTATCGCCGCAATCAATGAGTCCGTATAGTGTGAAAGCATCCTCTCTTATGCTATGCCATTCGATATCATCGGGTATGGGGGAACAAATCTCAAAATTCTTATCAATCTGGCTTATATCCATAAAAAATACACCTCCGAATATGCCTTAATTATATGTTGAGGTAACAGGCGGTGTCAAGCATTTTTTTGAGTTCGGAGGGGCGCAGTTTAAGACTGCCGTTTTCGAGAAAAACAGGGAGCGCAGAAGCGGCTTTTCGGTCGCCTAAAACCGAATATTCGGCACCGCAGAGTATAGCGCTCATTTCTTGTCCGCGCAGAGTTACGGTATCTCCCGAAGGCATAAATCCATCCTCGCCCAAAAGAATACCCGAATGATGGCAGCCCTTATCTGCCGATAGCGCGGGAATCCCGAGAGGCAGCGACCCTTTATC
Organism: Oscillospiraceae bacterium; assembly: GCA_015065875.1. GTDB lineage: Bacteria > Bacillota > Clostridia > Oscillospirales > Acutalibacteraceae > SIG589. Next base: position 4,624 of record SVPK01000039.1, read on the forward strand.
CGTTATTATAGGCCCTGTTCCAACCGTCGAGAGCGAATGATGGTAAAAATCGGCATATATATCGGGTCGCTCGGTTACAATATAAAGTGTTCGAGTTTTGCAAAGAGGACGCAAAAGCAGTGAACAAAGCGTGCCATGCTTGTCATAAACTGCGGCGCATTTTTGCCCTTCAATTATTTCGCTGAAGGCGTTTATAAGCAGTAGCTTTATAAATGGCTCGGGGTTTATGAGCCTATCGCGCAACATTTGCGGCAGGATTCCTTCGTTTGCAATTTTAAGGCCACGTGGGCATTTTCTTATGGCGCTTTTAATAGTTCTCGGTTTTGGCCTGCCGAAAAATTCTATTTCAAAATATTCTCCGCTATCGGTTTTTACCCGATTTATAATATAGCGGTTTTTGCCGCCTTTTTCGAGTTGTTTTATATGAATAAACATACCATATATTACCGCCTTTACTTGACAAATACCCCAAAATAGAATATGATTTATATTAAGATTAAAGACTAAATGTGCAAAGTGTTTTGTGCGGTAAAATAATAGTGATACTAATGGGTGTTAAAGCATGAGTATATTAATTAAATTTCGCAAAACCGTAATGTTCGCAGTTAAACTGCTCATAACGCTTACCATAACCTTCGGATTCGTTTTTGTATGGCAACGCGGATATCCTGAATCGCTCTTTATGGATGATGGAAACTATGTTGTTGTTTTCGCCTTCCTTTTCATTCTTTTAACCTTTATAAAGCTCTACGGAGGCTTTAAAATAGGCGTTTTCCGAATGCATGAGCTTTGGTATAGCCTTGGAATTGCGATAGTGTTTACCAATTTCATAATGTATATGATTTTGAGCCTTATCGCCCGTGAAATGCTGCTTCCTTGGTGGATTTTAGGCGGAACGGTTTTCCAGATAATTCTAACAGGAATTAATGTTTATGCCGCCAACAGTATTTATTTTTCGCTTTATAGCTCCCGCCATATTCTTGCAATCTATAGCGGCGATGAGCATGGCCGCGAAACTATTAGAAAAATGTCCTGCATTCCCGAGCGCTATACCATCGATAAAGCGCTCTCAATAAGAAACCGCAGCATGAAAAATATCAAGCGCGAGATTGATAAATATAAGGCTGTTCTAATCTGCGATTTCGACCAAACTAAAAAGGACGATGTTCTTCGCTATTGCTATGAAAAGCGCAAGAGAATATATCTCTTACCTTCGAGTACCGATATAATCCTCTCAAGCGCATATCAAAGCCAGGTTTTCGATACTCCGATTCTTATGTGTCGAAATTATGGTCTTACTATGGAGCAGCTTGTTGTTAAACGCGCGATGGATATTATCGTTTCGCTTATAATGCTTATCTGCGCCAGTCCGATAATGCTTATAACCGCTATAGCCATAAAGCTTTGCGATGGCGGCCCTGTTTTCTTTAAGCAAAATCGAGTTACCCGCGATGGCGAGATATTCAATGTGCTTAAATTCCGTTCAATGATAGTTGATGCGGATAAGGATGGAGTTCGCGGCGCAAGTAATAACGATAGCCGCATAACCCCCGTAGGCAAGATAATTCGCGCCTGCCGAGTTGATGAACTGCCGCAGCTTATAAACGTGCTTCGCGGTGATATGTCGCTCGTTGGTCCGCGACCCGAAAGAACCGAAAATGTCTATACGTATACCGAAAAGTATCCCGATTTCAACCTTCGTCATAGGGTTAAGGGAGGACTTACCGGATACGCACAGATTTACGGAAAATACAATACAAGCCCTGAGGACAAGCTCAATATGGACCTTATTTATATCGAAAAGTATTCAACCTTTTTGGATATTAAGCTCCTGTTTATGACCTTCAAGATTCTCTTTATGAAGGAGAGCACCGAGGGCTTTGAGGAAAAACCAAAAGAAACAAACCAAGAGAAAGGCAAGGAATCAAAATGAGTTTTAATGCAACACTCGTAGTAATGGCAGCAGGAATGGGAAGCCGCTTTGGCGGTCTTAAGCAGATGGAGCCTATCGGCAAAAACGGCGAGGCTTTACTTGATTTCTCGGTTTATGATGCGAAAAAGGCCGGCTTTACTAAGGTCGTTTTCGTTATCAAGCATGAGATTGAGAAGGAATTTAAGGCTATAGTTGGCGCCCGCGTTGAAAAGGTTCTTCCTGTTGAATATGTATATCAGGAGGTAGATAAGCTTCCCGAAGGCTATACCTATCTCAACAACCGTAAAAAGCCCTGGGGAACAGGACAGGCAATTCTCCTTTGCCGCGATGTTGTTAAGGAGCCCTTCGTTGTTATAAACGCAGATGACTTTTATGGCGCCTCGGCTTATCGCCAGATTTATGAGCAGTTAAAGTCTGATACCAGCCGTTATTGCATGGTTGGTTTCCGTCTCGCAAATACCTTAACCGAGAACGGCCATGTTTCTCGCGGCGTTTGCGTTACCGAGAATGGTCTTCTTACCGATATTGATGAGGTAACAAAGATTAAGGATTGCAAATATACCCTCGATGATGAAAATTGGATTGAGCTCTCGCCCGATACCGTTGTTTCGATGAATATGTGGGGTCTGACTCCCGATATCTTCGATTATCTCGACCGTGAGTTCCGTCTTTTCCTCGATAAGAATATCGAAGAACCCAAGACCGAATTCTATATCCCGCTCGTAATCGGAACCCTCGTTAAGAACGGCGAAAAGGAAGTTCGCGTTCTTGCAAGTGAGGACCGTTGGTATGGCGTTACATACAAAGAGGATAAGGACGATGTTGTTAAGGCTATCGGCAAAATGGTCGATGCCGGACAGTATGAAGGAATGTAATTAAGCAAAAAGGCCCGAAGAGCTTTCTTCGGGCCGCTTTTTTTGTAAAAAAACTGTTAAAAAGAGTATTTTTGCGAATAATTATATTGACCTTTATAATTTATATAGTTATAATATATAAGGAGAAAATTGTGACGAATTTATCAATCTTCAAAAAGGAGAATCCCACAATGACAAACAACAAAACCGTTTTAAAATGGCTCGATGAAGTTAAAGAACTTCTCACTCCGGATGAGGTCGTATGGATCGACGGAAGCGAAGAGCAGATTGCAAAGCTTCGTGAAGAGGCTGAAGCACAGGGCGAAATGATTAAGCTTAATCAGGAAAAGCTCCCCGGCTGCTACCTGCACCGCACCAATCCCAACGACGTTGCCCGTGTTGAGGATAGAACCTTCATCTGCACCACAACAAAAGAAGAAGCAGGCCCCACCAATAACTGGTGTGACCCCGACGAGATGTATAAAAAGCTTTATGATATCGCTCGCGGCAGCTACAAGGGCAGAACCATGTATATCATTCCCTATTCGATGGGACCGATTGGTTCTCCTCTCGCCAAGATTGGTATCGAGGTAACCGATTCTATCTATGTTGTTCTCAACATGGTTATCATGACCCGCGTAAGCCTTAAGGTTCTTGATGTCCTCGGCGACAGCAACGACTGGGTTCGCGGACTCCATTCCCGTTGCGATGTTGACCCCGAGAAGCGCTACATCTGCCAGTTCCCCCAGGATAATACCATTATCTCGGTTAACTCTGGCTACGGCGGAAACGTTCTCCTCGGCAAGAAGTGCTTTGCGCTTCGTATCGCTTCCTACCAGGGTTGGAAGGAAGGCTGGATGGCCGAGCATATGCTCATCCTCGGAATCGAAAATCCGAAGGGCGAGGTTAAGTATGTTGCTGCTGCTTTCCCGTCTGCCTGCGGTAAAACCAATCTCGCTATGATGATTCCGCCCAAGTATCTTCGTGATAAGGGCTACAAGGTTTGGACCGTTGGCGATGATATCGCATGGATGAGAATAGGACCTGATGGCCGTCTCTATGCTATCAACCCCGAAAACGGCTTCTTCGGCGTTGCCCCCGGCACCAATGAAAAGTCTAACTACAATGCTCTTCAGTCCACCATGAAGAACACCATCTTCACCAACGTTGCTCTCGACCTCGATGACAATACCGTTTGGTGGGAGGGTCTTAATAAAAATCTTCCGCAGAATGCTCTTGAATGGAAGGGCAACAAGTGGGATGCTTCCAAGTTCAACAAGGCCGATAAGTCGACCTATGCTGCTCATCCCAACTCCCGCTTCACTGCACCCGCAGAGAACTGCCCCTGCATTTCTGACGAGTTCAACAAGGGTAGCGGAGTTCCGATTTCGGCTATTATCTTCGGCGGCCGTCGTGCAAAGTGCGCTCCGCTGGTATATCAGTCGAAGGATTGGAAAAACGGTGTATTCATCGGTTCGGCTATGGCCTCCGAAACTACCGCCGCTGCTGCAGGCGCAGTAGGTGTTGTTCGTCGCGACCCGATGGCAATGCTTCCCTTCTGCGGCTACAATATGTCTGATTATTTCCAGCACTGGCTCGATATGGGCGAGAAGCTTGGTGATAAGGCTCCCAAGATTTTCAACGTTAACTGGTTCCGTACCGATGATGAAGGCAACTTCATTTGGCCCGGCTTCGGCGATAATATGCGCGTTCTCAACTGGATTATTGACCGTTGCGAAGGCAAGGCCGATGCAACCGAGACCGCTATCGGTTATGTTCCGAAGGCAGAGGATATCGACCTTACCGACCTTGACTTTGATATCGAAACCTTAAAGAGCATTTTGGCTGTTGATAAGGATGTTTGGACCGCAGAGGCCAACGAAATCGAGGAACACTATAAGAAGTTCGGCGATAAGCTTCCCGAGGAGCTTCGTCGTCAGCTCGATACCTTAAAGGCAAACTTAAAGTAATAATAAAGCATAAGGCGGACGGCTTTGCCGTCCGTCTTTTGTGCGTATTTAGTATGTTTTTTACATATTAAGGCTTAAATATGCAAAATTTTTAGTAATATTCATAAAAATGCAAAAAATGCGTGATTTTTATGAAAAAATGGTGTATAATTATGAATATTTATGAATAAATATTCTGTTTTTTGAAATGAGGGACCAAAAAGGTGCATAAGGTATTTATTGACGGACGCGAAGGAACAACCGGTCTTCGCATAGTTGAGCGACTTGAAGGCAGAAGCGATATCGAGCTTATGCTTATCGATGAAGCGCTCCGCAAAGACCCCGCAGAGCGAAAGAAATATTTAAACAGTTGTGATATTGCTTTCCTTTGTCTGCCTGATGCGGCGGCTATGGAGGCCGTTTCGATGATAGAAAACAAATCGGTTCGCGTTATCGATACCTCAACCGCACATAGAACTAACCCTGATTGGGTTTATGGTTTTCCGGAGCTAAAAGAAGAGCTTGCGGCGCGTCTGCCTAAGGCAAAGCGAGTAGCCGTTCCGGGATGCCATGCAAGCGGCTTTAATGCTCTGGTTGCTCCTCTTGTTGAAGCAGGCGCCATAAATAGCGATGCGCTTATAACCTGCTTTTCCTTAACCGGATATTCGGGCGGCGGCAAGAAAATGATTGCCGAATATGAAGGCGATGCAATAAGCGAATTTAAAAGCCCCCGAATCTATGCTCTCGCGCAGCAACATAAGCATCTCCGCGAGATGGCGGCGATATCAGGACTCAAAAACCAACCTGTATTTTCGCCCATTGTTGATGATTTTTATAGCGGAATGCTGGTTTCGGTTCCCTTTTTTGCAAGTCAAGTAAAGGGTGGAATCGAGGCAGTTAAAAAGATTTACCTTGATAAATATGCATCCTCTAAAATGGTGGATGTTTCAGATATTTCGGCCGAAAAGGTCGGAGGAATGCTCGGCTCGAATAACCTTTCGGGCAGAGATACAATGCAAATTTTCGTTTGCGGAAATGAAGAAAGATTTACAGTTTCGGCTCGTTTCGATAATCTCGGAAAGGGAGCATCGGGTGCGGCGGTTCAATGTATGAACATAATGCTCGGGCTCGACGAAGCAACAGGACTCGATATATAAAACGGAGGAAAAAATATGCTTTCAGTTTCGGGCGGTGTTTGTGCCGCCAAGGGCTTTAAGGCCTCGGGAATTCATTGCGGAATTCGCAAGAATAAAACCAAAAGAGACCTCTCGCTTATCATAAGCGAGCAAAAGGCCGCTGCAGCCGCAGTTTATACTACCAATCTTGTAAAGGGCGCTCCCATTGCGGTAACCCGTAAGAATATAGCCGATGGCTATGCTCAGGCAGTTATCTGCAACAGTGGTAATGCCAATACCTGCAATGCCAACGGCGAGGAAATCGCAACTGCTATGTGTGCTCTAACCGAGCAGTATGCAGGTGTTAAGGCGGAGGATGTTATCGTTGCATCAACAGGCGTTATCGGCCAACCCCTTGATATAACCCCGATTGCGGGCGGAATGGAAGAGCTGGTTGCTGCCCTTTCTGATGATGGTAGTCTTGCCGCCGCAGAAGGAATCATGACAACCGATACCCGCGTTAAGGAGATTGCCTTTGAGTTTATGGCGGGCGGAAAGCCTTGCCGAATCGGTGGTATTGCGAAGGGCTCGGGAATGATTCATCCCAATATGGCAACCATGCTTGTATTTATAACAAGCGATGTTGCGATTGAGCCTGCGCTTCTGCGTGCCGCACTTTCAGAGGATGTTAAGGATTCCTTTAATATGGTTAGTGTTGATGGTGATACCTCAACCAACGATATGTGTTGCGTAATGGCCAACGGTATGGCAGGAAACGATATGATAGCCGATGCCGACAGCGCCGACTTTTTAGAGTTTAAGAAGGCATTGTTCGCGGTAACCTCGTATCTTTGCCGCAATATTGCGCGCGACGGTGAGGGCGCAACCCATCTAATGCAGGTCGAGGTTTCGGGCGCCGCCGATAAGGAAACCGCTCGTGTCGTTGCAAAGTCGGTTTGTTGCTCCAGTCTTTTAAAGGCCGCTATTTTCGGTGCCGATGCAAACTGGGGTCGTGTTCTTTGCGCTATTGGTTATAGCGGAGCCGACCTCGATGTTACCAAAATCGATGTTGATTTTGCTTCGTCTGCGGGTCAGATAGCCGTTTGCCGTCAGGGCTCGGGTGTGGACTTTAGCGAAGAAAAAGCAAAAGAGATACTTCTTTGCGAAGAGGTTAGAATTTTAATATCCTTGGGCGAGGGTAGCGCCGAGGCAACCGCCTGGGGCTGCGACCTTACCTATGATTATGTTAAAATAAACGGCGATTACAGAACCTAAAATCTTAAAAACGGAGAATTAAAATGGAACTTACAAATGCAGGAAGGGCAGAGGTATTAACCCAAGCGCTTCCCTATATTCAAAAATATAGCGGCAAAATTGTTGTTATCAAATATGGCGGAAACGCGATGATAAATGATGAGCTGAAATCCGCGGTTATGCATGATATAGCCCTGCTTTCGCTCATAGGTGTTAAGGTTGTTCTCGTTCATGGCGGAGGCCCCGAAATATCCTCGATGCTCTCGCGAGTAGGTAAGGAATCGGTATTCTGCGATGGCCTTCGCGTTACCGATAAGGAAACTGCCGAGATAGTTCAGATGGTTCTTGCGGGTAAAACCAATAAGGACCTTGTTAATCTTCTGGGCAGAACCGGAGGTAAGGCAATCGGCCTTTGCGGCATTGATGGACAAATGATAACCGCAAAGGTGCTAAATTCAAAGCTCGGCTATGTTGGCGAGATAACAAATATCGATACCAAGCCGATTATCGACCTTCTCGAACGCGGCTATATCCCGGTTATTTCAACCGTTGGATGCGATAATGAGGGCAATGTTTATAATATCAATGCCGATACTGCCGCCGCATATATAGCGGGTCAGCTCAAGGCCGAAAGCTTTATTTCAATGACCGATATTTCGGGTCTTATGCGCGATAAGGATGACCCCACCTCGCTTATCAAAAAAATAAACGTCAGCGAGGCGGCTCTGCTTATAAAAACAGGGGTTATCGCGGGCGGAATGATACCCAAGGTTGAATGCTGCATCGAGGCAATCCGTCAGGGAGTGCAGAAGGTGTTTATAATCGATGGCCGCATTCCCCATGCAATACTTATCGAAACCCTTACTGATGAGGGTATCGGAACCATGTTTATCGGTTAACCGCCGAATAAAAGGAAGTTAAATATGACAAGCTTTAAAAATGACGATAAAAAGTATATCGCCGGAACCTATGGCCGATTCGATTTAGAACTCGTTTCGGGTAAGGGCGCAGTTTTTACCGATATAAACGGAAAAGAATATATCGATATGGGTAGCGGTATCGGGGTTAACATCTTTGGTGTTGGCGATAGCGAATGGGTTGCCGCCGTAACAAAACAGGCATCCAAACTGCAACACACCTCAAACCTTTATTATACCGAACCCTGCGTTCGCCTTGCCGAGGCGCTCTGCGAAAAAAGCGGAATGAAAAAGGTATTTTTCTGCAATTCGGGAGCCGAGGCCAACGAATGTGCTATCAAGGCGGCGCGAAAGTATTATAGCGATAATCATGATGGCGCAGAGGGCGAAATTATAACCCTTAAAAACAGTTTTCATGGCCGAACAATAACAACTCTTGCCGCAACCGGTCAAGATGTTTTCCATAAAAATTTCGGCCCGTTTACGGATGGCTTCAGATTCGTTGAGGCCAATAACTGCGATGAGCTTCGTGAGGCCGTTTCGGATAAAACTGCCGCCGTTATGATTGAGATGATTCAGGGAGAGGGCGGTGTTAACCCCCTCGAAAAAGAATTTGTCGATTGCATTAAGGAGCTATCAAAAGAGTTTGGATTCCTTATTGTTGTCGATGAGGTTCAAACGGGTAACGGCCGAACCGGCAAATACTTTGCCTGTGAGCATTTCTCGCTTGCCCCCGATATTATAAGCACCGCAAAGGGCCTCGGCGGAGGACTGCCCATTGGCGCCACCCTGTTTTCGGATAAAACCCAAAACGTTTTGGGCCCGAGCGACCATGGCTCAACCTTTGGCGGCAATCCCATTGCCGCAGCAGGTGCGCTCTCTATTGTAAAGCGAGTTGATGATGAGCTGCTTTGCGAGGTAGAAAAGAAGGGCGAATACATAAGAAAGGCGCTCGGCGAAGCCGAGGGTGTTAAGAGCATTGCAGGTATGGGACTTATGCTCGGAATCGAAACGGCGGGCGATGCAAAGAAGATTGCCGCCGAATGTATAAACCGAGGAGTTTTGGTTCTAACCGCAAAAACCAAGGTTCGCCTGCTCCCGCCGCTTAATATAACATATTCGCAGCTCGACAGAGCATTAGATATTCTCAAGGAGGTAATAAAGAATGAAGCATCTGCTTAAACTTTCAGACCTTTCCTCATCCGAAATCGAGGAAATTTTAAACCTTGCCGACCAACTTAAATATGACCAAAAGCATGGCATTGACCATCGCTATTTAAAGGGCAAAACCCTTGGAATGATATTCCAAAAATCCTCTACCAGAACCCGCGTTTCCTTTGAAACCGGAATGTATCATCTCGGCGGTCAGGCGCTGTTTTTATCCTCGCGTGACCTTCAGATTGGTCGCGGTGAGCCGGTTGAGGATACCGCACGTGTTCTTTCGCGTTATCTCGATGGTATTATGATTAGAACCTTCGCCCAAAGCGAGGTTGAGGATTTGGCAAAGTATGGCTCTATTCCGATAATCAATGGTTTAACTGATTATTGCCATCCCTGTCAGGTTCTTGCCGACCTTATGACCATTCGTGAGCATAAGGGCGCTCTTGAGGGTCTTAAGATGACCTTCGTTGGCGATGGAAACAATATGGCAAACTCGCTTATCGTTGGCGGAATTAAGAGCGGTATGGAGGTTGCGGTTGCCTGCCCGAAAGGATATACTCCCGATGCCGATATTATGGTTTGGGCTTCGGCCAACGGAAAATTCACCTGCACCGAGGATATAGCCGCCGCCGTAAAGGATTCCGATGTTGTATTTACCGATGTTTGGGCATCGATGGGTCAAGAGGAGGAGAAGGCCGAGCGCGAAAAGGTATTCCGCGAGTATCAGGTTAACGAGGAGTTTATGTCGCTCGC
>SVPK01000040.1 GCA_015065875.1 Oscillospiraceae bacterium
AGATGAGGTTATCGATTCGCTCATAACCTACTATCGTGCCGAAATGCTAAAGGCAGAGAACGCATAATGGAAACAAAAAAATTGCCCGAAACAGGCGAGGGCATAAGCGAGGCCGCGCGCATTTTAGCCGAAGGCGGAATCGTTGCAATTCCAACCGAAACGGTTTATGGTCTTGCCGCGAGCGCTTATGATACGGCGGCTATAGAGCGGGTTTTTTCGGCCAAGGGCCGCCCGCAGGATAATCCGCTTATCGTTCATATCTCGGATATGGAAATGCTCCGCGAGGTTGCGGCCAAGATACCCAAAGAGGCGGAGCAGTTGGCCGAGCGCTTCTGGCCGGGACCGCTAACGATGGTGCTGCCAAGAGGCGAAAAAATTCCCGCCTCGGTCTCTGCGGGACTTTCAACCGTTGCGGTGCGTATGCCGTCGCACCCGGTTGCACATAATATAATAAAGGAATCGGGTCTGCCGCTTGCGGCACCTTCGGCCAATGTTTCGGGCTCGCCGAGCCCGACCAAGGCAGCCCATGTGCTTGAGGATTTGGGCGGAAAAATCGATGGAGTTGTTATGGCGGGCGATTGCGCGGTTGGCGTTGAATCAACCGTTATAACCCTCTGTGTAAAGCCGCCGAGACTTTTGCGTCCGGGGGGGGTAACGCTCGATGAATTGCGTTTGGTTTTGCCCGATATAGAGGTTGACCCTGCGGTTTTATCCGAGCCTGAGGCAGGCAAGCCTGTTTCGAGCCCCGGAATGAAATATAAGCATTATTCGCCTCGTTGCAATGTTATAATGGTTTGCGCCGAGAGCGGATTTGCGGATTTCGTTAATAATGAGAGTGATTGCGGTGCTATCTGCTTCCGCGCGGAGGTGGCAGATATAAAATGCCCGCATATTGTTTATGGCGATGAGGAAAACCCAAAAACTCTCGCCGAAGGCCTTTTCTCCGCACTGCGTGAGGCGGATAATTTAGGAGCCGAAACGGTATATGCCCATGCGCCCAAAGCCGAGGGCGTTGGTCTTGCGGTTTATAACCGACTTATCCGTGCGGCAGGCTTTAGGGTGATAAATTTATGAAAATAATAGGTCTTACGGGACCCACCGGCTCGGGAAAAACAACCCTCTGCACCATAGCCGAGGGGCTTGGAATAGAGGTTATCAACTGCGATGCGGTAGCCAAAAGGGTTGCCGATAGCGGCCTCCTTTTCTCGGCGCTGGCTTTGGAATTTGGTGAGGATATTATAAAGGGCGGCGCGCTCGACCGCCGACTATTGGCCGAAAGAGCCTTCTCCTCGGCCGAAAAAACCGAGCGGCTCAACGGAATAATGTTGCCCGCGATAGTAAAAGAGATAGAGTCGCAGATGGGGGATAAAACGGTTATCCTCGATGCGCCAACCCTTTTCGAGAGCGGCCTTGATAAAAAATGCAACTGTGTTATCGCGGTTTTGGCCGAAGGCGAGCTTCGTAAAAACCGAATAACCCAAAGGGATAATTTATCCGATTCCGATGCCGCGGCGCGACTTTTTGCCGCAAAGGATGACGAGTTTTTTATATCGCGCGCCGATTATTGTATTTATAATAATGGCGATGAACGCGAGTTTTTAGAAAAAGCAAAATCGATTTTAATCGAGATAACGGAGGAAAAATAAATGACAGCAAAAGAACTAAAAGAGCAACTTTTCCTTTCGCAAAAAAACGGCAGATTGGAAGCAAGCGAGGAAACTCTTGCGGCGGCCGATGCTTTTTGCGAGGATTATAAATGGTTCCTCGATAATGCAAAAACCGAGCGCGAGGCCGTTAAAACCTCGATAGCACTGGCTAAAAAGGCAGGATTTTCGGAGTTCTGCCCCGATAAAAAGTATTCCTGCGGCGATAAAATGTATATCAACAATCGCGGCAAAGCGGCCGCCTTTATCGTTATGGGTAAGCGCCCCGTTATCGAGGGGGTTCGCGTAACTGCGGCGCATATTGATTCGCCCCGCCTCGATTTAAAGCCCAACCCGCTTTACGAGGCAGAGGAGCTTGCTCTCTTTAAAACTCATTACTACGGCGGTATCAAAAAATACCAGTGGACTACCGTTCCGCTCGCACTTCACGGTGTTGTAGTTAAGGGTGACGGTAGTGTTGTCGAGGTTAACATCGGCGAGGATGAGGGTGACCCCTGCTTTGTGGTTACCGACCTTTTACCCCATCTTGCCGCCGAGCAGAGCAAGAGAACCTTAAACGAGGGCATAAAGGGCGAGGAGCTTAATGTTCTTATCGGCAGCCATCCCTTCCGTGATGATAGCGAGAGTGAGCTTGTAAAGCTTAATATCCTTAAGATATTAAATGAAAAATACGGTATGGTGGAAAAAGATTTCCTTTCGGCCGAGCTTGAATGCGTTCCCGCATATAAAGCCCGCGATATCGGCTTCGACCGTTCGCTTATCGGCGCCTATGGTCATGATGACCGCGTTTGTGCATATCCTGCGCTTCGCGCCGCTATGGATATAAAGGAGCCGGAGCATACCGTTATCGTTGTTTTGGCCGATAAGGAGGAAACCGGAAGCGAGGGCAATACCGGACTCAATTCTGCATTCCTTAAATATATCTTTATGGACCTCGCCAATATGCAGGGGGTTGACGGATATAAGGTTATGCGAGCATCAAAATGCCTTTCGGCCGATGTTAATGCCGCCTATGACCCAACCTATCCCGATGTTATGGAAAAGCGCAATGCATCCTTTGTTAATCGCGGCGCGGTTATAACCAAGTATACCGGTGCGCGCGGAAAATCCTCAACCAACGATGCCTCGGCCGAGTTTGTTGGCTTTGTCAGAAACCTGCTTGATAAAGAGGGTATCGCTTGGCAGATAGGTGAGCTCGGAAAGGTTGATGCGGGCGGCGGCGGAACCGTTGCCATGTATATCGCCAATCTCGGCCTCGATGTTGTCGACCTCGGTGTTCCCGTGCTTTCGATGCACGCGCCCTTTGAAACGGTTGCAAAGTTTGATGTTTATATGACCTATCTAACCGTTCTTGCCTTCTCAAAGTAACAAAACTCGTCCGCTTTTCATAGTATGTAGTGTTCCGTGCGGAAACTAAACCGAAAAGTGTGGAATAAAAGTGAGCTTTCGTAATGATGGAGATTATGGTTACGGTAGCGGCTGCTGCGGAGTTCTTTCGGCGATATTGATTGTTGCCGCCGCACTCGTGCTGGCCGTTGGCGCTATCCTTGGCGCAATCTTTTCAGGCTTTATAACTGAGAATTTGGTTGTATTTATAGCCTTCGCGGCTGTAATGCTGGTGCTTTTTGTGTTGCTCCTTATAGTAAGGGCCTGCCGAAACTGCACCTGCTCATAAATATGCTAAAAAAAGAAGACCCGAGAGGGTCTTCTTTTTATTTTTCATCCTTTTTGGTAACCTTACGTTTGGTTCCGTCGGGTTCAACAATATAGGTGTTTTCGAGTTGGCCTATAAGGCTTCGCTTAAAGCCGTCGATATATTCGCGGCGCAAAGCGGCCTGCTCGGCTTTTTCTTCTTCTGTTAGTCCCTCTTCGCGGCTCTTTTTCGCGAGGGCATTTATTCTTGCAATTTTCTCTTCGGTCACGGCTTTGCCTCCCTTATTTTATGATGCTATTTTATCATAAAAGGGTAAATATATCAACCGTTTAAACCGCTTTTTCCAAAATCGCCGCCATAACGGTTATATCGTCGTCGTGGCCGTCGGTTCTGCGGCGTCGGGCATCGGCGGCAATCTTTTCGGCAAGCTGTTGGGCGCTGCCGTTTTTAAAATCTTCAAGAACGGCGCATATCCAATCGGTTCCCGACGCGGTTGCTCCATCCGACATCATTAAAATAATATCTCCCGCTTTAAGCGAAACGTTGGCGCGGTCGAAGGATGCTTCGCGCAAAATTCCCGCGGGGAGAGAGGTGCTTTGGGCCTTTCCGGTTCTGCCCGAACGGCGTATAACGGTTGGCGCCGCTCCCGCTTTCAAGAGTTCAACAGCGCCTGTATATAGGTCTATACATGAAATATCAACCGTTGCCAGGGTTTCGTCGCTCGATTTGAAAAGCATCGAGGAGTTAACGATTTTAAGGGCACAATCATAGCCAAATCCCGCGCGTAGCAGGCGTTCCATAAGTCCCGATGCCATCGCTCCGTCAACGGCGGCGCGCCCGCCCGTTCCCATTCCGTCGGATAAGAGCATAATCATTCGGCCTCTGCCGTCGGGAAACGCGGTATATGCATCGCCGCAAACCGTTCTATCGCCGTCTGCGAGCTGCGAAACACCGATAGAAACCGAAAACGCGGCTTTTTCGGAAAAGCTTAAAAATACATCATTTTTAATGCGGTTATATGCGGGCGGGTCAAACTCGCGGTCGCAAACCGATTCAACGATATTTAAAAGCTCCATTCGGTTTACGGGAGAGGCGGGAGGAACGGAAAGCCGAATTTCGATGCTCATTCGTCCGTATTTATCGGTTTTTGCGGCGATATCGGCGGCATGAAGGTCGTTTTCGCGCAGTGCGGCCGAAATTGCGGAGGCGAGTGAGCTATCAAAGCTTTCGCAACGCTCAAATTCCTCGCCAAGCTCATAGAGCATGTCCGAAATACCCTCAAATTGGTCCGAAACAACGCCTCTGATTTCCTCGATTCTAGCCTCGGCTGCAAGCCGCGATGCGTATTCGCCATAGTATCTTAAAACTGCGTTTTCAACCCGCTTGGGGCGAATACAGCGCTCGCGAAATTCATCATTTATTTTATCGGCGGGATTTTGCTCTCCGCCCTTAATAAGTCTGCTCATTTCGAGAACCGCGTTTCGCATTTCCAAAGAGCGGCGGTCCCAGCAATAGCCGCGAAGCGAGCAACCGTTGCAACCATCGGCGCGAACATTATTTAAAACCCAATCAAAATCGGGCGAATTTATTAGCTTTAGCTCCCCCGAAACCTCCTCAACCGTTTCCGAAACATCGGCAAGTGCACGCGAGGCAAAATAAAGCCGCATGGTGAGCGAGCGCTTAAGCCCCTCGAGGGAGGGAATATTGGCGGGTGGGGCGAAAAGCTTGCCTGCCTGAACGCAAACCGCTTTTGGGAGAAGCAAAAATATTGCCGCGCCGAAGGCGCTTTCGACCAAAAGGATATATGATGCGGTGTTTGCGTTGGATAAAAAGGCGCAAATGCCCGAAAAAACTATAAAAACCGAGGCCGAAGCGAGGCGGCCGAGGGGCGCAAAAATTCCGCAAAGCAGTCCACCCGCCGAAAGGCAGATGGCGGCCGATGAAAATTCTCCGCCCGATAGCATTAAAAAGAGCGAGGCGATGCTGCCTGCGATTGCCCCTCCTGCGGTGTGGGAGTAGCGCGCAACGGCGAGAACGGCCGCCGCAGAAATTATGTGCCCTATAGAGAGCGCGCCCAGATATAGCGGATAGAGCCCTAAAATCAGAATATTAACCGATATTATAATGCAGGCGAGTTGCTGACCCGAAAGCCCGAGAGTTCGCCCTTTTAGAGCATGGGCGGCGCGGTGGAAAAAGTAGCCTCCCGCCGCGGCCAAAATTGCCTCGGTTGCGGCCGCCATCGGCGCCATTCCGCCTCCCGCCATTGAAGCGCTTGAGGTTGCGAGCGATGCCGCAAGAGCGGTTGCCGCCGAAAATATGGGTTGATTTTTAAGGCTTTCAATACTGCCAAGCAAGAGCTTTATGGTGCAGGCGGCGAAGAGGGCGGCGAAATAGCGGAAAGCGCCCCCTCCAACCACCGGCACAAAATATCCCATCGCCGCTCCGACCCCCGCGGATAGTATGTAGGGAGACGGCACACCTGCCGCGAGAGCGATTCCAAACGGCGCGAAGGAACCAATAATCGGTGCTCTTGCCGATAAAAAGCCGAAAAGCGCAACCGCCAAATGGCAACAAGCCGCAAAAACGGTATCCTTAAGCGCTCCGGAATAAATTTGTTTAACGCCTTCCTTCAATTTAAAACACCTTCGTTTCAAGTTATCTGCCGACTGTGCGGCAGTATTGATTATAACCGCGAAGGATGGGTGATTTTTGTCAAAAGTGCGTGTCGCCTCGCATTATATTATGTAAACTAAAAGATGCAGAGCGCGTGCTCTGCATCTTTCGTCGTTATTCTTCAGTTTTTGCCTTTTTATTTTTTTCGCGGCGGGCTCGCTTGGCCTCTTTTCTTGATGGGGGAGTATAATTATCAAGGAATTCATTCCATTCCTCATCGGTCATCTTGCCGAAGCGGTCGGGATGTTGCTCATAGATTTTGGAAACAAAGCGGTCATAGGCGCGGTTTTCCGAAATGGTAAATAAAACTCCGATAACGCAATAGGTTATTGCCGCCGCCGAGATAATGATAAGCGGCAAGAGATGGCGCAAAACATATGAAAGCGGGATTCCCTCGGTTACCGCAAAAAGGTCGGACATTCGGGTTTTAAAATGGAATATAAGAACAATTGAAGGGAATAGATTTAAAACCGCACAGGGGATATACCATTTTGCCAACAGGCAAACCGCTCCCGCGATTATCAAAGCGCTCATTATTCCAACCAGGGTAAGGCTTCCCGAGGTAACGTTTATGTAGTCCTCAAAAATAATCGAAACCGCATCTCCGCTTTGGGCATCGATGGTATGGTTTCGCTGGATGGAAACGCTGACAAAATAAAGCAGATGCATAAGCGTAGCCCACGAAGCGAAAATCAGATACGACCATTTGCAGAAGGTTCCGAGACCATGCTCAACGCTTGTTCTGCGAACGCCGGTTTTGGCTTCGTGACGATGCATTTGAAGAAGTATGTTTTTATTCTTTTTCATCTTTTTCACCGAAATTCAAAAACTTTAAAAAAATAATACCATAAAACGCGCTATATTACAAGCCATTTTATATTTTTAAGGTTGCGAAAGCGGCTTTATTAGTTTATAATATTTATATATTTGCTGTAAGGAGGGGCGCCAATGAAGCCCATTAAACTGATGCCCGCTTTAAAGGATTATCTTTGGGGCGGAACACGTCTTAAAACCGAGTTTAAAATAGAAAGCAACCTCGAAAAAATTGCCGAAGCATGGGTTCTTTCCTGTCATTCTGATGGCCCTTCGCTCGCGGCAGAGGGTGAGTTTGAGGGCAAAGCCTTGGCCGAGATTATAGATGAGTTGGGCGCCGATTGCCTCGGAACCCGCGGCGGCGAATACCCCTTCTTTCCCATTCTTATTAAGCTTATTGATGCAAAGGCTCCTCTCTCGATTCAGGTTCATCCGAGCGATGAATATGCGCTCGAGAACGAAAACCAGTTCGGAAAAACCGAAATGTGGTATATCGTTGATTGCGATGAGGGGGCAAGCCTTTATTATGGATTCAGTCGCGAAATAAGCCGCGAGGAATTCCGCGAGCGCATCGAAAACGATACGCTTCTTGAGGTTTTAAATCGAGTTCCTGTTAAAAAGGGCGATTGCTTCTTTATCGATTCGGGAACAATTCATGCCATAGGCGAGGGAATACTTATAGCCGAAATTCAGCAAAACTCTAACTGCACCTATCGCGTTTACGATTACGGTCGTGTTGGGGCAGATGGAAAGCCCCGCGAGCTTCATATCGAAAAGGCGCTCGCCGTTACCAAAACGGCTCCGCCCGAATATCCTTTCGGAAAGCCCGAAAGCGATATGCTCGCCTCCTGCAAGTATTTTACCGTAACCCGCCATTCGCTTATGGGCGAAAAGGAGCTGTCGGTTGGAAGCGATAGCTTTGCCGCCTTCCTCTGCACAGAGGGTGAATGCGAGATAGATGGTGTTTTGCTGCGTGCGGGCGAATGCGCTTTTGTTCCGGCTTATTACGGAAAGGTAAAACTTTGCGGAAAAGGCGAAGTTCTTGAAAGCAGGGTGTAATTCTTGGCAATAATAAATATAGTTTTGGTTGAGCCCGAAATTCCCCAAAACGCGGGAAACATAGCTCGAACCTGTGCCGCAACGGGGGCAAGACTTCATCTCGTTGGTCCCATGGGTTTTACGATTGATGATAAAAAGCTGAAACGCGCGGGTCTTGATTATTGGCATTTTCTCGATATAACCTATTATGAGAATTTGGATGACTTTTTGGCAAAAAATAATGGCGAGTTCTTTTTCTTTACTACAAAGGCGCGCCATGTTTATTCCTCGGTTTCATACCCCGATGGATGTTATCTCTTTTTCGGCAAGGAAACGAAGGGCCTGCCGGAGGAGCTTTTGCTGCAGTATCCCGAGCGTTGCGTTCGTCTGCCGATGATTGGCGATGCGCGAAGCCTTAACCTTTCAAACACCGTTGCGGTAGCAACATATGAGGTTTTGAGGCAATGGGATTACCCCGAACTTCAAAATTTCGGAAATTTACACAATTACAGCTGGGATTAAATCAAATAATTTGTATTGAAAAAAGTGAAAATTGTGGTAAAATAGTATGTGGTAAATTTAACAATCTTTTTTAAGGAGTTGTTTTAAATGGCAGTATTAAACAAAAAGACAGTTGATGACATTAACGTAAAGGGCAAGCGCGTGCTCGTTCGTTGCGACTTTAACGTTCCGCTCAAAGGCGGCGTTATAACCGACGAAAACCGTATCAATGCCGCACTTCCCACAATAGAGAAGTTAATTGCCGATGGCGGCAAGGTTATCCTTTGCTCCCATCTTGGCAAGCCGAAGGGTGAGCCGAAGCCCGAGCTTAGCCTCGCTCCCGTTGCAGCCCGTCTTTCCGAAAAGTTAGGTAAAGAGGTTGTTTTTGCAGCCGATGATAACGTTGTTGGCGAGAATGCAAAGGCCGCTATCGAAAAGATGCAGGATGGCGATGTTGTTCTCCTCCAGAACACTCGTTACAGAGCAGAAGAAACCAAGAACGGCGAAGCATTCAGCCGCGAACTCGGCGAGCTTGCAGATGTATTTGTAAACGATGCATTCGGAACCGCTCACCGCGCTCATTGCTCAACAGTTGGTGTAACCGAGTATGTTGAGGAATCGGTTGCGGGTTACCTTATCGGCAAAGAGCTTAAGTATCTTGGCAGCGCTGTTGAAGACCCGGCTCGTCCCTTTGTTTGCATCTTAGGCGGTGCAAAGGTTGATAGCAAGCTTCCCGTTATCGAGAACCTTCTTAAGAAGGCCGATACCCTTATTATCGGCGGCGGTATGGCTTATACCTTCCTCGCTGCAAAGGGCTATGGCGTTGGAAATTCGCTCCTCGATGAGAGCAAGATTGATTACTGCCGCGATATGATGGCAAAGGCAGAGGAAAACGGTGTTAAGATTCTTCTCCCCATCGATTGCGTAGCCATTAAGGGCTTCCCCGACCCGATTGATGCCGAGGTTGAAACCGCAGTTGTTGATGCCGATAGCATCCCCGCCGACGCAGAAGGCGCAGATATCGGACCCAAGACCGCCGCTCTCTATGCAGAGGCAGTTAAGGCAGCAAAGACCGTTGTTTGGAACGGACCTATGGGAATTTTTGAAAACCCGACCCTCGCAGCAGGAACCTTGGCAGTTGCAAAGGCTCTTGCCGAGACCGATGCCGTAACCGTTATCGGCGGCGGCGACTCTGCAGCAGCAGTTAATACCATGGGCTATGGCGATAAGATGACCCATATTTCTACCGGCGGCGGCGCTTCTCTCGAATTCCTCGAGGGCAAGGAGCTTCCCGGAATTGCAGCCTTAAACGATAAATAATCTCTTAATCGGAGGAAAGAATAATGGATAAGAAGTTAAGAAAAGCAGTTATCGCGGGTAACTGGAAAATGAACAAGACCCCCGCAGAAACTACCGCACTTATAAACGAAATGAAGCCCCTCGTTAAGGATGCAGATTGCGATGTTGTTCTCTGCGTTCCCTATGTTGATATAGCCGCCGCAGTTGAGGCCGCAAAGGACTCTAACATTAAGATTGGTGCCGAAAATGTTCATTTTAAGGCTTCGGGCGCCTATACCGGCGAAATCTCGGCCGAGATGCTCGTAGCATCGGGTGTTGAGTATGTTGTTGTTGGTCATAGCGAGAGAAGACAGTATTTCGGCGAGACCGACCAGACCGTTAACCTCCGCACCTTAGCTGCCGTTAACGCAGGTCTTACCGCTATTGTTTGCGTTGGTGAAACCCTTGAGCAGAGAGAGCTCGGCTATACCGAAACCCTCTTAAAATACCAGACCAAGATGGCTCTTACCAATGTTACTGCCGACCAGCTTAAGAACATCATTGTTGCTTATGAGCCTGTTTGGGCTATCGGAACCGGTGTTACCGCAACTGCCGACCAGGCCGATGAGGGCAACGGATTTGTTCGTGCCGCTATCGCCGAGGTTTATGGCGAGGATGTTGCAAACAGCGTTACCGTTCAGTATGGCGGTTCGATGAATGCAAAGAATGCAGATGAGCTCGTAGCAAAGGTAAACGTTGATGGCGGACTCATTGGTGGTGCTTCCCTTAAGGCTGAAGATTTCAGCATCATTGTTAAGGCTGCATCCAAATAAGATTTAAATTAAAAGGCTGCCGCGGCGTTCAACTTCGGCAGCTTTAATTTCGTGAGGTAAAATATGAAAAAACCCGTAGTTTTATGTATTATGGATGGATTTGGAATCCGCGAGGAGCAGAGCGGCAACGCAATCCATACCGCCAAAACCCCCAACCTTTCCAAATTCTTTTCCGAATGCCCCTTTACAACCATCGGTGCTTCGGGCCTTGATGTTGGTTTGCCGGATGGCCAGATGGGCAACAGTGAGGTTGGCCATACCAATATAGGTGCAGGCCGCGTTGTTTATCAGATGCTCGTTAAAATATCCAAGGATATTAAAGAGGGCAAGTTTTATGATATAGAGGTTCTCAAAAATGCAATGAGCAAGTGCCGCGAAAACGGTAGCGCGCTCCATTTGATGGGACTTTTATCCGATGGTGGTGTTCATAGTCATAATGAACATCTTTATGGTTTGCTTGAAATGGCCAAGCGCGAGGGCCTTAGAAAGGTTTATATCCATTGCCTTATGGATGGCCGCGATGTTTCGGTTACCAGCGGTAAGGGCTTTATTGCCGAGCTTGAAGAAAAGTGCCGCGAGATTGGCGTTGGCGAGATAGCAACCATTATGGGTCGCTATTACGCGATGGACCGTGACTTCGCTTGGGACCGCGTTGAGAAGGCTTATGCCGCCATGGTTTATGGCGAGGGCATCGAAAGGGATGATGCCGTTAGCGCAATGCAGGAATCCTATGACGGCGGAGTTACCGATGAGTTTATCGTTCCTACCGTTATAAATAAGGCGGGCGTTGTTAATGCGGGCGATAGCTTCGTTTTCTTCAACTTCCGTCCCGACCGTGCTCGTCAGATAACCCGAACCTTTGTTGATGAGGCGTTTGATGGATTTGAGCGCAAGAGAGGATTTTTGCCGCTTAACTTCGTTTGCATGACACAGTATGACGAAACCATGCCGAATGTTACGGTTGCATACCCGCCCGAGGAGCTTCGTATGACCTTTGGCGAATATCTTGCAAGCTGCGGCAAAACCCAGCTTCGCATAGCCGAAACCCAGAAGTATGCTCATGTAACCTTCTTCTTTAACGGCGGCGAAGAAAAAACCTTCGAGGGCGAGGATAGAATTCTTATTCAGTCGCCCGATGTTCCAACCTTCGACCTCAAGCCCGAAATGAGCGCATATCCCGTTTGTGATGCTGTTTGCGAACAGATTCGTTCGGGCAAATATGATGCCGTTATTCTAAACTTTGCAAACTGCGATATGGTTGGCCATACCGGAGTTTTCGATGCCGCAGTAAAGGCGGTTGAGGCGGTTGATCAGTGTGTTGGCCGCGTTGCCGATGCGGTAGCCGAGATGGGCGGAGTTCTCTTTATAACCGCTGACCACGGTAACGCCGATTGCATGGTAGGCGAGGATGGCAACCCCTTCACCCCGCATACCACCAACCCCGTTCCGTTCTGTGTTGTTGGCCTTGATTGCACCCTTCGTGAGGGTGGTCGTCTTGCCGACCTCGCTCCCTCGATGCTCAAGGTTTTGGGCCTCCCGAAACCCGCCGAGATGGATGGCGAAAGCCTTATAAAATAGGAATAATAAAAAGCCTTTCTCGTTTTGAGAAAGGCTTTTATTTTATTTTACCCAACGGCTTACCTTTGATTTTGAATCCTCATCGGTTGTTGGATTTTGGGCGAATGAATATTTTGCGCCGCAGTTTTCGCAATTTGCGGTTCCGCTTTTGTTAACGGCGCCGCATTTGATGCATTTCCAGGTTCCAAACGAGGGGTCACTGATTTTATCGGGTATCTCATCGTCGGGGTGGAGCGCCTTTATATTATTATCGATTCGCTTGATTTCATAGCGCAGTCGGTTAACACTGTCCTGAAGGTCGGATATATCTCTCATATGGAGCATAATTGCAACGGTAGGAGCAATTTGAATCGCCGTTATCGCGGCCGCTATGATTGCGTAAAAGGCCGAATACTGTATAAGCGCGGCAAATACTATTATAACCGAGCATATTTGCAGTCCCAATGCGGTTTTTAGTAAGGTTTTCATATAACCAACTCCTATCGATTTCATTATACCAATATAACCTTATGATTTCAATATAAAAAAGGCCTCCGATGGAGGCCTTTTTGTTAATCAAAAAAATCCTTGAGTTTTTCTGTAAAGCTCTTTTTGCGGGCGTAGTTTTTATCGTCGCTTTCGTCCTCGAAGTCTTTAAGCAACTCCTTCTGCTTTTTAGAAAGATTGCGGGGAACCTCAACCGTAACGGTAACATATTGGTCGCCGCGACCGTTATAGTTGAGTCGCTGAATTCCCTTGCCGCGAAGCTTAAATTCGCTACCCGGTTGGGTTCCTTCGGGGATGGTGAGCTTAACCTTTCCGTCAATGGTCGGAACAATAACCTCTGCGCCGAGCGCCGCTTGTGTAAAGGTTAGCGGAATCGAGCAGAAAACGTCAAAGCCTTCGCGCTCAAAAATCGGATGCGGTCTAACCGCAACGGTGATATGAAGGTCACCTGCGGGATCGCCGTTTACGCCGCTATCGCCTGCGCCGCGAACGCGAATGGTATGTCCGTCATCGATTCCTGCGGGAATCTCAATCTCGCGTTGCTCGGTAAGGCGAATTCTGCCCTTGCCGGCACATTTCTGGCAGGGTTTATCGATAATCTTACCCGAACCGCGGCATTGACCGCAAACGGTCTGGTTTTGAATGGTTCCAAAGGCCGTTCTCTGAACAACGTTAACGTGACCTGTTCCGTGACAGTTGGGGCAGGTCTTGGCGGCTCCGCCCTCGGCAACACCGTTGCCGCCGCAGGAATCGCAGGTTGCGTTGCGGGTAACCTTTATTTTCTTTTTGCATCCCTTGGCCGCTTCCTCAAACGAGAGGATAACCTGTGCCGAGCTATCGCCGCCGCGACGTGGCGCGTTGGGGTCGGCTCGTCTGCGCGAGGCGCCGCCGCCAAAGAATTCACTGAATATGCTTCCGAGGTCGTCGAATCCGCCGAAGCCTCCGAATCCGCCGCTATATCCGCCGCCACCGCCTGCACCAAAGTTGGGGTCAACTCCTGCGTGACCAAATTGGTCATAGCGAGCGCGTTTTTCTTTATCAGAAAGAATTTCATAGGCTTCGTTAACCTCTTTAAAATTCTTTTCTGCCGCCGCATCGCCGGGGTTTAGGTCGGGATGGTATTTTTTAGCGAGCTTTCGGTATGCTTTTTTCAGCTCATCGTCGGCCGCACTGCGGTCAACTCCGAGAACCTCATAATAATCTCTCTTATCTGCCAAAATAGAACTCTCCTATGTATGGCGGGGTTTTAGCCCCGCCATAGAGTTTTATATATTATTTCTGGTCGCCGTCAACATCGGTGAAATCGGCATCATAAAC
>SVPK01000041.1 GCA_015065875.1 Oscillospiraceae bacterium
CAAAAATTCGGGGTGGCTCTTGAGAGCGAAATTATAAAAATCGGGAGGTAAAAAGGGTGGAACTGCTTATAGTAACCGGTATGTCAGGTGCCGGAAAATCCCATGCGGCAAACGTTCTTGAGGATATAGGATTTTACTGCGTTGATAATATTCCGCCCTCACTTATTGTTACCTTGGCCGATATGATGGCCGCCAACAAGGAGATTGAAAAGGCGGCCGTTGTAACCGATGTTCGCGTTGGTCGCCATTTTTCGGATATTTCCCATGTTCTCGACCGCTTAACAGAACAAAAAATAAACTATAAAATTATGTTTTTGGATTGCGCCGATGATGTGCTTGTCCGCCGTTATAAGGAAACCCGACGCAAGCATCCGCTTGTAACCGCGGGCGTAACCTTGACCGATGCGGTAAAAAAAGAGCGCGAGCTTTTGCGTTCGATTCGCGAGCGCGCCGATTATGTTTTTATGACCTCGCAAACCTCCGTAAAACAAATCCGCGAGCAGATATCCTCGCTTTTCCTCAATAACTTGAGCGATAGTATGTCGGTTCGCGTTATGTCGTTCGGATTTAAGCATGGTCCTGCGGCAGAGGCCGATCTTATGTTTGATGTTCGTTGTCTGCCAAATCCCTTTTATATTGATGAGCTTCGCCCGCTTACAGGGCTTGATAGCGAGATTAAGGATTACGTTTTAAATAACGATATCAGTCGCGAATTCAGGGCTCGGCTTTTATCCTTTATCGAATATGCTATGCCGCTTTATTGCAGTGAGGGCAAAAGCCAACTCGTTATTGCCGTTGGTTGCACAGGCGGAAAGCATCGTTCGGTTGTGTTTACCGAGCTTATAGCCGAGCATTTAAAGCAAAACGGCTATAACGTTGATATTACCCATCGCGATATTACAAAATAGGTGATGTAAATGTCTTTTTCACAGGATGTAAAAAGTGAACTTTGCGCGCAGAGAACTGCCGGATGTTGCAGGTATGCCGAGTGTTACGGCATGCTGCTTTTCGGCAGGTCTTTTTCTATGGGCGGCATATCTTGGCTTTCATCCGATAAAAACTCCGCAGAGCACCTGAAAAGCCTGATTTACAGTTGCTTTTCGGTTGTTGCCTCGCTATCCGAGGGTGGGGTTAAGAAACCAACCTATCTTGTAAGTGTCGACCGTGAAAATGATATAAAGAAGATACTTATTCATTACGGGCATTACGGAAATCATGCGGTTGAGGGACTGAACCATTCTGTTTTTGCAAAGGAATGTTGCACCGAAGCATTTATAAGAGGTGCGTTTCTTTCTTGCGGCAGTGTTTGCAACCCCGAAAACGATTTCCATGCCGAGTTTGCTCTAAAGCGACCTGAGCTTGCCGAGGAGTTTGAGGATTTGCTTAAGGCCAGAGGTCTTAACCCTAAAACCTCGCTTCGAGCAGGCAAAAAGATTATATATTTTAAAAACGGCGGCGATATAGAGGATTTATTAACCGTTATCGGCGCAACAATGCATTCGCTTGAGCTTATGAATGTTCAAATTTATAAGGATATGCGAAATAAAACCAATCGAATAAAGAATTGCGATAACGGAAATATTGCAAAAACCGTTAAGGCCTCGATGGAGCAGAGGGAAGCTATAGAAAAGCTTAAAAAAAGCGGAGCGCTCTATACCTTACCCGAAGAACTTTATGAAGCGGCAATGCTTCGAATAGAGCATCCCGAGGCTCCGCTTTCCGAGCTATGTATTATAGCCGAAAATAAAATAACCCGCTCGGGTCTTAATCATAGATTTAAGCGAATTGTAGAGATTGCAAATATGTAATGAGAGGTTAAAGCTATGGATTTTGTTCATCTCCATGTCCATACGGAATATAGCCTGCTGGACGGCGCCTGCCGTATCGGCAAGCTTCTTGATGCCGTAAAGGATGGGGGACAAAAAGCCGTAGCCATAACCGACCATGGTGTTATGTATGGCGCTATAACCTTTTATAAAGAGGCAAAAAAACGCGGCATTAAGCCTATAATCGGTTGCGAGGTATATGTTGCTCCCGGTAGCCGCTTTGATAAACTAAAGATTAATGATACCGCGTATCATCATTTGTTACTGCTTTGTAAAAATGAAGAGGGCTATAAGAATCTTATAAAGCTTGTATCCGCCGGATTTACAGAGGGCTTTTATTCAAAGCCCCGCATCGATAAGGAACTGCTTCGCGAGCATAGCGAGGGTTTGGTTGCGCTTTCGGCCTGCCTTGCGGGAGAGATACCGCGCCTTTTATCGCGAGAGGATTATAATGCTGCACGCGATGCGGCACTATGGTATGATTCGGTTTTCGGCAGGGGAAACTATTATCTCGAACTGCAGGACCATGGCCTTATAGAGCAAAAGCAGATAAACCCCTATATTATTAAAATCTCAGAGGAAACAGGCATTCCGCTTGCGGCAACCAATGATGTTCATTATGTTGAGCGCGAGGATTGGAAAATGCAAAAGGTGCTTACCTGTATTCAAACAGGAAGCAAATTAAGCGATGAAAATATTTTAGAATTTAAGGCGCAGGAGTTTTATCTTAAAACGAATGAAGAGATGGAGTCGCTCTTTAGGGCGCATCCCTCGGCACTGGAGAATACCGTTCGCATAGCCGAAATGTGTAATTTAGAGTTTGAATTCGGCAAGATAAAATTACCCTATTTTGATATAGGCGAGCGCGACCACTATGAATATTTCCGCGATCTTTGCTTTAAGGGGCTATATAAAAACTATGGAAACAACCCATCTATGGAGGTTATAGAAAGGCTCGAATATGAGCTTGAAACCATCAATAAAATGGGTTATGTTGATTATTATCTCATAGTTCAGGATTTTATTAACTATGCAAAATCAAAGGGCATACCCGTCGGTCCGGGCAGAGGTTCGGGTGCGGGAAGTCTCGCGGCTTATTGCGTAGGCATAACGGGAATCGACCCCATAAAATATAACCTTCTTTTTGAGCGATTTTTAAATCCCGAACGAGTTTCAATGCCCGATTTCGATGTTGATTTTTGCTATATTCGTCGCGGCGAGGTTATAGATTACGTTATCCAAAAATACGGTAGCGACCATGTTGCTCAAATAGTAACCTTCGGAACCCTGGCCGCCCGCGCTTCGATTCGTGATGTCGGCCGCGTTATGGACATGCCCTATGCGCTCTGCGATAAGATATCAAAACTGATTCCAACCGCCTATGATATGACCATTGAGCGTGCTGTTTCGGTCGTTCCCGAGCTTCGCGCTCTTATCGATACCGACCTTCAGGTTGCCGAGCTTGTCTCCATTGCCAAGAGCATTGAGGGTATG
Source organism: Oscillospiraceae bacterium (assembly GCA_015065875.1). GTDB lineage: Bacteria > Bacillota > Clostridia > Oscillospirales > Acutalibacteraceae > SIG589. The sequence continues at coordinate 3,321 of SVPK01000041.1, forward strand.
CCTCGCCATGCCTCAACCCATGCGGCGGGCGTTGTTATTTCCGACCGTGCGGTTTCCGATTATGTTCCGTTGGCGCTTAATGATGATATGGTTGTAACCCAATATACCATGACAGCGCTTGATGAACTCGGCCTTTTAAAGATGGACTTTTTAGGCCTTCGAAACCTAACCGTTATAGATGATGCCGTTCGCGAGATTAAAAAGACCGAACCCGATTTTGATATCGAAAGGATACCGATGAACGACCGCGCCACCATGCAGATGCTTTCTGCCGGCCATACAGACGGAGTATTTCAGTATGAATCGGCGGGTGTTAGAAATGTTTTAAGGCAGCTTCGCCCCGAAACACTTGAGGACCTTATTGCCGTTGTTTCGCTTTATCGTCCCGGCCCGATGGATTCGATACCAAAATATATTCATAACCGCCATAATCCTGCGGATATCAGTTATTCAACCCCGCTGCTTAAAAGCATTCTCGATGTAACCTATGGTTGTATAGTTTATCAAGAGCAGGTAATGCAGGTGTTCCGTAATCTTGCGGGTTATTCGCTCGGCAGAGCGGATATCGTTCGCCGCGCAATGTCTAAAAAGAAGCATGATGTTATGGAGCGCGAGCGTGCCGCATTTGTTTATGGTGATATCGCCGCAGACGGAACCGTTTTATGCGAAGGTGCGGTAAAGCGGGGAGTAAGCGAAGCGGATGCACAGCGAATTTTCGATGAAATGAGCGCCTTTAGCTCATATGCCTTTAATAAATCCCATGCCGCCGCTTATGCCGTTGTTGCATACAGAACGGCATACCTTAAATGCCATTATCCCAATATCTATATGGCCGCGCTTATGACAAGTGTGCTTGATTCGGCCGATAAAATTTATGAATATACCTGCGAATGTCAAAGAATCGGTCTTGATATTCTGCCGCCTCATGTTAATAGTAGCCGAAGCGACTTTAGTGTTTGCGAGGGCGGAATAAGATTTGGCCTTTTAGCCATAAAAAACCTCGGTCGCGGAATGATTGAGAGATTAATTGACGAGCGCGAGCAAAACGGACCATATACCTCAATGTATGATTTCTGTCTGCGCGCAGACGGCAGAGATATGAATCGCCGCGCACTCGAAGGCCTTATTAAGAGCGGGGCACTTGACGGACTTGAGCAAAATCGCCGTCAGATGCTTCAAAATGTTGATGCCGTTTTGGCCGCCGTATCCGACCATAAGCGATATACAAGCGGAGGTCAGCTTGATTTATTCGGCGGGGGAGATAACGCGGCGGGAGAGTTCCGTTTAGCCCCTTGTGAGGAACTTTCGGCATCCGAACTGCTTAAAATGGAAAAGGAAGTAACCGGACTTTATCTTTCGGGGCATCCCATGAAAAAGTATGATAAATATATTTCCGCGCTTCGCCTTCCGAGAATAAATACCATTAATGTTGATAATTTTTCCGATGGACAACGTATAACGCTTGCGGCGCTCATTTCCTCCAAAAAGGAAAAAACAACCAAATCCAACAGTCAGCTTTGCAATATATTGCTTGAGGATATGAGCGGAACAATAAGTGCGGTTGCATTTGGAAAGGTTTATTCCTTTTATAAGCCGTATATCGCCGAGGGAAAAATCTATAAAATAAATGCAACCATATCCGAGCGCGAAGACCGCCCCGTTGAACTCATAATCGAAAAGATGGAAGAAATTAGCGAGGCCGAGCTTGCAGGTGTTACGGCAAAAAAAGAGCAAAAAATTTATATCCGCGTTAATAATATTAATGACCCCGCCGTTAATGCCGTTAAGGAAATCCTTTCGAGCCAAAGGGCGGGAGAGGGATATAAAACCTTTATATTTACCGAGAACGATAGAAAAAATCTTTTAGCACCCGAAAAGCTTTGGGTTAAAAAGGCCTCAAAGATGCAAACAGTTGAGCGCTTAAGAGAGCTTTTGGGCGAAGAAAATGTAAAACTTATTTAACGGCTTTTGTAAATGCCGTAAAAAAGCGCCCTAAAAGTTAAAAAAAGATAAAAATTTATAGCAAAATAATGTTGAAAAAATTGCTAAAAAGTTATATAATATCGTTTGATATTGTTTTGGAGTTGAACTAATTATGAAATTAAACACTATCGGTGTTTTAACCAGCGGAGGAGACGCCCCCGGAATGAACGCGGCTGTCCGCTCGGTTGTAAGAACCGCACTTTACAGAGGAATGAAGGTTAAGGGCATCCTTGATGGATACGAAGGCCTTTTTAACAAAACCGTTATTGATATGGGCGACCGTAGCGTTTCGGATATTATCCAACGCGGCGGAACCATTCTCGGAACTGCCCGCAGCGAAAAGTTTAAAACCCAGGAAGGTGTTAAAGAAGCGGCCGAAGCCTGTCGTGAACTCGGCATTGAGGGCATTGTTGTTATCGGCGGCGATGGCTCCTTCCGCGGCGCGCGCGACCTTTCGCTTCAAGGTATTCCCTGTATAGGCATTCCCGCAACCATCGATAATGATATTTCTTCAACCGAATATACCATCGGCTTCGATACCGCTATGAATACCGCCTGCGAAATGACCGATAAGCTTCGCGATACCGTTCAGTCGCATTGCCGTTGCTCCATAGTTGAGGTTATGGGCCGTCATGCAGGTTATCTCGCTTATGAGGTTGGAACCGCAGTTGGCGCAACAGCTATTTTGGTTCCCGAAATAAAATATGACCTCAAGACTGATGTTATTGACCGTATCCTTGCCGCAAAGGAAAAGGGCAAAAAGCACTTTATCGTTGTTGTAGCCGAAAATCTTTGCGATGTTGAGGCTATGTCGAAGGAGATTGAAGCGGCAACAGGCGTTGGCACCCGTCCTACCATTCTGGGCCATGTTCAGCGCGGCGGCAACCCCACAGTTCGCGACCGTGTTATGGCAACAAAGATGGGCTTCTATGCAGTTGAGCTTCTTAAAGAGGGTATAGGCAACCGTGTTATTGCTTATAAGCAGGGCGAAATCGTAAACTACGATATCTATGAAGCCCTTAATATGAAAAAGGTTCTCAATGCGGATGACCTTCATATTGCTCACAGAGTTTCAAGATAACTAAAAATAAAAAAGCAGTAGTCGTTTGACTACTGCTTTTCTTTTTATAAATTACATTTTTTCAGAAATAAGCAATTTTCCCGTAATTCCGGTCAGCTTATAAACCTTTCCGAATACCGAATCAACAAGCTCATAGGTAAAAGGAGTTTGTGATACAAAGTGCGGGAAATTGGAGTTAAGCAGGAAGAATGTCTTTTCCGGGTCGGAATAGGGGATAACATAAACGGTAGCATCCTCAAGCCCCTCAACAATCATTCTGCGCTTAATTCTGTATGCGGTCGCAATATTATCCTTTGCATGAACAACGCCCTTTTTGCCGTTGGTTACAAATACTCGGCATTCATGGCGCCATGCGCGCGGCATATGATAGGTAGCGCTATCGCCCTCAACAACACATTCATTGGCCAACATAAGCGGAGCGCCGAGCGGGGTATTAAGGGTTATACCAACCGTCGTATCGGGACAATATCCGTTAAACCAAACGGCGCCGTTGGAACGATGCATAAGGATAACGGGTTCGGGAGAATAACGGTTGAGCTTTTCAAAACGGAAATTATAGCCTGCGTATTTTGCGGCCTTTCGCATCAAGGTTTCAGCGGGGAAGGAATCATAGTGAACGGTGTCATCCTTCTTGGCGGCATCGTTATCGTCAACCGGCTTTCGCGAACAATCGCAACCGCGACACCAAATAGCAGTGCCTTCAGAAACGCGATGAGCAAGTGCGAGAACGCGGGTCTTATCGCCCTGTGTTGCAGTTGCTAAAACCTTTGTAGAGTCATCCTCGTTCTTTATTACGGCCGAAAGACCGCCATCGGTAAATATTCCGTTATAGGAAATTTCATTGACAACCTCATCATCGAGCAGTTCACCCGAAATATCGGTGTAGTCCGTAACGGTGAAATCGCCGAAAATTTCCTCATCTCGCGCGATATTGAGAAGATTAAGGATTCTTTCATCGGCGCCTTTTAGGGAGCCATAAACCATAATATTTCCGCCCTCACGAACAAAATCGCAAAGAGCATCGCAAACGGCTGCGCCATCGCTCGGCATAGGAGTTACAAGAACGCGGCCCTTGAAGGTTTCGGGCTTATCCTTTGATAATTTAATAAAATTATCGGTAGAAACAACCGAGTTAACGGGGAAACCATGGTTGAGTGCGGCAATGAAATACCAATCCTCAAAAAAGCTCTTTTCGAGTCGACCACTGGTCATATTATTGTATTCGGAGAAGGGATAAACCCAAACAAAGGGAGCGGCATCATCGGGAGCATTTACATATGAATTGAGTATATAAGGGATAACCTCGTTGGGGCAACGGTCGGGCATTTCGCCGTAGCTGTCGTCAATCGATAGGAAATTGATATGATTGGCAACAACCGTTTTACCATCCTTATCGATTCTTGAGGTTGCAGTAGGCAGATAGATATCGTGCGGTTGGCCTTCATAGCGGTCAATCCAGGGACTGTTTATCCACCAAATATCGTGAACATAGAAGCGGAACAGGTAATCCTCGTTTGGAAGCTCTGCCGCGCGCGACATATATCCTGCAAGTTCAAGACCAAAGTTACCATCAAGTGCGGCCCAAGGAGAGTTGGGCGGGGGAAGGAGCTCGGGATTGAGTTCGTAAATCATTCCATGGTCAACACCATCGGATGCGAAATCCGCTCCAACCGTAAGATTGGTTCCGCGGGTTTGAACAGGGTAGTGACATTCTTTATAGAAAAGCTTCCAGAAGTTTGCAATCTTTTCGCGGCAGTCATCCAGCTTTTCATCATAAAAGGCTTTGCCATCAAATAGAGCGCCCGAAACGCCCCAGGTTTCGGTTCCGAATCCGAAGCCGTTTGAAAGCCAAATAAAATCAAATCCCATATCGGATAGGAATATCTCTGATTGCTTTCCAAGGAAGGTTCCGAAGGGTGTTCCGTCGGGGATTCCGTTTGGATATGCGGCATAGGTAACATCATCGCCGTTTAAAACTCCATAGCAACAAACCATACTCTTTTTACCCATAGAGCCGCCTTCGCATATCTCGTTATGGCGGTTGTATTTAAAATCCGAAACGGCGAATTCGGGGCCGGGGTCGAAGGTTGTTCCAACAAAAATCGGCTTGCCGGTTATACGTGCGCCAACTTCCTTTATTATCGAAACAATGTTTTTAAGGTCGCGATATGTATATTCGGGGGCATTGTCCATATAGGGGTAATTACGGGTATGCAGTCCGATTCCATCGGGGTCGTTTTTGCGATCCCAATCCATTTTAACATTGGCACCGCCCAAAAAATGAGCCCATTCAAAGGTATCATCCAAATTGCCGCGATAGTCGAGCAGCTCGCTTCCGTCGGCAGTCCAAAGCATAACACCAACCTCAAGGGCATTATCCAAAAGATTTTTCCATTGCATAAAGGCTTTCTCGCAAACCTTTTCGATAACCGCAGTATCGGTGCTCTTAAAGGGCTTTAGGCTTACCTCGAGTGTAACTCGTTTTATATTGTTCATAAACATATCACTCCGAAATTATAGGTTTATATTATGATTATAAATAAATAACAAAATTTATGGGATATCAAAACAAAAACAAAAACTGTTTAAAATAAAGATACGAGCCGCTATCTGCGACTCGTATCGTTTTTAATTATTCCTTTGCGGGCAAACATTCAACAAGCTCAATATCGGAGCTCGAAGCAACCGAGAAATTGCCCTTAATGCTATAAGGAGCGAAGAAATAATCACCCTTTTTAACTGCGGTCTTTTGCTCGCCGCAGATTATCTCGCCTTCGCCTTCGGTAACGATATAGATGGCGGGAGCGATAAGGTCGTCGGTTTTTGAATCCGAAACGGTTATGCGGTTAACTGCGAAGCAGGGGGTATCATCATAGGAGATAAGAGCCTCGCGCTTAACGCCGCCTTTTTCATAAACAACCTTCGGCTCCTTCTTTGCGCGGCGAACCGCTTCCTCTCCGAATATATCAAAATTAAATACATCGAGAGCGATATCTGCAGGCAATCCGAGATACATGGTATGCTCCGAAATACGGTTTCCTGCACACCAAGCTTCGGGCTGGATGGTAAAGTCAGAGGGCTCCTGTGTTTCAAGGATAAGGCATCCTGCGCCTATGGCATGAACCATTTTGGCGGGAACTAAATATATATCGCCCTTCTTAACAGGAACGCGGTTGAGAAGCGGTTGCATATAATCGGGCTCATCATAGCTCTTTGCAACTGCCTCCTTAAACTCCTCTTTGGTCATCTTATCCTTAAAGCCAAAGTAAAGACAGGCATCCTCGCGGGTATCAACAACAATCCAGGATTCGGCTTTTCCGTAGCTGGAGTTTAAATATTTTTCAGAATATTCGCGGTCGGGATGCGCCTGAATGGGTAAGCGAATGGCGCTATCAAGCAGCTTTACAAGAACAGGGAAATCAGGGCGGGGGCCAATCATTTCCTCTTTATATTCTGTCAAAAGGTCGGAGAAAAGAATATCGGTTCCGCGAACGGTTGAGATACCTTCATTCTCAATATCGCTACCTTCGTTTAGGGCCTCAACAGATGAGCAAACCCATTCCTCGGGCAAAAAGCCATCAACCGGTTCATCGCCAAAAAAGCCCGCAAAAAGCTTTCCGCCGGTATAAATACGGCCAACGCGGTTACGGTTTAGAAAAATAGGGCTCTTAACAATATCACTTTTGTTCATTTTATTCACCTATGTATCTAATAATTTTCTGTGCGTCTTTTATGCTTTCGCAGATTCCGCAGGCGGCAAGCGCAAAAACTGCAGCGCCGTAGGCCGCTTCCTCTTTATGAGCGGGAACCGACATCGAAAGCCCAAACATCTCTTCACACATTTTTCTCCAAACAGGGCTCTTGCGGAGTCCGTTTCCGGAGCCAACCAGCTTGGTCGGCTTAACCTTTAGGGTATCGCTAACCTCAAGATACATATCATAAAGCTCGCGAACCGAGCCCTTGAGAACACCGCAGATGAGGTGAGCGGGGGTAAGGTTATCGGTGCATATATTGGTTATACTGCCGCGAACATCGGGGTTCGAGCGCTTGCCTGAAAAGGCAGTGTCGATTACCAGTTCGTTATCGAGCGGGTAAAAGCTTTCGGCGATTTCATCCATAAAGCGGTAGGCCGATTCATCTCCGCCACCCTGTAAACGGAAGGTTTCGCGGAAGAATTTTTCAAGGCAGGCATAAACTCTGCCGCCGCAAAGTGCGCTTCCAACCAAGATAAAATCATCACCTGTAAGCGGGCGAACCTCGCCCGAGGGGAATGCGGTATCGCGCTCGCCCTTAACCGATATCTGGCTTCCTGTTCCAATGTTAACAAGAATGGTATTCTCGCTATCATCAACCGAGCCGATAAAGCTTGCCTGGTTATCGCCGATAGCAACGCTAACCGGGATATCCTCATAGAATCCGGCAGATGCGGTATCAGCAGTAACCTCGGGGAGCATTGAAAGGTCGAAACCGAGCTTTTCGCAAGCCGCTATATCGAAGCAGGCGTTCTTTATATCAAAAAGGCCAAAGCTTGCGGCATCCGAGGAATGCATAAGCGGGGTCTTTCTGCCGCAAAGGCGCATAGCGATGTAATCATGAATGGTGCAAAAGCTACGTGCATTAGCGGGAACAAGACCGTTTTTAAGATTATAATAATGGGTTGCGAGACCATATCCGGGGGCAACCGAATATCCGGTAAGCTCCTTTATTTGCTCGCAGTAGGTTTTTCCATCCTCGGCCTTTTGGGCGGCGCGGCCATCCTGCCAGGTAGCTAAAGTGCTGCAGGCTATACCGTTTTCATCGGTATAAACAATGCCATGCATCTGTCCTGTAACGCCGATGGCACATATATCCTTGGCCTCCTCGCGAACCTGCGCGAGAAGGTCAAAGACTTTGCCCTCAATAATATCAACCGACTGAATTTTTTCAAAAGCCTTATCGGTTTCAATAAAGCTTTCGCTATTAACCGTTATGGCTTTTTTTCCGATACCTGTTTTGCTGTCAACAGCCGAAACACATATCGTTGTTGTTCCAATATCAATACCTAAAACGAACATACTAACACTCCAAGGTTGTGGATTTAAGGTCGAGACGCTTGATTATATCCTGCTGAATAGCGGGAGAAAGATCAAGGAAGTTAACAAAGGTTCCGTGAATACGCATAATGTAAACACCGCTCGGAGCATACTTTTTCGGATTTGCAAGAACCTTACGGAGCATCTCAGGGGTTGTAACGTTAACATAGAGATAGAAGGGGGAAAGCTTATCATTGAGCGGGTTGAAGAAGAACTGGCGCATAACCTTATTCTTAAATTCAATACCCTTTTCCTCATAGGTAGCACCGGTAAAGTAGTTGGGGTCGATACCAAAGTGAGAAGCAAAACCGCCGTTCATCTTCATGTAGGGGAGCTTGAAGGAAGAGAGAACGCGGAAGCCGAGTCCCTGATGTGCATCGCCGTAAAGCGGGTCAACACCATAGTTCATCATCTCTCTCGACTTTCTGCCATCGGGCAGAGCGCCAACCCAATAACCATAGGTAAGGTGGGTAGAGGGAGAGGAGAAGTCGGGACGGAAGGGATTGCCAAGGTAGTTTTTCTCTGCGGCAACCATATCGGCAACCTTCGAAGCAACCTCTGCGGCCTCATCGTCAACAACTGCTATATTGTTGCCGTATTTCTTGCAACCGAGCAGATATTCATGAAGCTCTTCATCGCCCTCAAAATTGTTTGCAAGAGCGGTTATGAGGCGTTCTGCATCCTGCGGTCTTTCAGCAAGGAGAGAATCAACAGCGATAAAGCTATCTGCAACAACGGCAAGACCATGGATAAGACATCCGCTACCGTTATACTTGGTTCCCTGGTGAACTGTATCGCGCATATCATAGCCCGATTCGATTCCGCCCATAAGGGTCGAAAGGAAGGGAACGGGGAGGTTGGATATAGCGCGGGAAGCACCGTTTGCGGCCTTGGTCATCTCTTTAATAATGAACTGGCAGTTTGCATAGAAGCGCTCGCGCAGATTCTTAAGGATGGTTTCGGCGCTATCGCCAGTGGCGGGAAGGATGCGCTCACCTGTGATGGTGGAAACACCGTCGCTTAAGGTGAGTTCAAGAATCTTACCGAGGTTGAGCCAGCTATTGGTGGTATTAGCGTTATCCTTACCCATAATAAGCGGCTCCTGGCAACCTGCGATTGAGTAATCGGCAAGGTCCTCGTCGGCAACGCCTGCATTGCGAAGAACCTCGAATACAGAATCGTCGTTAAAGAGCGAGGGGGTAAGACAACCGGGTGTAAAGAAGAAACGTCCGAGCTCTTCATAGAGCTTATCGGGTGTATTTTTATGAAGCTTAACCGAAAGAATCGGCTGCGGAAGGTTCATATCATAATAAGCATCAAGCAGGGCATAAGAGCAAAGGTTTGTAAGGTCGTTGCCTTCCAGGTCCTTACCGCCAACAATAAGGTTTTGGCTGATAGCCCAGCTGCGGTCTGCAACGTTGTAGAAAACAAGAAGGTGCTTAAAGAGAGCGGCAGTATCCTCGCGGGAGAGATTCTCCATAGCGCGATAGGGCTCAAAGATTCTGTCGGCATTACCAACCGAGAAAGCAAACGGGTTGGGAGCCTGCTCAAGACACATAACCTGCCACATGAGAATAAATGCCTGAATAGCCTCAAAGAGGTTGCGAGCGCCCTCTGCGGGAACGCGAGCAAGAGCATCTGCAAGGCGGGTAAACTGTTCCTTTTTATCGCCAACTGCCTTTTCGAGAGCAATCTCTCTATAGCGGGCGGCAAAAATTAAAACAGCATCAAGCGAATCAAGCATAGCGGCAAAACCATCAAGACGCTCTTTATCATCGGTTTTGGCCATATTGGCTTCGATTTCGCGCTTCATTTTATTAACACCGACTGCCAAAGCATGGCGCATATCGGGAATAACGTGTCCGGTTACCTGCTCGATAAAGAAAGCAACTTCCTTTGTATAGTTCTCGGCGGCATCATAAACCTTGGTTAAATCCTTTATGTAATCGGTCTTCTTATCATGAGCCTTAACGGTATCAAGGCGCTCTTTTGTGATATCCTCATTGGGCTCGATATCGCCAAAAACGGCGGTGGGGTCGCAGTAGCCCGAGAAGGTCTCAACGCGGAACGAAGGATTGATAAGTGCATAGCTGCGAGCGAAAGCATCGCGCTGTGTTCCTGCGAAAACAGCATTATCGCTAATTGAGATGGGAAGCTCGGCGGCGATTTTCTTGAGCAGGTATGCGGTTTTACGCATTTTGGACATACCCTCTGTCTCATGCTCATATTTCATGCCGATTTCCTTTGAAAGGAACCATCCGTCAAGACGCATTAAACTGCGCTCCTCGCGGAATAATTCTTTTGCCATTTCGGTAGTTTTCTGGTGATTGATTGCCATAGAATATCCTCCCT
>SVPK01000042.1 GCA_015065875.1 Oscillospiraceae bacterium
GCAAAGGGAGGTTTTGCTATGTTTTATAACATTAAAGATTTCGGTGCTATGGCGGACGGGGTTAAAGTCAACACCCCTGCTATTCAGTCGGCCATTGACGAGTGCCACAAAAACGGCGGCGGTCGTGTTTTGGTTCCTTCGGGTACGTTTGTTACGGGTACTATATACTTAAAATCGAACGTCGAACTGCATCTGGAAATGGGCGCAGTTTTAAAGGCAAGCGGAAATTTCACAGACTATAATGGCCCCGATGCATACCCCGAAAGTTACGGCTTAATGCCTTCAGAATATTGTGACTGGCGCAACTTGATAATCGCCCACAAAGCCGATAACGTTGCCATAACCGGACTTGGCCGTATCGATGGCAACGGCGAAGAAATATTTGATGTATGCAAAAAATGCGAGGGTTTCCGCGCATATATTTGGAGCTATGGGTTCTCACTGCAAAAGGATTTGTCCAATCCCCGCCCGGGCCCGCTGGTTGTTTTTGTTGGCTCTACCAACATAAAAGTAACCGATATTACCATAACCAATGCGCCCGCATTCTGTATGTTGCTTCAGGGGTGCGAGAACGTGCAGATACGGGGATACCGCTGCTTTAACGAGCGTTTCCACGCTAACACCGATGGCATACATATCGACACCTGCCGCAACGTTACCATTTCCGACTGTGTTATCGACACGGGCGATGACGCCATCGCGCTGCGTTGCGATGCCGTGCGCCTCACAAACGGACTGAAAATTTGCGAAAACGTTACCATCACCAACTGCGTTCTTGCCACCAGCTCAAGCGCTATACGGCTCTTCGGCTACAAGGGCGAGGGACACATCCGCAACGTAACCGTTTCCAATGTTATAATCCATCGCGCCGCCAAGGCCTTCAACCTTACAACCTCATATAACCCCGAAGGTCGCACAGTATTTGAAGACGTTATTATAAGCAATGTTGTTGCCAAAAACGTATCGTTCCCGATTTATATGCGCGAATATAATGACAGCACTATCCAAAACGTAAACATTAACAATTTCCACGCCGCATCCTTTGCGGGTGCGTTTATGATTTCGCAAACAGGCGGAAAAATAAGAAATATTTCTATAAACAATATGTCACTTGATATTATCCCCGCTCCCTTTACTGCAACAAGGGAAGATTTGGCGGCGGATTGCCGCTATCTGCGCGCAGAAAACGGAAGAAACGTGTTTTATCTTGACGGCGTTTGCTCTTCTGTGGTCGACTGCAAAAGAATAACCATCCCCGAAGACCTTCGCGCGAACTGGGACAAAAACTTTTATCTTAAAAACTGCGAGAACGTAAAGATATAAAGTATAAAACGTAAATTCCGTATTGTATGTAACTAAACATTTTTCCTAATAGTTGATAGAGAATAATTATTTTTGTTCTTTATAGGATATTTAGGTTTGTATTTTTACACAATCAACAACCCCTTCTACTTTTGCGGAAGGGGTTTTATTTATTGCAAAATATTGCCCTGTTCGGTATAATTGAAACAGGTAAAAAACGCAATGAGGTGTTATTATGTATAAAAACCCCAACCTCTCATCCGAGGAGCGGGCACGCGACCTGCTCTCGAAAATGACTATTGATGAAAAAATCGACCAGATGGTCTTTTTTTCGAATCTTGCGGCCGTTGCAGCCGATTCTGCCGCGGAGAAAGACCTGCCGCCGCGTTGCGGCGCTTTCGGCAACCTCGGCAACCTTGAGGACCCCGAAGCGCTCGATAAAATGCAGGATTACTTTTTAAATAAAACCCGACTCGGAATTCCGCTTATTATGGCTTTTGAATCGCTTCACGGATTCTATCATCCGAAAGCTACCGCTTTTCCCCAATGCGCGGGTCTGGGCGGAACCTTTAACCCCTCTCTTATCTATGAAATGGCAAAAATTATAGGAAAAGAGGCGCGCGCGGTTGGTGTTCGCCAGGTTTTCGCACCCAATATCGATATCCCGCGCGACCCCCGTTGGGGCCGCTCGCAAGAAGCATACGGTGAAGACCCCTACCTCGTTGGTGAGATGGGCGCCCAATATGTTAAGGGCGTGCAGGAAGAGGGCGTTGCCGCAACGGCAAAGCATTTTATAGCCTATGGTGTTCCCGAGGGAGGCATAAATCTTACCCCCGCCCATGTTGGCGAGCGCGAGATTCGCGAGGTTATGCTTGAGCCCTTCCAAAAATGCATTGATGCGGGCGTTAAATCGATAATGCCCTCTTATAACGAGGTTGATGGCGAGCCTGTTCATGCCTCGCGTAAGCTGCTAAAGGACATTCTGCGCGGCGAAATGGGCTTCGATGGAACCCTGATATCCGACTGGGGCGCAGTTCATATGCTTAATGATTTTCAGTTTGTTGCCCCCGATTTTCTAACTGCGGGTAAGATGGCGCTGGAAGCCGGAATTGATATCGAGGCTCCCGAGCCCAAGGGCTATGGCGACGCCTTCCGCGCCGCCGCTAAAGCGGGCGAAATCGATATAAGCCTTATTGATAACGCAGTTCTTAATATCTTAAAGCTCAAGTTCGAGCTTGGCCTCTTTGAAAACCCCTGCGCGACACGCGAGCCGATGAACACTGCCGCCGCTAAAGAACTGGCGCTTAAGCTCGACGAGCAATCGATACTCCTGCTTAAAAATGATGGTATGTTGCCGCTCGATGAAAAGAAGGTTGGTCGCGTTGCCGTTATCGGCAATAACGCAAAGGATAGCTTTATGGGCGATTACATAGCTCAAACCGAAGATTTTGTTAGCTTTTATGATGGAATAAAGAACCGCCTTGGCGAGGAGCGAGTTTTATATGCTCGCGGCTGCGGCCACCTTTCTTATACCGATGAAATGATAGCCGAAGCGGTTGAAACCGCCCGCAAAGCCGATACCGTTATGCTCGTATTGGGCGATAGCACCGATGGCGGCGGCGGAGTTGGCGGCGGCGGCTTTAAGGATAACGAAATCACCTGCGGCGAGGGTTACGACACCCATACTCTCGATTTCCCGCCCTCGCAGAAAAAGCTGTTCGACGAAATAATCGCCCTCGGCAAGCCAACATTGCTTGTTTTATATGCAGGTCGCCCCTTTACTATCAAAGACGAGGTAGAAAAAGCCAACGCATTTATGTTCTCATGGGGTGGCGGCGAGCAGAGCGGTAACGCCTTTGCCAATCTAATCTTTGGCGATAAAACCCCTTCGGCAAAGCTTTCATTCTCGATGCCGCAATCAACAGGTCATATCCCCTGCTATTACAACCATAAAATGTCGGCCCGCGGCAGCTTTTATAAGCGCCCCGGAGCACCCGGAGCACCGGGACGCGACTATGTTTCGGCCTCGCCCGCCGCTTGGTATCCCTTCGGCTACGGCCTATCCTATACAACCATAGAGTATAGCGACCTTAAGGCTAAAGTAGGCGTCGATGGCAAGGTTTATGTTTCGGTTTGCGTCGAAAACAAGGGCAGTTACGAGATTGACGAGAGCGTTTTGCTCTTTGTTCGTATGATGTATTGCCCGACTACACCATTTATAAAGAAGCTGCGAAAATTCTCTAAAGTAAATCTCCGCCCGGACGACCGCAAAACGGTTGAGTTCACCCTAACGGATGAGGATTTTACCTATATCGATGAGAATATGAAAACCGCCAAAAACCGCGGCGAGCACAAAATAATGATAGCCGACCTCGAATGTTCGGTTGAGATTTAAAACAAATAAAACCCTGCCCTTTTGGTTACAAGGCGGGGTTTTATATTTATCTTGTTGATATTGATTTTCTTTTCGTGTATAATAATTTTGTTCAAAAATTTTGTTGGGGTTTGTTATAAAATGGAAAAAGAGGCTAATCTTTATCGCCGAAAACGGCGAATTTTTGCGGGCGTTTCGCTAACGATTGCGGCAGTTTTAGTCCTGTTGGCAACCCTGTTTATTGGGCGTTGGCTCGCATCCTTTTCAAAAACTGAATTCCGCGATTATATAAATTCCTTCGGACTATGGTCGCCGCTTGTTTTGCTCGCGCTCCAGATTTTGCAGGTTTTTATTGCCCTTATTCCGGGAGAACTGTTGGAATCCTGCGCGGGATTGGCCTTTGGCCCCTTTATGGGAACGGTTATTTGCTATGTAGGCGTTGCGATTGGAACCGTTCTTATCTTTCTTTTAACCCGAAAGTTTGGAATAAGGTTGGTTGAAACCTTTATTTCCCGAGAAAAGATTAACAGTCTTCGCTTTATTAATACCGAAAAGCGGCGCGATGCGCTGGTTTTTCTGCTTTTCTTTATACCCGGAACTCCTAAAGACCTTATCACCTATTTTATAGGGCTTACAGATATTCAGCTCTCCTCGTTCCTCGCTATATCGCTAACCGCGCGCATCCCCTCGGTTTTAACCTCAACCATAGGCGGACATATGCTTGGAACGGGACAATACCTCGGCGCGGTTATTCTCTATGCCGCAACCGCCGCCATCAGCCTTTTGGGTATTTTGCTTTATCGTTATATAGTTAAGAAAAAGACAGCCGCAAAATAAAAAAGGATGGGTTATCCCATCCTTTTTATTTTTTCTGGTTTGATGAAAAGATATCGGCAACCTCGCTTATGGTTATATAGGCGCTCTTATCGATGCTATGAACTATCTCCTTGAGCTTTATAACCTGGAAACGATTAACTATAAAATAAACCATTGTTTTTGGGCTGTTGGAATAGCCACCGATAACATCTATCTTGGTTGCGCCCGTTTCAAAGGTTTCCATCAGCTCGGCGCAAATTTTATCAGGCTCACTTGTTATTATCATAGCGCATTTTGCGCGGTCAACACCCTCAACGATAAAGTCTACTGTTTTTAAAGCGGCAGCATAGGCGATTATCGAATAAAGCGGCAAAATCCAATCCTTGAGAACAACACCTGCCGCAACATAGAGCAGAATATTGAACATCATAACAAAGGTTCCAACCGATATACCTATTCGCTTTGCGAATATAACGGCCATAACCTCAACACCATCAATAGCGCCGCCGTTTCGAATAACGAGGCCGCTTCCGATACCCGAAATAAGACCGCCGAAAAGCGCGCAAAGCAAAAGGTCGGTTCCTGCAAGCGGAGATGCAAAATCAACATCAATCGGCAAAACATCGGTTATAAGCCATGCCGCTACCGAATATATAACAACGGCATAAATCGAATAAAGGGTAAAAAGCTTTCCCTGGCGGCGAAGGCCATAAAGAAAAAGCGGAATATTAAGAATTAACAGGAAAACCGAAAGGGTTGCCCATGCGGGCGTTACCTGCGAGAGGAGAACCGAGGTTCCCGAGATGCCGCTATCATAGAGGTGAACAGGGGTTAAAAAGCAAACAACACCTATTGCGTTTATAATTCCCGCTATGGTTAGCATTATTATATTTGTTGCCTTTAGGCGCGCAAACTTTTCTTTCATAGCCTACCTCCATATCTTCTTGTTTTAAGTATAATATGGCGAGGGTCACAGTGTCAACCGATTAGATGTTAATTTTTCTCGATTAAAAAAAGACCGATAAAATTCGGAGCGCTCAATTAGGGATAATTTGCCTAAATGAGCGCTCCGTTCATCGGTCTTTTTTTATTATTCTGCTTCGCTGAAAAGGTCCTTGCCAACACCGCATAAGGGACACTCGAAATCCTCGGGGAGGTCTTCCCATTTGGTGCCGGGGGCGATTCCGTTTTCCTCGTCGCCCAAAGCCTCGTCATAAACCCAGCCGCAGGCATCGCATACATACTTTTTCATTTTTATCTCTCCTTAAAAATTATTTTATTTCTTCAAAATCGGCGGCGCCATGCTTACAAAGGGGACAAATAAAGTCCTCGGGCAGGGTATCGCCCTCATAAACATAGCCGCAAATTTTACAAACAAATCCCTTTTTGCCCTCGGTTTCGGGCTTGGGCTTAACGTTGTCCTGATAGTAGGTATAGGTCATGGTTTCGCGATCGGAAAGAACGCGAGCCTCGGTTATCGAGCAGATAAACATTCCATGGGTATCAAGGTCAACATACTGCTCAACCTTGAGCGACATAAAGGAATTAATATAGCGTGGGAGGAAAACGAGCCCGTTATCCGAGCGGAGCGGCTCGCAGTTTTCAAACTTATTAACATTTCGGCCGCTTCTAAATCCAAACGCCTCAAAAACCGCAAAGGGCGCATCAACCGTTAGGCAGTTGATATTCATTTTGCCGGTCTGCTTAATAATATGATGCGAGTAGTTTTCCTTATTGATGGTAACCGCGATGCGGTTGGGAGTATTGGTTACCTGGGTTACGGTATTAACTATTAGTCCGTTATCCTTCTTGCCGTCCGACGAGGTTATAACATAAAGTCCGTAGCCAATGTTAAAGAGGGCCGAAAGGTCGTTTTTATTGGCGGTTTCCTCATGTTGGGCAAGATATTCGCGGCAAAGCTCATCGGCCAATGCCTCAAGCTGGGCCGAGCTTTCGGCGTTTAGCGCCGAAAGAATCTTAACGGTGTTTTCGGCAAAATTGATGTTCTTGCTCTGCGAGAACATCTCCTTCATAACCTTTGCGGCGAGCGGAGCCCAGCTGCCGTTTTCGATAAAGGCAACAGTTCGGTTTTTAAAACCGCGCTCGGTTAAATGGTTTATAAATTCACGCATAAAGGGGAATATCTCGGCATTATAGGTTGTTGTTGCCAAAACGAGCTTGCTATAACGGAATGCATCCTCAACCGCCTCGGCCATATCGCAACGGGCGAGGTCGTTAATAACAACCTTGGGGCATCCGTTTGCACGCAGGCGGTCGGCCAACTGCAAAACTGCCTTTTTAGTATTGCCATAGACCGAAGTATAGGCGATAACTATGCCCTCCTCCTCAACCGCATAGCTCGACCAGGTATTATAAAGGCCGAGATAATAGCCGAGGTTTTCGCGAAGAACAGGTCCATGCAGGGGACAGATAATTTCGATATCGAGTCCCGCCGCTTTTTTAAGCAGTGCCCCAACCTGGGCGCCATATTTTCCAACTATACCTATATAATAGCGTCGCGCCTCGCAGGCCCAATCCTCATCGCAATCGAGCGCGCCGAATTTCCCAAATCCATCGGCCGAGAAAAGCACCTTATCATAGCTATCATAGGTAACAATAACCTCGGGCCAATGAACCATAGGCGCGGTAACAAAGGTTAGTTCATGCTTTCCGAGAGATAGGGTATCCCCTTCACCTACTATTATTCGCTTGTTCTCGAAATCGGTTCCGAAAAAGTTTTTCATCATCGTGAAGGCCTTGGCCGATGAAACTACCATAGCATCGGGATAGGTCTTTATAAAATTCATAATATTGGCCGAATGGTCGGGCTCCATATGCTGAATTATAAGATAATCGGGTTTTCTGCCCTCGAGCGCGTTGCCGAGGTTGTCGAGCCATTCATGGGTGAATGCCGCATCAACGGTATCGAAAACCGCGATTTTTTCATCCATAATAACATACGAGTTATACGACATTCCGTTAGGCACAACATACTGACCCTCGAAAAGGTCGATTTTATGGTCGTTTACGCCTACATATTTAATATCCTTGGTTATATTCATTAGGTTTCTCCTTCCTTAAAAGCATTTTCCGCTTTTACAGTCGCTCGCGACGCCGCCTCGATAACAAAGCTCGTTTGGGCAACTGCCGTTTTCAAAAAACTCAACTATGTTTTTAACCGTTGTTTCGGCTATGTTGGAGAGCGCCTCCTCGGTTAAAAAGGCCTGATGCGAGGTTACTATAACATTCGGCATCGTTATAAGTCGGGCGAGGGTATCATCCTCCATTATGTGACCCGAGTTATCCTCAAAGAACAGGTCGGATTCCTCCTCATAAACATCGAGGCAAGCGGCGCCAACGTGACGCTCCTTAATCGAATCGAGCAATGCATCGGCATCAACCAGGGAGCCGCGCGAGGTATTAAGCAGGATAACGCCCTTTTGGCATTTGGCGAGGGCATCCTTATCTATCATATGATAGGTTTCCTCGGTTAACGGACAATGAAGCGAAATTATATGACTTTTTGCAAAAAGCTCATCAAGGGTAGTATATTTTATGTTTTCGCCGTCGGCAAGTCCCTCGGCGGGAAATTTATCATAGGCGAGAACCTTCATTCCGAAGCCGCGACAAATATCGATAAATACCCTTCCTATTTTTCCTGTTCCGATAACGCCAACGGTTTTTCCATAAAGGTCAAATCCGGTAAGCCCTGCAAGGCTGAAATTAAAATCTTTAGAGCGGATATAGGCCTTATGGATTCGGCGAACCGAGGTAAGCAGGAGCGCCATTGTATGCTCGGCAACGGCATAGGGAGAATACGCGGGAACGCGCAAAACATGAATTTTGCCAAAGGCATATTTCATATCAACATTATTAAATCCCGCGCAACGAAGCGCCAAAACTCGAATGCCGAAGGCCGCAAGCTTATCTATAACGGCCGCGTTAACGGTATCATTAACAAAGGCGCAAACTCCATCATACCCCTGGGCGAGCTCGGCGGTATCCTCATTAAGCTTGGCTTCAAAATATTTAAATTTAATCCCATATTCCTCGCCATACCTATCGAAGGCGGCGCGGTCATATGGCTTGGTATCAAAAAATGCTATTTTCATTTTTGCCTCCTTGATTTATATAGCATAGATATTATATATTATTTTTCCCTTTTTTGGTATATCTTTTTCAAAATTTAAAAAAATTTTCAAAAAAATAAAACCGAACGGTTTCTTAACTCCCCTTCATTTACGTAAGGCACAAAAGCCACGAATTTTTAAACATAAAAGGAGAAACCCAAAATGAAAAAACTTATAGCAATCGCACTCATCTTAACCCTCGCCTTCGCACTCACCGCTTGTAAAGAAACCCCCGCCGAAACCACTCCCGAGGATACATCCTCCGAACAGACCGCTCCTATTACATCCGAGCCGACAGGAAACGGCGACAACACCCCCGAAACCGAAGAGCCGACAGAATCCCCCGAGCCGGAGAAGCCTGTTTCCTCCGAGGAGCCGGCCTCTTCAAAAAAGCCCGCGACCTCTTCGAAGCCTGCAACAAATCCAACCTCGAGCCAGAAGCCTGCAACCTCTTCTAAACCCGCTGCTTCCTCGAAGCCCGCTACTTCCTCGAAACCCACTACCTCTTCAAAGCCCCAGGTTACCGTCAAAAATGAATATTTTGCAAGCAACACCGCATCGGTTGCGAACGAGGTTTATATCCGTCCCAAGCACGTTTACTGGGGCGAGGACGGCAAGCTCCATGCCGAAAGCTATGTTATAAACGGAACCGCAAAAACCACCAAGGATTTTATTGTTCGTTCCTTTAAGGTTTTTGATTCCAATAATCAGCTTATCGCTTCGGCCTCCTTTGATGCCCGCGGAATGGGTCAAATCCCCTCTAATATGAACCGCGTTCATACCTTTACCTTTGGAACCGACTGCATCTTAAAGCCGAACGCTACCTTAAGCAACGGAGTATACTTCGAGTTTGAGATTGGTTATAATTTTGGTTAATCCCAAATAGGGCTGGCAAACAACCTATATATATGATATATTAAAAAAAGAGAGCGCGTCCCAAATGTTCGCGCTCTTGCCTTTTGAGAAATGGGGAGATTTTTGATGGAAAAGGAACAGCTTATAGGGCTTGTATCAGCGGCGCAAAACGGAGATTCCTTGGCGCAAAGCGAGCTTTTTTCGGCGTTTTATAATGATGTTTATTATTTTGCTCTAAAAACGGTTAAGGATGAGGAGCTTGCCTGCGATATAACCCAGGAAACCTTTATTGAGATAATAAATACGCTCGGAAGCCTTAAGGAGCCCGCCGCGTTTGTTACCTGGATGAAGCAGATAACCTACCATCAATGCACCCGCTATTTTAAAAAGAAAAAGGATGTTATCATCTCCGAGGACGAGGAAGGACATTCGATTTTCGATGAATTATCAGAGGACTCGTCCGAGTTTATACCCGATGAGGCACTTGACCAAAAGGATTTTAAAAGGACTATTCTCGCCCTCCTCGATGAATTATCGGAGGAGCAACGAAGCGCCGTTTTAATGTATTATTTTGAGGAGCTTTCGGTTTCGCAGATTGCCGAGATTCAGGGCGTTTCGGAAGGAACCGTTAAGAGCAGGCTCAACTATGCCCGAAAAGCCCTTAAAGGCGCCGTTGAGGATTACGAAAAGAAAAACGGAATCCGCCTTCATTCTTTTGGAATTTTTGGACTTATTCGTTGGGTTTTGGCAAGCTCGGGAAAGGCTGTTTTGCCTATATCGAAGGCCGCCACCATTGCCCAAGGGGTATCGGCCGCAACGGGAGTTACCGTTTCGGCGGGTATTGCCGCAGGAGCCGCCGCAACAGCCGCAGGTGCCGCCGTGGGAGTTGCGGGAGCCGCTACCGCAGGGGTTGCCGCTACAGGCATCAGCGCAAAGGTTGTTGCCGGAATTATTGCGGGTGCTCTTGTTGTTGGTGGCGCGGGAACCGCCGCGGTTGTTTATAACAATCAAAAGAAGGATGCCCCGCCCATAACGAGTTCTATCGTTGATACCGGCGCAGATGTAAGCTCTGATATTAATTCTGATTTTGTTTCGAGCTATGATTCGAGTGATATATCGAGTGAAACTACCGTAAGTGCGGAAGATGCAACAAGCTCGGAGGAGGCCGACACCCGCTATGCCGTTCCCGCAGGGGCTACCTATATAACCGTTACGGGAGCTAAATATGCGGCAGGAGAGCGGGTCCCCGCCGCCGCCCAGGTTGGCGACACCCTCATTACCGAGGATTATACCTATTTCTGCGGATACCTTAACGCCTCGGAATCCAAGACCGAGCCCAACAGTGCCGCAAATATGACTTTGAGCGAGCTAAAGGCTACCACCTGGTCGGTTCGCGCAAATGATACCACCAAAGCCACCTTTTCGGATGTTCTCTCCACCATAAACGGACAGAACATTTCCTCTGCCGCTTTTGCTTTTTATGGTTGCGAAAATATTACCACCTCGCCCCGCCTGCCCAATACCGTTACCTCGCTGAAAAAAACCTTCTCGGGCTGCACAAAGCTAACCGAGGTAACAAATTTTCCGTCCGACATCACCAATCTGGATTATGCTTTCTTTGATTGCACCTCGCTTACCTCGATTCCAACCATTCCCGATTCGGTTGTTACAATGGATAAAACCTTCTATTCCTGCGAGGGCTTAACCTCGATACCCAATCTGCCCGCAAGCCTTAAGGCCCTGCAAGCGACCTTTGCATATTGCTATAACTTAACAGCCGTTCCAACCATACCCTCGGGTGTTGAATCTATGTCGAGTTCGTTTTTGGATTGTCATAAACTTAAAACAGTTCCCAATATCCCCTATGGTGTCGGCTACATGGCACAAGCATTTAGCGGCTGTAAATCGCTTACAACCGTTCCAAAAATACCGAGGTCGGTCACCAACCTCGACGGAACGTTTTCGGGTTGTTCCTCGCTTCGCGGAACTATAGAAATCGATGCTTTCGTAGGTTATACTTCCGGAACCTTTACGGGAACAACCAAGCCCATAACTCTAATCGGCGCATCGCCCAACCTCGACGCACTCGCCGCAACGGCAAACAACGGCAATGTTTCGGTAGGA
This sequence comes from Oscillospiraceae bacterium, assembly GCA_015065875.1. Lineage (GTDB taxonomy): Bacteria > Bacillota > Clostridia > Oscillospirales > Acutalibacteraceae > SIG589. The sequence goes on from SVPK01000042.1 coordinate 11,602, forward strand.
AGTTAAAATTCAAAAATTTTTCGCAAAAAATAAAACCAAATCGATTTTCAAAACCCCTTTATTAGTGTAAGGACTTCAGCGCCCAAAAACACCGATAAAGGGGATTTTATTATGAAAAAACTTATTTCACTCACTCTTTCTCTCGCGCTCGCTCTTTCGCTCTCTGCCTGCGGCGAAAAAAACGCGCCCGAGGATACCATGGCCAACACCTCATCGGTTGCGACCGAGGAGATAAAAAACGAAAGCCCTCAGGAAGAACTTTCCTTCGAGAATGTTTCGAGCATAGAGGATTTTGCCGACCGATTAGAGGAAGGCGGCTATAAAACCACAACCAAAGAAAATGATGACGGCAGTATTACCATTGAGCTCAATGCTCCGTCGGCGCCCGATAAAAAGAATCCGACTCCTACTCCCGCTCCCGCTATTCCAACCATTGATAAGGTTACTCCAAGACCTTCGGTAAAGCCACAGCCCGAAGAGGAGAAGCCCACAGAGCCTCAGCACGAGCCGACTCCCGAGCCAACTCCCGAGCCTCAGCCCGAAACGGAGCCCAATCCCGAACCTGAGCCGGAACCGCAACCTGAACCGGAGCCGGAGCCGCAACCCGAACCTGCTCCGAAGCCGGTCAGCCCCTCTAAACCGACCTATAATTATACAATGGGACAGAAGCATACCGCGCTGCCCATTACCGAGCGCTATCTTTATTCAACCCTAACTGCCGAGCAGAAGGAATGGTATCTCGCCATTGATAAGGCGATATCGAACCTCGAGCCCTCGGTTGACCTTCCAAAAAAGATTGCTGAAAGCCGAAACTACTATATTTACTTTATCTATATGTTTGATAACCCCGAGCATTTTTACCTCGGCAATACCCTAACTCTTTACAGACAGGAGAACAAAGCGCAAATTCTCTTTTGCTATTCCGATGGAAAAACCTACTGCACCTACGGCCACACCCCCGCAACCATAACCCCCGAGCTAAAAGAGAGCATTCTCGCCAAAAAAGCCGTCTTTGATAAAAAGGTTGAAAGCATTGTATCAACCATTCCCGCCGATGCTCCCGCGGTTGAAAAAGAACGCCTGATTTATGACTATATTCTTAAAAACTCGCACTACAACCTTTCGGCAAGATGGAACGGTATAAACGAGGATAACTGGAACGCTTATGGTATTATCGTTAACGGCTACGGCGTTTGCGAATCGTATTCCGAAGCCTTCCAAACCCTGATGCTCCGCGTTGGTATTAACTGCACCGGAATTGTTGGCACCGCAGGCGGCGGACATAAATGGAACGCAATAGAGCTTGATGGCGAATGGTATGCCTGCGATATCACCTTTGATGACCCGATAGGCTCGGCCCCCGATGATGCGTATCACTTTTACTTTAACCTGACAACCGCTAAAATGATTGAGCTTAACCATAGCACAGAGGGCAGCGATTTCCCCGGTCCCTGCTGCACAGGAACAAAATACGAATACCACTCCTACTACGGCGAATATTAAGGAGGATGCCTATGAACGACACCCCCCGCGAACACCGAAACCTCTATTATATCTTTTTAGAGGATAAGCAAAATCATCCCCCGCCCGAAGGGCATAAGGAGCAG
>SVPK01000043.1 GCA_015065875.1 Oscillospiraceae bacterium
GCGGCGATATAACCTATTTAACCAAAAAATGCCGTAAAATGCTCGATGAAGCAGGCTATCCCGATTGTAAGATTTGCGTTTCCAACTCGCTCGATGAATATCTTATCCGCGATATGCTCGTTCAGGGTGCCTGCGTTGATAGCTTCGGCGTTGGCGAGCGCCTTATAACCGCTTCCAGCGAGGCCGTTTTCGGCGGTGTTTATAAGCTTGCGGCCGTTGAAAAGGATGGCGAGGTTATTCCTAAGATTAAGGTTAGCGAAAACATCGCCAAGATAACCGTTCCGGGAATAAAAATCCCGTGGCGCCTTTTCGATAACGAAACCGGTAAAGCAATCGCCGATGTTATAACCCTTAACCATGAAAAAATCGATGATTCAAAGCCCTATGAGATATTCGACCCCGTTCATACCTGGAAGCGCAAAACCGTAACCAACTTTACCGCCAAGAAGCTTCAGGTTAAGATAATGGAAAAGGGTATTAAGGTTTATGATAGCCCAGCAGTAACCGATATCGCCGCCTATTGCCGCGAGCAGGTTGATGCGATGTGGGATGAGGTTAAGCGCTTTGAAAAACCGCATACCTATTATGTTGACCTTTCGCAAGACCTTTGGGATTTGCGATTCGAGATGCTCAAAGAAATTTCCTCAAAAGGAGATAAAAAATAATGAAAAAATTTATCTGCCTGCTTTTGGCGCTTGCATTTATATTCTCTCTTTGCGCTTGCGGTAAAGGAGAGGGCGAAACCCCTAAAGGCGAAATCGATAAAACGGCATCCAAGGGTGAAATCCCAGAATACCCGATAAAACTCGGCTCTACCCCCGATGAAATAATCGCGCATTATAACGAGCGCGCCGAAGTTGAGCAAAATCCCGACCTCATAATTGGTGAATTAGAGGGCCAAACCGCGGTTCAACTTACCAACGGTGTTCAAACCTTCTATTATGAGAAGGAGCATAAGGATAAGGGCGTTTCGGTTTTTGTTGTTCAGGGCGATAGCGCCTTTGGCTATGAGCTTGGAACCAATATTACCAAAACCGAGGTTATATCGCGTCTTGCCGCCGATTATACCATAAGTGAGGCAACCGCCGAGCAACTTTATTTTCTCCCGGGAACGGTTGAGGGCGCAGAGATTCTTTCCTGCAGCTTCGATAAGATAAGACTCGACTTTTTCTTCTTCGATGGTATTCTTTCCGCAGTATCCCTAACCAATACCGAATATTGGACTGATTAGAAAAACCCGCGCAACTTTTCTGTTGTGCGGGTTTTTATTGACAAGGTAATAAATTAAATACTATAATATTTTAAAGAGGTGTTGCATTATGCTTAAGATTACAAATCTAACCAAAACCTATGGTGATAAAAAGGCCGTTGATAACCTTTCTCTTTCGATAAAGCGTGGGGAGATTTGCGGTTTTATCGGTCATAACGGCGCAGGAAAAACAACAACCATTAAGGCTGTTTGCGGCATTTTGCAGCCCGATAACGGAGAGATTTTGATAGATGGTATTAACATCGCCGAAAATCCTCTCGAGTGTAAGAAAAAGATAGCCTATATTCCCGATAACCCCGATTTATATGAATTTATGACCGGGCTTCAGTATCTGAATTTTATATCCGATATTTTCGGTATATCTGCCGATGTGAGAAAAGCGCGCATTGAGGAGTATGCCGAGGTTTTCGATATGAAATGGACTATTTATGACAGTATCTCCTCGTATTCCCATGGTATGAAACAAAAGCTTGCCGTTATGGCGGCGCTGATTCATGAGCCCGAGCTTATTATAATGGATGAGCCCTTTGTCGGACTTGACCCCAAGGCCAGTCATCTTTTAAAGCAGATAATGCGCGAGCGTTGCGAAAAGGGAGCCGCAATTTTATTTTCAACCCATGTGCTTGAGGTGGCCGAAAAGATTTGCGATAAGGTTGCAATAATAAAAAGCGGCTTGCTCGTTAAATATGGCAGTATGGATGAGGTTAAGGGCGATGTTTCTCTTGAGGACGTATTCCTTGAGTTGGAGGCCTAAATATGATTAAGCTTCTGATAAAAAAACAATTTATGGAGGTCTTTTCCTTCCTTTTTCGCGATAAAAAGAAGGGAAAGCGTCGCTCCTCGCTCTCTATGGCGCTGTTGGTTGCGTTATATTGCTTGATATTTGCTTCGATTTCGGTTTTAGTCTATAAAGGAGCCGAATATTTGTGTGCCCCGTTGGTTTCGGTCGGATTTGCCTGGCTTTATATCGCGCTCATATCGCTGGTGTCGGTTGCAATCGGCATTTTAGGCAGCGTTTTCGCAACCTATTCCTCGCTTTATTGTGCATCAGATAATGATTTGCTTCTGTCAATGCCGATACCGCCCCGAAAGATAATTATTGCGCGCCTTTCAACCGTTACGTTAACCGCTTTAATGTATCAGCTTGTTGTGCTCATTCCCGCAACTGTGGTTTGGCTTCAAAACCTTAAAAACGGGCCTATCCAAGTGATTTTTACCCTTTTGGTTTTGTTTTTTATCGTCCTCTTTACCACCGCGCTTTCGTGCCTTCTCGGTTGGGGGGTTGCAATAGCTTTAATCCGTGTTAAGCGCAAAAATTTTGTAACGGTTGTTGCATCCCTTCTATTCATAGCGGTTTACTATTATTTATATTTTAATGCCTATTCGATTTTGCAGAGTATTCTTAAAAACCCTGCAAACATCGGCAGTAAGGTAAAAAGTATATTTTTCTATTTCTACCATCTCGGTCTTGCGGCCGACGGAAAAGCGATATCGCTTTTATTTGTTTTTATAATAACCGCCATTTTGGTCGTTCTTGCGGTTTGGCTTGCATCACGAAGCCTTATCTCGTCGGCAACCATAAAGAAGGGAACGGTAAAAGGTAAACAAAAGCTAATATGTAAAGAGAGAAAGCTGTCGTCGGCCCTTTTTCTAAAGGAGCTAAAGCGTTTTACCGGAAGCGCAAACTATATGCTAAACTGTTGCCTCGGCACGCTTTTTATGCCTATAATTGGTGTGGTGTTGTTGTTTAACGGTGATTTTGTTGATTTAATTTTATCTCAACTGATTTTAAGACGCGATACCGCCGCCATGTTTGCTTGTGTAATGATTTCCTTTATGGTTTGCATGAACGATATTACCGCACCTTCGATTTCGCTCGAGGGTAAAAATCTTTGGATTTATAAAACCCTTCCGATAAAGGCGATCGATATTTTCGCGGCAAAAATAAAACTTCATTTGGCATTAACCATTCCGCCGGCAATGTTTGTAAGCATCTGCGCTTTGGCGGTTTTAAGGCCGAGTGCCGTAATGTGGGTGCTTGCTCCGCTTGCCGTTTTGCTCTTTGTATTGCTAACCGCACTTGCCGGCCTATGGCTTAACCTTCGCGCTCCCAAGCTTGATTGGACAAACGATGTTGTTCCCATAAAGCAAAGCGCGAGCGTAACAATTGCGATGTTTGGCGGATGGGGAACCGTAATTGCCTTGGTCGTTGTTTATAAGCTAACCGCATCCATTCTCTCAAATGCCGTATTTTTGGCTTTATCCTCGGCTATTTTGGGCGCATTATGTATAGCTCTCATTTGTTGGCTAAAAAAGCGCGGCGCCCTCGTTTTTGCAAAGCTTTAACCTTATTTTAAAAAATACCCGCTGTTTTATTAAAAAAATGGCGGGTATTTTCACTTGAAAAAAGCATTTAAAGTGGTATAATGCTCTTATGAATGAAGGTGAAATTATGGTTGAAAATATTATTGGTGCCGCAGTAGCCTTTTTGCTTGGTGCGGCAATAGCCTATCTTAATTTTCATTTATCAAAAAATATGTTAAAGAAAAGCCCCGAAAAGTATGCTGTTTCAACCGTCTGGCGGCAGGGAATTCAGGTTCTATATCTTGTTGCGGTATTTATCATTGCCGAGAAATTACCCTTAAATTCTTTCTATCCTCTGCTTGGTGCCGCTTTGGGCATAACTATTCCGGGATTTTATTTTACATCAAGGTTATTAAAGTTTAACTCTGAAATCGCAAAACAAAAAACGGAAAGTGAGGATGATGCTAATGGGTAAGGAATCCAAGGTTTTAATCAAGCTTTTCGGTTTTTTGGATGTAACGGGCGAGGTTGTAACCATGTGGATAATCCTCGGCTTGATTGCCGTTATATCGCTTATCGTTAAATGCTCGCTAAAAGAGCGCCCCGGCCGCTTTCAAAATATGATTGAAACGGCGGTTGAGTCGCTTGATAATTTCTTTACGGGCAACCTCGGGAAACCAAAGGGAAGAAAATATTTCCCCTTTTTGGCAACGCTCTTTGTTTTTATAGTTCTCTCGAACTACTCGGGTCTTGTCCCAGGGGTGGGACTGACCGATTATGTAAAAGCGCCTACCGCCTGTCTTTCTGTAACCGCGGCACTCGGAATAATAACCTTCATATTCCTTCAAACCTCGGGAATCAGACATAATGTTAGGCATTATTTTAAGCATTTTATATCGCCTATAGCGGTAATGCTTCCGCTTTTATTGCTCGATGAATTTATTAAACCCGCATCGCTTGCCCTCCGTCTATACGGAAACGTATTCGGAGAAGAAACCGTAACCGAGGAGTTATATCATATAATGCCTATCGGCGCCCCGGTTATCATGATGGTTTTATCGCTTCTTTTCTGCGCGCTACAGGCCATCGTTTTTACAATGTTAGTTTCCATCTATCTGGATGAAGTAACCGAAACAGAATAATTTTTAAGGAGAATAATTATGACAACAGGAATTATAGCAATCGCAGCCGCAATAGCAATCGCTATCAGCACATTAGGCCCCGCCATCGCGCAGGGAATAACCGCAAAAACCGCTATGGAGAGCATCGCTCGTCAGCCCGATGCCGCAAAGGATATTCGTTCAACCCTTATAATCTCGTTGGCGCTTATGGAGGCACTTACCATCTATGGCCTTCTTATCGCATTTATGCTTATTTCTAAAATTTAAGAGGTATAGGTATGACAATTCAACCGTCCATAATTGTTTGGACAGTAATTTGTTTTACTCTTTTGCTGCTAATACTTAAAAATTGGCTTTTCGAGCCGGTGCTACGCGTTATGGATGCACGCCGTGAGCGAATAGCTGCCGCGCGCCATAAAAAGGAAACCCGCGAGCAAAATGCTATAGAGCGCAAAAATGCGGCCGAGCGCGAAGCGGCAGAATATGCCGAGCGCATAAAGACCGAAAACAGCAAAAAAGCCGAGCAAATTCAACAAGAAGGAAAGAAAAAAATCCAAACTGCCCAAAAGGACAGGCTTAAAAAGGTTAATGCCTATCGTGAGCAGATGGAAAACGACTATAGTGTTATAGTAGGTCAGGTGAGTCCCGAAATGGAAAAAGCGGCTCGCCTTTTTGCCGATGTAATAATAGAAAACAGGATTTGATGCCATGGAAATACAGTATGTTATTATTAATTTTCTGATTCTTGCGCTTATTCTGTTTATCTTTGGTCGAAAAACCGTTCGTCGCATTTTTGGCGACCGCAGAGTAAGAATAGAGCAAGAATTAAATGAAGCAGAGGCTATAGAAAACCTCCCCGAAGAGGAGGAGACCTTTGAAGCCTTCTCCGCTCCCGAAATTTCTGATGATTGTGTCAATGAAGCTGCCGCGGCGGTTTCCGAAAAGATTGAGCAGATTGAGCAGTTCGGTGAGCGCGAATGCCGCGAGGTTCATCGTGAGATGATAGCCGATGCAAGAATCGAGCTTTTTGAAGAAATGAAAGCGCAGGTGGCGAAAATTTTCTCCGCCTCGCCTTATTATGAAAAAATCAGAGAACTCGATTCGGTGGTTCTCGATAATATTTTAACCAAAATTAAAATAACCCCCGGTGATATGGCCTATCTAAAGCATAAGGATATCCTTTATGTAACCATAACCTCGGCATATCCGCTATCCCCGGAGCTTATGGACCGTATCGAAAAGGCGGCGACCGAATTGGTTGATACCGTTGGCGGAAAGATATCGCTCTGGTTTTTGGAGGATAGCTCACTTATAGGCGGCTTTAAACTCCGTATAGGTGATACGGTTTATGATGGAACAATCTCCGAAGAACTTTATCAGTTTAGAAAAAGCCTAACCCGCGACCCGATAGAAAATACCGATGCGGCGGGCGAGCTTATTAAGGAGTTTTTCGATAAAGCTAAAAACTTCAATCCCCATGTCCATGTTTATCAGCTTGGCCGAGTTATGACCGTGTCGGACGGTATTTGTTGGATGGATGGTCTTGCCGATATTATGTATGGCGAGGTAATCGAATTTGAATGCGGCGAGCGCGGAATGGTTCTCGATATTCAACAAAACCGTATCGGTTGCGTTATCTTTGGCGAATATGAGCATATCGAAAGCGGAAGCCGAGTTCGTCGAGTCGGCAGAATTGCATCTGTCCCGGTTGGCGAAAATCTGCTTGGCCGCGTTGTAGATGCGCTCGGCAATCCCATTGATGGCGAAGGCTATCTACCGCCGAGCGAGCGCCGCCCGATAGAGTTTAAAGCACCTGCGATTTTGGAGCGTAGCCCCGTTAGCCGCCCGTTGCATACAGGCATTAAGGCTATCGATGCTTTAGTTCCTATTGGAAAGGGTCAACGTGAACTGATTATTGGCGACCGTCAAACAGGTAAAACTGCCATCGCAGTTGATACAATTATCAACCAAAAGGGCAAAAATACGGTTTGCATCTATGTTGCAATAGGCCAAAAGGAAACCCTGGTTGCCGAAATTCGCGACCGCTTAAAGTCGCATGGAGCCCTCGATTATACAACCATTATTGCCGTTCCCGCATCGGGCTCGGCGGCATTACAGTATATTGCGCCGTTTTCAGGAGCCGCAATGGCCGAATACTTTATGTATGCGGGGCGCGATGTGCTTATCGTTTATGATGACCTTTCTAAACATGCGGTAGCTTATCGCGAGCTTTCGCTTCTGCTTCATCGCCCTTCGGGACGAGAGGCATATCCGGGTGATATTTTCTATCTGCATTCTCGCTTGCTTGAGCGAGCCGCCAATCTATCGGCCGAGGCGGGCGGCGGTTCAATGACCGCATTGCCCATAATCGAAACCCAAGCAGGTGATATTTCGGCCTATATCCCAACCAACGTTATCTCGATAACCGATGGTCAGATATTCCTCGATTCCGAATTGTTTAACGAGGGTCAGCGCCCTGCAGTTAATGTTGGTCTTTCGGTTTCGCGTGTTGGCGGTGCCGCACAGCGCAAGCTTATGAAACAGGTGTCGGGTGACCTTAGAACTCGACTCGCGCAGTATCGCGAGCTTAAGGAGTTTATGCAGTTTGGCTCGGATATCGATGATGCAACCATGAAGGCGCTTTCCTCCGGCGCATTGCTTACCGAGGCGCTGAAGCAGGGAAGATATAGCCCCGTTGATGATAGCCTTCAGGCTCTCCTTATTTTCGCGGTAAGTGAGGGCTTTGCCGATTCGCTGTCGCCTGCCGATATGGCGCAGTTCGAGGAAAGGCTTTATCGCTATTTCAAATATGAGAGAAAAGAGTTGCTCGAAAAACTCGAAACAGGCAATAAACTTGATAGCAAAACCAAATCCGAGCTTTTAGCGGCTCTAAAAGAGTTTAAGGCGGGGTTATAAGCTATGGCGACCGTTCAGCATTTAAAAAAGAAACTGCGCGGAATCAACTCAACCCGCAAGCTTTCAAAGGCGATGAAAACGGCCTCGACCGTTAAATATGCAAAGTTGAGCGATATATTCTCGCAATATAGCGAATATGAAAAGCAATGTCGCGAAATATACGATAGCTTTGGAAAAGAACTCAAAAAAAGCTTTAAAAAGCCCCGCGAGGATGCCGCTTCCTGCTTCATCATAATAGGTTCAAATAAAGGCCTTTGCGGAAGCTTTAATTCTGCGCTTTGCTCCTTTGCAGAGCAAACCCTATCCGAACAGCAGGGCAAAAAAACGGTATTCCTTTGCGGAAGACAAACCGAGCTTTATTTTACCGAAAAGGGAATTGCTTATGATAAGGCGTATACCTTTAGCGATGTTCCGCGCTTATTAGAAGCAGAGGACCTTTTATCTGCGGTTTTTTTGGGCCTTTCACAGGGGGCTTTCTCCTCCGTTAAGCTCATATATATGTGCTATGAGAATATGATGAACCAAACTCCAAAGGTTATAGAGCTTTTAGCGGACCTAAGGGAGCAAGAAGGGGATAGCGGTATTCTGCTTATTCCCGACCGTCAAACCGTAATTGGCAAAACGGCAGAGAACGTTATATCCTCGATTATTTTCCGTCCAATACTCGAAACCGCGCTCGGAGCGCAGGCGGCAACCCTTATTTCAATGCGCTCTGCTTATGATACCGCAACCGAGCTTTGCAATGAGCTTGAGGCCGAAATAAACCGAAAGCGTCAAAGCCGGGTAACCGCCGATGTTTTAGAAACCTCGGCCGACCACGATACAGAAACGGAAGTGTAATAATGCCAAAAGGCATAGGAATGGTTCAGAGAATAACCGGCCCCGTAGTTGATATCTTATTTGAGCCTGCGAGTGTTCCCGATATATTCAATGCTGTAACCGTTGAAGTAAATAACGAGATATTTACCCTTGAGGTCTCCCAACATTTGGGCGATGGCGAGGTGCGTTGTATCTCTATGCACCCAACCGACGGAATGTCGCGCGGAATGAAGGCTATCGATACAGGTGAGCCTATAAAAATTTATGTCGGCAAGGAAACCCTTGGCCGTATGATTAATGTAACAGGTGACCCGATTGATAACGGCGAAAAAATAATAACCGATACCTGTTGGCCGATTCACCATCCCGCACCGTCTTTTTCGGAGATAGTATCCTCCGATGAGGTGCTCGAAACGGGCATTAAGGTTATCGACCTTATGACTCCATATCTCCGCGGCGGAAAGATAGGCCTTTTCGGCGGCGCCGGAGTAGGAAAAACCGTTCTTATAATGGAGCTTATCCGAAATGTAGCCTTCGAGCATGAGGGCTATTCGGTATTTGCGGGTGTTGGCGAGCGTTCCCGCGAGGGTAATGACCTTTGGAACGAAATGCGCCAATCGGGCGTTATCGATAAAACCGCCCTTGTTTTCGGTCAAATGAATGAAACCGCAGGTGCGCGTCTTCGTGTTCCGCTTGTCGGTCTTACCATGGCCGAATATTTCCGCGAGGAAGCCCAAAAGGATGTTCTTTTATTTATCGATAATATCTATCGCTTTACCCAAGCAGGCAGTGAGGTTTCGGCGCTGCTCGGCCGTATGCCGTCGGCAGTAGGCTATCAACCAACCCTCGCATCCGAAATGGGAAAGCTGCAGGAGCGCATTGTTTCAACAGGTAACGGCTCCATAACCTCGGTTCAGGCTGTATATGTTCCCGCCGATGACCTTACCGACCCCGCCCCCGCAACAACCTTCTCCCATCTTGATGCAACAACCGTTCTTTCGCGAAAGATAGTTGAGCTTGGTATATATCCTGCGGTTGACCCGCTCGAATCCTCCTCAAGAGCTCTAACCCCTGATTTTGTCGGCAAGCGCCATTATGATGTTTCAAAAGAAACTCAACGTGTGCTTCAAAAATATGCCGAGCTTCAGGATATTATCGCGATTTTGGGATTGGATGAATTATCTCCCGAGGATAAAACTGTGGTTCGCCGCGCTCGAAAGGTTCAGCGCTTTATGAGCCAACCCTTCCACGTTGCCGAAAGCTTTACAGGCCATAAGGGAATCTATGTTCCGCTTTCCAAAACCGTTGAGGGTATGGAAGCTATATTGGGCGGCGAATGCGATGATATTCCCGAACAGGCATTTTTAATGTGCGGAACCATCGATGATGTTTATGAAAACCATAAAAACGGTTAGGTGGCATTATGGGTGAGATAACTTTAAGGATAGTAACTCCCGTCGGTGAGCCGCAAGCATATGAATGCGATAGCATCATTTTAACCGTTTGCGATGATATAGCGGGTAAGGGTGGCGGAAGCTATGGCATCCGTAAGGGCCATGCCAAGGCGCTAATCGCCCTTGACGAGGGAAAAATTACTGCGTCGCTCGGCGGTAGTAAGGTTCTTTCGGCTCATACCTCGTCCGGCTTTGCGATGGTTGAAAATAATGTAGTAACCGTAACGGTTGAAAATATCGATTAGAGTGTGGCAGTGCGATTTTTTTACTAAAATCGTGCTGCCCCTTTATTTTTGGATTTTATTATGATAAAATCACCTTAAAGGAACGTATGGAGGGAAGGCAATGTTTGATTATTCAAAATTTTTTGTAAATCGTTCGCCGCTTGCCAATACCATTTATCGCCTAAAAAACGATAAAAAACTGCGAATAGTTTATTTTGGCGGCTCGGTAACAATGGGAGTAGGTCTCCCGTATGCCGATTTAAATACCCTCTCTTGGCGCGCCAAAACAGGCAGCAGAATTGCCGAGCTTTTTCCCGATGCCGAGATAACCAATATTAATCGTGCCGTTGGCGAGAGCGGAACCTATCTTGGAACCTTCCGTGTCGGCCGCGATGTTATTGCCCATAAGCCCGACCTTCTCTTTATCGAATATTCTATAAACGATTGCTATTTTGGTTCCTCCTATGCCGATTCGGCCATGCGCTTTGAAACCATCGTTCGCGAGGTTCGTCGCGAACTGCCGTTTTGCGATATTGTTACCGTTCTCGTAACCGATAAGCGCCGCTCGGCCGATGCAAAGGAATGCCGCCTTCACGAACAAGCGCAGGCGCATGATGATATCGCCGCCGTCTATGGTATTCCGTCGGTTCGTGTTGGTATGGCCCTCGTTAAAAAATATGAGGCTTGCCTTGATGAGCGATGGAGCGAATTCTTTACCGATATAGTGCATCTAACCGCCGCAGGCTATGATGAATATTATCAGTGTATAAAGGCCTTCCTTGATACCGAACTTAATGGAAAGGGCGAGCTTAAAGAGCATATCCTGCCGCCGCTCGTTTGCGATAGCCTATTTGATGGCGACCGAAGGGTAATCGAGGCAACCGCAGAACTGCTTGCTCGCAGCGAGGAGCTTGGCGGTCATGGCTTTTCGTTTTCGGAAAAATATTTTGGCCTTCATGATTATAACGGCTTCTTTTTTGCCGAGCAGGGCGGCGAGAATCCCGTTCTCGCGATAGAATTTGAGGGAACCGATATCGCCATTCAATCGAATGTAACAACCGGTGTTGCCCGCGAGGATAGTGTTTGGTGTTTTGAGGTATCTGTTGATGGCGGCGAGCCTATTCGTCGCAACTTTAAAACCCATAACCCAACCATGATTGCCGAGGGCCTGCCCGCAGGTGTTCATACCATTCGATTTAAACCTATTTTTGAAACCTTCGAAAAGGACGATGTTTTTAAACTCGGCATAATCTTTACCCGCAATGCCGAAAAAGCAACTAAGAAATAAAAAGAAGCAGATATCAAAAAGATATCTGCTTTTCTTTTTAGTCTTGTTTACATATCAAAACAATTATGGTATACTTGAAACGCTAAAAATGATTATGGAATGGTAAATATGAAAACGAAAAAAAGCGAAATTAAAAATATAGTCTTGGCGGCGCTTTTTTTGAGCATTGGATTTTTGCTGCCGATGCTTACCAATCAGGTAAAAGAGATTGGCGATAGCCTTCTTCCAATGCATCTGCCCGTTCTGCTTTGCGGGCTTATCTGCGGTTGGAAATATGGAGCTATGGTAGGCCTCTTACTGCCGTTTCTGCGCGGCGCCGTTTTTTCAATGCCGCCGCTTTATCCCAATGCCGTTTGGATGGCGGCAGAATTGGCTACCTACGGATTAACTATAGGACTGATATATTCTAAAGTGAACCGAAAAAATCTTTTCTCGGTGTATTTTAGCCTGATTCCCGCGATGCTTTGCGGCAGGGTAGTATGGGGCATAACCAAGGCGGTTTTGTTGGGTGTTGGCGATAAGGCTTTTACCTTCTCAATGTTCATAGCGGGCGGCTTTATCGATGCCCTACCGGGCATCGCCCTGCAGCTCGTCCTTATCCCCACCATTATGCAGATTTTAAATAAACAAAAATAAACTAAAAACAGATGCCAATCGGCATCTGTTTTTGCTTTTTGTGGAATAAGCATATGTGGTTAAAAAGCGCCCCTCGCCTAGAGGGGAGAGGGCCGCGCAGAGCGTGGCGAGGGAATGAATGAAACTTTAATAAAACCATCGGCCTACAATATGGTTATAAAAATATCAATTATTGCAATAGAGGAAAATATATGATAAAAAAGTTTTGCCAAACCAATTGAATATAAAGTGAGGGCAATCTTTTTATTTTAGGGGATGTTTTTATGGCAGTATTTAAATGCAAAATGTGTGGTGGTATGCTCGAACTTAACGAGAATTCAAGCATTGCAACATGTGAGTATTGTGGAACAATGCAAACAATACCGCGGATTGTGAAGCTTATTGGTCATTAGTCCTCTGTCGTTGTGGAATTGAATACGTAGAGGATCCTGCAACAAAAAAGAGAATTCCTACCGTTAATAGAACGCAATTCAATTCGATTTTTACCGATGAGGATTATAAATCGGCAATAAGATTTGCCGATGAGTCTCAAAAAGCAATATATGAGCGCGAAGCAAACGCAATTGAAGAAATCCAAAAGGGTATTCTTGAAATATCGAATAGCGAAGAGCCGTTTGATGTATTTATTTGCTATAAGGA
>SVPK01000044.1 GCA_015065875.1 Oscillospiraceae bacterium
TATTTCATGCCGATTTCCTTTGAAAGGAACCATCCGTCAAGACGCATTAAACTGCGCTCCTCGCGGAATAATTCTTTTGCCATTTCGGTAGTTTTCTGGTGATTGATTGCCATAGAATATCCTCCCTTATGTTCTTACTGCGTTGAATCCCGCAGCTTTAAATTTGTTTACTGTTTGTTTATAACATTCGGTGCTTATGTTTGCGTTTTCCATAGCATACACAAGTCCGCATTGTTTCCATTTGTCTTTGCCGTATTCATGATAGGCGAGAAACTCAATTTTTATATCATCCTTAAAAGGCGAAAGCACCTTAAGCAATTCATCGGTTGCCTCCTCATCGTCATTAAAGCCTCCGATTAGAGGAACATGAACCAAAATATCGAGCTTTGCCTCAACCGCGGCGGATAGGTTTTTTATAATCGGGTCCAAAACTCCGCCCGTAACCGATAAAAGCTTATCGGCCTGCGCGCTTTTAACATCCATAATAAGATGGTCGAGATATGGAAAAAGCAGAGGCAGGGAAGGGTGCATCGCGTTGGTTTCGATTGCGGTATTAATGTTTTCCTTTTTTAATGCTTTTAGAAGGCTTAAAACCGCTTCCAGCTGAAGCGAAACCTCGCCGCCCGTAAGTGTTACTCCGCCGCCATCAAAAAACATCGGCTTGCAGGAGATTATTTCTGCCAACATTTCCTCAACCGATACGTTTGTAACAGGGAAGGCGGGGTATTCCTTATCGAGCTTCATTCCTTCGGGATTGGAACACCAAGGGCATTTCATGTTGCAACCGTGCAAATGATAAACCAAACGGTTTCCGGGTCCGTCTTGGGAATAGTTAAAGCCTTTTTGAAAATATTTTACAGTCATTTTTCCTCCATTAGTTCAAACCTTAAACTAATTGCTATAATAATTATAATATATTATAAAAGCCGTGTCAATAAATATCTTTACAAAATAGAAAAATTGATTTACAATAGCCTAAAAGAGAAGGGGGCGGTGGATTGAAAAGCTATGCTAAAAATATTCAGTCGATAAAAAATGATAACCGCGCAACAATACTGAATTTAATTCGTAAAGCGCCCATTTCGCGTGCCGAAATATCATCCATTGCGGGGCTTTCAAAATCCTCGGTTACCATGATAACCAATGCCCTCATTTCAGAGGGTCAGATAAAGGAGATAGGAACAGAAGAATCCTCGGTCGGCAGAAAGCGAATCTTATTGGATATTGTTGCTGATTATCGCTTTGCCGCAGGAATAATTCTGCATCGCCGCGATATCAAGGTCTGCTTAACCGACCTAAAGGGTGAGGTTTTAGACCGCGAGGTTTCGGGAATCGAAAATTATTCCTCTGCCGAGGCGGTTGTTGATTATACCGTTAATACCGTTTTTGAGCTTATAAAGCGAAATAATTTTAATAAAGAGAACTGCATCGGAATCGGCGTGAGCTGTCCCGGTCCGCTCGATATTTCGCGCGGAATAATTCTCTCTCCGCCGCATCTTGATTTGCTTCATAATCTACCCGTTGCCGATATGATTCGCGAAAAAACAGGTATGAATGTTTCGCTCGAAAACAATGCCGTTTTGCTCGCTATGCGAGAGAATCTTGCGCGTGATAAAATGAAAAATTTTATATCGGTTATCGTGTCGCACGGTATCGGTTCAGCTATAGTTACCGATGGTGAAATATATCGCGGCGCTCTGGGCTTTTCGGGCGAGCTTGGCCATATTAGTGTTGTTGCGGGCGGGCTTTCATGTCCCTGCGGAAACAGTGGCTGTCTTGAACGATATGTATCGCTATCGGCACTTAAAGAGCATTTTGGCTTCTCCGATTATAAGCATGAAATTGTCGATGCCGCTTATGAAGGCGATGAAAAGGCATTAGAGGTCCTTCGTTATATAACCGAGTATATGGGAAGCGGACTTGTAAGCGCCGTTAACCTTTTCGATTTGGATGCCGTTATTTTAAACGGCGATTATTCCTATCGTCCCGAGCTGCTTCGCAGTATGATAAGCGAATATATTAATAAAAATTCGGTTGTTGCCGCGGTTCATGGGGTTGAGGTTATCTCCTCGCCCGAGCGAAACGACCGCGCCGAAGGCAATTCAACCGCCGCAATAATTGAGCAGTATTTTGACCAAACCCTGGAGGGATAGCAGATGATTCTTGACCGTTATGATGAAAAAACTTATACTTTGCCCGTGTGGCAGGGCGATACTGTATACAATGAGGGAGTTTTATTTTATAACGGCCGCCGCAGAGCGCGCCTTTTGTTCCCGATTGATGAGATAATCTCGGTTCGCAGTTTTGATTTGCAAACCGAATATAAGGAAGGGGAAGACTTTTTTGTGGAGGATGGCGAGCTTGTTCTCTCCGATAAAACCAGTATCCCCGTTTGGGAGATAGACCCCTTAACCAAAACCCCCAACTGTCATGTTTTTCCCGCCCGTGAGGAAGGCCTTTTTCTTTATGATACCTGTGGTATTAAGATGCGAGAAATGACCGTTTGTGTTACCTATAAGCATTCCAAAACCTTCTCCGATGGCTATTCGGGTAAGGGAGTTCCTTCGCTTCGCGAAAAAATCCCGCAGATATTTGAAAAACTGGAGCGCGGCGAGCAACTCAATATAATGCTAAACGGCGATAGCAACTATACCTCTTGGGGTTGTAGCGGCGGCTATGCCGAGGAGCGCTTTTTTGATAGAACCGATACAGGCTCGTTCTATACCGTAGGACTCAATGTGCCGCCCTATTCGCCGCCCTGGTTCGATATGTTTATTTCGGTGTTACGAAAAATGTATCCTAAAGCCGAGATTAATGTTGATAATATTTCGATGGGCGGAGTCGATGCGCGATGGGCAAGCGAGCATCTTTCGGCTCGCCTAAAGCTTGCAAAGCATCGCCCCGATATCATTTTTGTTGGCTATGGAGTAAATGATTTGTGTGGCGGGGCAACCCCCGAAACCTATAAAAAGCATAATATCGAGATTGCAGAGAAAATTCGCAGCGATGAAAACGGCAACCCCGATACCGTATGCGTTTTTGTATCGCCCCATATCTGCAATACCGATGCAAAATGCTATCCAACCGAGGTTTTTCTTGAGTATGAAAAAATGCTTGAGGAGATATGCGGTGAGCTGGAAAATTGCGTTCCGATTCGCCTTACAAGCTTTTCATATGATATCGCAAAATGCAAAAAGCCGCTCGACCGCCTTGAAAACAACATAAACCATATGATGGATTTCAGCGGCCGAATGTTTGCCCAAATTTTCATAGAATCGATGAGATAATAAAAAACCTTCTCTCCGTTTTAGAGAGAAGGTTTTTGTTATATAGTCCAAGCAAGGGTGCATATCTTTTACCAGTAGCAAAGGAGGCATTAGCTTGAAATATATAATAGTATCAAAACGACAAATTCTTTTAGGTCTTTGCGCCTTTTTGGCGCTTGCCATCGCGGTTATCGGCTCGGTTAAGGTCTTTGCCCGCGAGGAGCGACTTTTACCCATCTATTGCGTAGAATGTGAGGAAAAGAAAATAGCGATATCCTTTGATGCCGCGTGGGGAAATGATGATACCGAGGAGCTTATAAAAATCCTCGCGGAATATGATGTCCCCGCAACATTCTTTGTTGTTGGCGCCTGGGTCGATAAGTATCCCGAATCGGTAAAACAACTCCATGATGCGGGCCATAAAATCGGCAACCATTCAAACTCTCACCCCTATATGACAAAGCTCTCGGAGAAACAAATGCTCGCAGAGCTAACCGCCTGCAATACCAAAATTGCGAATGTAACAGGGGAGGAGCCGGTTCTTTTCCGCGCGCCCTATGGCGATTATAATAATGCAACAATTAAAGCGGTTGAAAGTGTTGGAATGTATACCATTCAGTGGGATGTTGACAGTCTTGATTGGAAAGAAAACGCAACGGCCGAAAGCATCGCGCAAAGGGTTATCAGTAAGGCAAAAAACGGCTCTATAGTGCTTTTCCATAACGACGCCGAGTATACTCCCGATGCCCTGCCAACCATCCTCAAAGCCCTAAAAGACCAAGGCTATGAATTCGTATTTATCGAGGATTTAATCATAAAAGAAAACTACGAAATCAAACACGACGGAACGCAGTGTAAAAAAGACGGGGAATAACCCCCGTCTTTCTCTATTTCATATCAAGACACAGAAACGTCCCCTTGTGTTTTCATTATTTGTGAAAGGAACAATATTCAGAATTCATTGCCTTTTCCGAAGGACAACCTTGTTTTGAACAAGCGTGTTCGTAACAGTAGTTGCTAGTTCCTCGGTTAGCATTTTGGCACGAGACTGACATACACTTATGCAAACCACAGTAATTTGATAATATGGATTTTTGTGATGAACAACTGCTGTGTAAACAAGTATGTTCGTAACAATACATACCTGAACTGTTTTTTTCATTTCTGCAGGTAGCATCTCCGCATTTATGCGTAAAACAAAAATCATTTAATATGTCCGATTGAGACATGCAGCCACTTTTAGCACAACTATGATTCTCACAATATCTTTTAGTTCCATTTTTTGCAGATAAGCATCCATCCGCAATACACTTATGTGAATTACAGTAAAGTGAAGGAGAGGATTTTGAGCTAGAACAACCATCAAATGAACACTTATGTACAGAACAATACATACTATCATCCTTAGCATAATATTCACAATTTGAAGAATAACACTTTTTATAATTTTTAGAATTCGTTTCAGTTATAATTGATGAGGATTGATTATTTATAACATTTTCATTAATTGCAGTATTGCCCACCTTATAACCACATTTGCTGCAAAATTTATTTTCTTTAATAATTTCTTCACCGCAATTGGTACATATAGCGGTTGTATTATCTACTTCATAGCCACAATCGCCACAAAATTTATCAGTTGATGTTATTTTCGCATTGCAATTTGAACATAGTATTTCTAAGTTGTTAATATCATAATTCGACGATGTATATTCACTTTTACAAGAAGAAAGAGTAATTATAATTACGAAAACTAATAATAACGCCCATAATTTTTTCATTTCCCAAACTCCTTAAAATTTACTACTGCAAAATTATACCATATTAATACAATTTCCACAAGCCTTTATTAAAATATTGCTTTTGTTTCGTATGTTGATTCGCTTGATTGGAAAGAAAACGCAACGGCCGAAAGCATCGCGCAAAGGGTTATCAGTAAGGCAAAAAACGGCTCTATTGTGCTGTTTCATAACGATGCAGAATATACTCCCGATGCCCTGCCAACCATCCTCAAAGCCCTAAAAGACCAAGGCTATGAATTCGTATTTATCGAGGATTTAATCATAAAAGAAAACTACGAAATCAAACACGACGGAACGCAATGTAAAAAAGATGGGGAATAATCCCGTCTTTTTAAAATTGTAGGGGCAATTCACGAATTGCCCAAAAAACACGGTTGATTCGTGAATCAACCCTACAAGAATAGGCGTTCACCCCGCAAAGTAGGGCAGGGGTTTACTCCTGCCGTTTAACCACGTAAACCGTATGGCGCGGCACTTGCGACGCACGAAAAAAAGCGATGGATAACTCCATCGCTTTTTGGAAAACTAACTTATAGTTATTTGGTATCCCCAATTATTTAAAGCGTATTCCGCACATCATACAGTATGCAGATGCAGAATTATTTACCGCCCCACATGAAGGACATATAAATGTGTGTGGGTCTTGGCTGTGATTTGGCGCATAATATTGATTACTTTGGTATGGAGTAGGGTTCTTCTTCATACTCTGTGCTTGAGCGAGAGACACATATTGAGTTGTTGGTGCTTGTTGAGTGGGTAGGGGATTTACTTCTGCATTAGAATTCGGATCCAGAATTCTAATGGTTTTCTCAGAGTTTTCAATTAATTGTCCGAAACCATATAGTGTGAAAGAGTTTGTCCATGAGCACAGAGCTAAAAGGGCGCCAACGATAAAACCCGGAACTACTAAATCGCTATCAGACGAAGCAATAAGTAAAAAATAAATAATTGAGAACGAAATTCCTATCCAACAACTTACCATTGCCAATTTTTTGATTTTTCTTCCTATGTTTTTGAACATTTTTTCACCTCAAAGAGTTATAGTTTATTAACAATAACATCAAAATATGTCTAAAAAATTAGATATTTATCATATTACGTTAATGTAACGTAATTATAACGAATTTTTATGCTATTGTCAATACGTCAATATAACGTATTAAAGAGGCGATTTTGTGAAAAAGATCTGTTTCTATGACAACAAGAATATAATCTCAACCAAGTTAAGAGAAATAAGGCGAAAACGGAAATTGTCGCAGTCAGATTTGGCTGCAAAATTGCAGATTATGAATGTTAATATTGACCAGCAAATGATAAGCAAAATAGAGAATAATGGCAGGCAGGTGACGGATTATGAACTTGCTTGTATTTGCAAATGCTTGTCGGTAACCCCAAATGATTTGTTAGGATTTTAAAATAAAAAAGCGATGGATAATTCCATCGCTTTTTATTCTTATTAATAAGCCTTTAATCCTAAATCCGATAGGGTAACCTTGATGCCCTCGCTCTTAAGACCCGAAGCGGTCAGCGCCAAAAGAGTATGGAAATAATTATCAAGCTCTGCATTTTTGCAAACCTTGGTGGTTTTGGTGAGCTTTGCGGCCGTGAACGAGCCGGTTTCATTCTTGGAACCATACTGAATTTTATATGTGGCTTTGGTGAGATTGATTTCGTAATTAAACTGGTCGCTACCCTCATAGCCGCTCTTTTTGAGAATGATTTCATTGCCATAACTGAATACAAGAACAACATCGTTTGACATTAGGTATTCAGAACTCATTAAGGCGCCGTCTTCTCCGTTATCCTTTATAAAATTGCCTAAATACTCATCGGCTTTTTCGGGGTTAATACGGTCGCATTTGGTGCAGAAATAGCCCGAGAAATTATGAGTATAATCGAGCTCCTCGGTATAGGTGTCACCGCAGGCGCAGGTATACTTTACCGAACCCTTTTTCTGGCAGGTTGCGGCGGTTGTTTTTGTGGTGTAAGAATGGGTGTGTCCGCCGTCTGCAGGCTTCTGCGAAGAAGAGCCTTCGTTTCCTGTCTGCGGAGCAGAAGAGGGGTTATCGTTCGGCTTTGCGTCGGGCTCACCGGAGCTGTTATCGGCCGAATCAGCGAGAACAGATGAACTGCTGTCATCCGAGATAATAACCGTTTCATCGCCGCAAGCGGCAAGCGAGAATATAAGCATTAGCGCTAATAAAAGAGCAAGAATTCTTTTCATTTTTAAACATCTCCTTAAGGTGTTTTATTAAGTTGATTTTACCATAATTTTTGACTCAAAACAACGACAAATAAGGGCAAATTTTGCCCTAAAACTGTCGCTATTTTACCTTTCGGGCGGCGAAGGATTTCATCACCGGTTGTAAAACCCTTAAAAATATGCTATTCTGTAAAAAAGGAGTGATAGAGATGCCGCTTGTGAAAAAGCCGATTCATATTTTCGAGCCAACCCCGCTTCAATGCGGACAGGCGGTGCTCGCGATGCTTTCGGGCGAGAGTGTTGAGAGCATAATAAAAATCTGCGGAACCGACCGCGAAACAACCCTAAAGCAGATGTTTTTATCGCTTGATAAGCTTGGCATATCCTATCGCCGCGAACGCATTGAAATAGGGGAGAAAGGGAGCCTCCCCGAAATTTGCATCTTAAGCCTCGAAACCCCGCATTGCTGGCATTGGTCGCTGTATTTTTGCGGAACCTTTTATGACCCCGAATACGGCATTCTTTCGGATTTTCCGCCCTCCAACAGGCGCTATTGCTTTGAAATATTAAGATAAAACCTGTAACCGCTCGGGTCGCAGGTTTTCTTTTTTGTTTAAAAGATGAATAATTAGTCTAAATTATATATAAATAATAACTTGACATAACGGCACCAAACCATTAAAATTATTCTGGATATTTATTACTAATGAATGTTAGGTTGATATACAATACATACGAAAAGGAGGAATTTGTTTTAATGCCGAAAATTCAAGAAAGTAAAGATAAGAAAAAGCAAACACAACAAAGGAATAATCCGAAACCTAAAAACGAACAAAAAAACGGAAAATCGAAAAAGAACGATAACGTTAAAAATAAAACCAAAAACGCCAAACCCGTAAAGAACCGCAAGCCCGAAAAGGCCGAAAACCATGCTCCGCAGAAAAAGGCCCCTAAAATGCGAATCATCCCGCTTGGCGGCCTGGGAGAGATAGGCAAGAACCTAACCCTTTATGATTATGCGGGAAGTATGTTTATTGTTGATTGCGGAATGACCTTTCCCGACGAGGATACTCCGGGTATCGATGTTATAATTCCCGATTTTGATTACCTTGAAAAAAACAAGGATAAGATAAAAGGCCTCGTAATAACCCATGGTCATGAGGACCATATCGGCGCCGTTCCGTATCTTTTAAAGAAACTCAATATCCCGATATACGGAACCCGTTTAAGCCTCGGTCTTATCGAGGGCAAGCTTCGCGAGCATAAGATGTTGGGCGATGCAAAGCTCAATACCGTTGATGCCGGCTCGGTTATAAAGCTTGGCGCTTTTACGGTAGAGTTTATCCATGTTAACCATTC
Source organism: Oscillospiraceae bacterium (assembly GCA_015065875.1). Lineage (GTDB taxonomy): Bacteria > Bacillota > Clostridia > Oscillospirales > Acutalibacteraceae > SIG589. Next base: position 8,631 of record SVPK01000044.1, read on the forward strand.
TATACCGGGTGCGGTTGCATTGGCCATCCGTTGTCCCGCGGGAGTTGTTGTTCAAACAGGCGATTTCAAAATCGATACAACACCCATTGATGATAAAATGATAGACCTCGCTCGCTTTGCCGAGCTTGGGAAAGAAGGGGTTTTGGCTCTGCTCTCGGATTCAACCAATGCCGAGCGTCCCGGATTTACCTCTTCGGAGAGGCTCGTTGGCGAATCCTTCTCAACCCTCTTTAAAAAAGCAGAGGGGCATCGAATAATAGTTGCAACCTTCTCGTCGAATATCCATCGTATTCAACAGATAATCGATGAAGCGGTTCGTTGCGGCCGCAAGGTCGCCATATCGGGCCGAAGCATGGTGAACGTTGTTGCAGTGGCTTCCGAGCTCGGTTATCTTAAGGTGCCCGATGGGGTTATAATTGAGATAGAAACCATAAAAAATTACCCGCTCGAAAAGCTTGTTATTGTAACAACCGGCAGCCAGGGTGAGCCGATGTCGGCGCTTCACAGAATGGCGTATTCCGACCATCGCAATGTTGAGATTATCCCCGGTGATATGATAATCATTTCGGCAACCCCGATTCCGGGAAATGAGAAATTCGTTAGTCGCGTTGTTAATGAGCTTATGAAACGCGGAGCGAATGTCGTTTATGAAAAGATGTATGATGTTCATGTTTCGGGCCATGCCTGTCGTGAGGAGCTTAAAATAATTTTAAGCCTCGTTAAACCGCAGTATTATATCCCGCTTCATGGTGAGCAAAAGCATCTGGTTAAGAATGCTCAACTCGGCGAAGCAATGGGAATACCGAAAGAGAATATCATTATTGCAACCATAGGTAATGTTATAGAGCTTTCGCGCCGCAAGGCCAAAATAATAGATACCGTTCAGGCGGGTCGCGTTTTGGTTGATGGCCTGGGTGTTGGCGATGTCGGAAGCACAGTTTTGCGCGACCGTAAGCATCTTGCCGAGGATGGTGTAATCGTTATAACCGTAACTATGGATAGCGTAACAGGTGAGGTTTTGGCGGGCCCCGAGATTATTTCTCGCGGATTTATCTATGCTCGCGAATCCGAGAATATGATGGCCGATGCTCATGAGGCCGCCTGTGATGCGCTTGAGCAATGCTATATTAAAAATATCAGGGATATGAATACGGTTAAAACCCGTATGCGCGATGCGGTTTCGCGTTACCTTTATGAGCAAACCCGCCGCAGTCCCATGATTTTACCGATAATTATGTATGTTTAAGGAGAAAAAGCAATGAAGGTTATTTTACTTGCAGATGTTAAGGGCCATGGAAAGAAAGGCGAGCTTTGCAATGTATCCGATGGATATGCTCGCAATTTCCTTTTCCCTAAAAAGTTAGCAATTGAGGCCGATAGCGCGGCAATGGGCGAGTTTAAAAGCAAGCAGGCTGCGGCCGACCATCATAAAGCAGAAGAAAAGGCTGCCGCGCAAGCGGTAGCCGATAAGATAAACGGTAAACGCGTTAGCATTAAGGCAAAAGCCGGCGCTTCGGGTAAACTTTTCGGCGCAGTAACCTCTAAAGAGGTTGCCGCCGAGATAAACCGTGCATTTGGTGTTACCGTTGATAAAAAGAAGGTATCGATGAACGATATTAAAGCCTTCGGAACTTATACCGCAGAGGTAAAACTTTATAACGGCATAGCGGCTTCGGTTAGCGTTGTTGTTGCCGAATAGGAGAAGAAAATGGCAGAAGAAAAACTCGTTTTGGATTTAGAGGGAAGAAAATTGCCCTATTCCGTTGAGGCGGAGCAGGCGGTTTTGGGTTCCATTCTTATCGACCCGCCCAGCATTAATATTGTTGCATCCCAGCTTAAACCCGAGTTCTTTTATATCCCGCAGCATAAAAAAATATATACCGTTCTTTCGCATATGCTCGAACTCGGCGGTAATACAATAGATTTTGTAACCGTTCTCGAAAAATTAAAGAGTGATGGAGTTTATGATGAGGCGGGAGGAAAGGCCTATCTTGCCCAGTTGGCACAGGCGGTTCCTTCCTCGGCCAATATTCTTACATACGTCGGCATAATACGTGACCGTTATTATGCTCGCTCTCTTATGCTTGCGGCGCAACAGATTATTAAGGACGTTGAGGAAAACGTTAAGGATTCCTCCGGTCTTCTGGATGCCGCAGAGCAGAGCATCTATGATATCCGCGAGGGTATTGATTTTACAGGCCTTACCCATATTAAGGATGTTATCTCGGGAGAAACCTTTGAACGCTTAAGCAAGATAAACGACCCCAAAACCCGCGATGATTATATAGGTATTCCAACCGGAATTTCTGCGCTTGATAGGGTTATAACAGGATTAAATAAATCTGACCTTATAATTCTTGGCGCTCGTCCCGGTATGGGTAAAACCTCTTTTGCGCTTAATATTGCTCGAAATGTTGCAATGAACGCGGGAAAAACGGTTTGCTTTTTCAGCCTTGAAATGAGCCGCGACCAATTGGCACAGCGAATGCTCTCGAGTGAGGCCCCTGTTGAAAGTCAAAAGCTTCGAACAGGCGAGCTTACTGAGGATGAATGGACAAAACTTCTTAAAGCGGGAACAAATCTCGCAAAGGCCAATATCTATTTCGATGAGAGCGCCGGTATAACCGTTCCCGAAATGCGTGCAAAGCTACAGCGCATGAAGAAGGTTGACCTCGTTATAATCGACTATTTGGGTCTTATGCATTCGCCGAGACAAAAAGAAAACCGCGCACAAGAAATTTCAGAAATAACCCGTAGCCTTAAGATTATGGCAAAGGACCTTCGCATTCCGATTATTGTTTGCGCGCAGCTTTCGCGTGCAACCGAGGGTAAAACCGTTAAGTCTCATAAGCCGGCACTTTCCGACCTTCGTGATTCAGGTTCTATCGAGCAGGATGCAGATATCGTTTTATTCCTTTATCGTGAGGCATATTACGATAGCGAAAAGCCTGACGATGCCGAACGAAGCGACCCGAATAAGGCTATTTGTATGGTTGCCAAAAACCGTCATGGTTCGATAGAGGATGTTCCGCTTTATTGGGATGGCGCTCATACAAGGTTTACTTCGCAGGATGTGTATCATTAATGGTAAGTAAGGTTTTAGCGGCGATAAATCGCTTTTCGATGATAAACGGCGGCGATAATATAACCGTTGCGCTTTCGGGCGGAGCCGATTCTATGGCGCT
>SVPK01000045.1 GCA_015065875.1 Oscillospiraceae bacterium
GTTACTGCAACCTCAACCGTAATTCTTTTATACAGAATTGTTGTAATTTATAAAAACCGTCATTTAATATATGCTCCGCCGAAAGGAGAAAAGCAGGATGCTAAATAAAATACTCAAGGTTTTTTTCAGCGCTCTTTATTCCTTTCTGCCCATAAAGAAGAAGCGAATAGTTTTTTCGAGTTATTACGGCCGTGGCTATTCCGATAGTTCAAAGGCGATAGCCGAGGAGCTTATAAAGCGGGGAACCGATGCCGAGCTTATCTGGCTTTGTAAAAACGAAAAGGAAGCAAAAACTCTGCCGCCCGAGATTAAGCCTTGTCCCTATAATTCGATAAAGCGAATAAAAGCATTGGCAACCGCCCGCGTTTGGGTTGATAATGCCCGAAAATACGAGCGAATAAAAAAGAAAAAGGGCCAGTTTTATCTCCAGTGTTGGCATGGCTTTCCGCTCAAGAGAATCGAGAAGGATGCCGTCAGCTCTATGGCTCCCGATTATGAAGCAGGCGCTATTCGTGATTCAAAAAATATAGATTTGCTCTTGGCCTATGCCGAGGCCGACCGCGATATTCTGCGCCGTTGCTATTGGTATGATGGCGAGATAGCGGTTTGGGGTGTTCCTCGAAACGATGTTTTCGTAAAAAACGATGGAAGCATTTCAGAAAAGGTTCGCAAAACATTTTCGCTCCCTGCAGACAGGAAACTCGTTCTATATGCGCCAACCTTCCGAGCCGATATGTCAACCGATGCATATAAAATCGATGCGGCGGCATTAAAATCCGCCTGCGAAGCGAGATTTTCGGGCGAATGGACAGTTCTTATCCGCCTGCATCCCAATGTTGCGAAGCAATCCGAAGGTCTTTTTGCATATGATGAAAATAACATAATCGATGCAACCATGTATCCCGATATGCAGGAGTTGTTGGTTGGAAGTGATTTCCTTATAACCGATTATTCCTCGTCGATGTTCGATTTCGGTCTTTCGGGCAAGCCCTGTTTCCGTTTTGCAACCGATATTGAGGATTATATGAAGGACCGCAACTTTTATTTCGGCTTTGAAGAACTGCCGTATCCCGCCGCCTATAGTAATGCGGAGCTTATGGAAAAGATATCCGCCTTCAGCGAGGAAAAATATTCTGCCGAGCGAAGCGAGTTTTATAAAAAGCTTGCATTTGTTACCGATGGCCATGCTTCGGCCCGTTGCGCCGATTGGATAGAAGAAAAAATAAAATAACCGGAGAAAAATTATGAAACGTGTTATAACCTATGGAACCTTTGACCTCATCCATTATGGACATATCAATCTTTTAAAGCGCGCAAAAGCGCAGGGAGATTATCTTGTTGTTGCCCTCTCAAGCGATAAATTTAACGAGGGAAAGGGCAAGAAAAGCTATTTTACCTATGAAGAGCGAAAGGCAATGCTCGAGGCTATCCGTTATGTTGATATGGTTATTCCCGAGGAAAATTGGGAACAGAAGGTAACCGATATCGATAAATATGATATCGATGTTTTTGTTATGGGTGATGATTGGAAGGGTAAGTTTGATTTCCTTGCCGATAAATGTGAGGTTGTTTATCTGCCGAGAACCCCCGAAATTTCAACAACAAAAATCAAGGATGAGCTTCATAATAAGTAATTTTTTAGAAATACCGCCCCTTTGAATGTAAAAGGGCGGTATTTTTTGTTATTTTTTTAACAAAAAACCAAAAAAGTTTGAAAACACCACTTTACATATAAATAAAAAAGTGTTATGATAATTGCGTATGGAATGTTGTTATAAAATTATATAACCATATTGCGAAGGGGAAACCCTGAAGCACAATCTTAAGGAGGAGAAAAATCCATGGCAAGAAAGTTTAAAACTATGGACGGTAACAACGCCGCGGCATACGTGTCTTATGCGTTTACCGAGGTTGCAGGTATCTATCCGATTACCCCGTCCAGCCCGATGGCAGACTATGTTGACCAGTGGTCCGCTCAGGGTCAGAAGAACATTTTCGGAACAACCGTAAATGTTGTAGAAATGGAGTCTGAAGCAGGTGCAGCAGGTACCGTTCACGGCTCTCTGAATGCAGGTGCACTTACTACCACCTATACTGCATCGCAGGGCTTGCTTCTTATGATCCCCAACATGTATAAAATAGCAGGTGAGTTACTGCCCAGCGTGTTCCACGTTTCGGCACGTTGCGTAGCCAGCCATGCTCTTAACATTTTCGGTGACCATTCCGACGTTTATGCCTGCCGTCAGACAGGTTTCGCAATGCTCGCCGAAACCAACACACAGGAAGTTATGGACCTCGGTGCCGTTGCTCACCTTGCAACCATCAAGAGCCGCGTTCCCTTCATCAACTTCTTTGATGGCTTCCGCACCTCTCATGAAATCCAGAAGATTCAAATCTGGGATTATGAGGACTTAAAGGAAATGTGCGATATGGATGCAGTTGCTGCATTCCGTAAGCGTGCTTTAAACCCCGACCGTCCCGTTATGCGCGGTTCTCACGAAAACGGCGACGTATTCTTCCAGCATCGTGAAGCCTGCAACACCTATTACGATAAGGTTGCAGACATTGTTGAAGAATATATGGATAAGGTTAATGCAAAGCTTGGAACCGATTATAAGCCCTTCAATTACTATGGCGCACCCGATGCAGAGCGTGTTATCATCGCTATGGGCTCGGTTTGCGACGTTGCAGAAGAGGTTATCGATTATCTTACCGCTGCAGGTGAGAAGGTTGGTCTTGTAAAGGTTCGCCTTTATCGTCCCTTCTCGGCAGAGCGTCTTGCTGCTGCTATTCCCGCAACTGCAAAGAAGATAGCTGTTCTTGACAGAACCAAGGAGCCCGGTGCTCTCGGTGAGCCGCTTTACCTCGATGTTGTTGCTGCTATGGCCGCAATGGGTCGTCAGGCTACCATTACCGGAGGCCGCTATGGTCTTGGTTCGAAGGATACTCCTCCTTCCTCCATCATCGCTGTTTACAACGAGCTTAAGAAGGATGCTCCTAAGGCACAGTTCACCATCGGAATCGTTGATGACGTTACCGGTCTTTCCCTTGAGGAAACCGAATCGCCCAACACCGCAGCAGAAGGCACCATCGAGTGCAAGTTCTGGGGTCTCGGCGGCGACGGAACCGTTGGTGCAAACAAGAACTCCATCAAGATTATCGGTGACCATACCGATAAGTATGTTCAGGCATACTTCCAGTATGACTCTAAAAAGACCGGCGGTATAACCATCTCGCACCTGCGCTTTGGTGATAAGCCGATTAAGAGCCCCTATTATATCAATAAGGCCGACTTCGTTGCCTGCCATAACCCCTCTTATGTTATCAAGGGCTACAAGATGGTTAACGATGTTAAGCCCGGCGGCGTATTCCTCATCAACTGCCAGTGGTCTGCAGAGGAGCTCAACGAGCATATGCCTGCTGAAGCTAAAAAGTATATTGCAGAGAACAATGTTCAGCTCTATACCGTTAACGCTATCGACCTTGCCGCACAGATTGGTATGGGCAAGCGCACCAATACTATCCTCCAGTCTGCATTCTTTGCTCTTGCAAACGTTATGCCCTCCGAGGATGCTATTAAGTATATGAAGGAAGCAGCAGAGCGCTCCTACCTCAAGAAGGGCCGCGACGTTGTTGACATGAACTGGAAGGCTATCGATGCCGGCGCAACCGCATTCCAGAAGATTGATGTTCCCGCAGATTGGGCAAATGCAACCGATAACGCGGCTGCCGAGACCGAGCAGGGTCCCCAGAAGCTCGTTAAGATGGTTGATGGCATCATGAAGCCCATCTCCAAGATGGATGGCGATTCTCTTCCCGTATCTGCATTTATGGACCATGCCGATGGCACCTTCGAGCTTGGCGCATCTGCTTATGAGAAGCGCGCTGTTGCCGTTATGGTTCCCGAGTGGAATGCAGAAACCTGCGCAAAGTGTAACAAGTGTGCATTCGTTTGCCCGCATGCTACCATTCGTCCCTATGCTTTAACCGATGATGAGGTTGCTGCAGCACCTGCTAACATGAAGGTTGCTCCGAAGCCCATCGTTAAGACTGAATATAAGTATACTCTCGCAGTATCGCCCATGGATTGTATGGGATGCGGAGTTTGTATCGGCGTTTGCCCGACCAACTCTCTTAAGATGGTTCCGCGTGAGTCCCAGAATGCAGAGCAGGCAGTATTTGATTATTGCGTTGCCAACGTTACCGAGAAGGAAGGCGTTGCAACCGATGCAAATGTTATCAGCTCGCAGTATAAGAAGCCGCTTCTCGAGTTCTCGGGCTCCTGCGCAGGCTGTGCAGAAACTGCATATGCTCGCCTCGTAACCCAACTCTATGGCGACAGAATGTATATCTCCAACGCAACCGGATGCTCCTCCATTTGGGGCGGCCCCGCTGCAACCTGCCCCTATACCACCAATGATAAGGGTCAGGGTCCTGCTTGGGCTAACTCCCTCTTCGAGGATAACGCAGAGCACGGTCTTGGTATGTATTTCGGCCAGAAGGCTCTCCGCGACCGTCTTATCGCTGATGTTAAGGGTATCGTTGAGTCTGATAAGTGCTCCGCAGAGGTTAAGGCCGCAGGTGAAGAATACCTTGCAACCCTTAACGATGGCGCAAAGAATGCTCCCGCCGCAGAGGCTCTTGCCGCTGCAATTAAGGCTTCGGGCGCTAACTGCGACCTCTGCCGTGATGTTCTTGATAACGCAGAATACCTCTCCAAGAAGTCCGTTTGGATCTTCGGTGGTGACGGTTGGGCATATGATATCGGCTTCGGCGGTCTTGATCATGTTCTCGCTTCCGGCAACGATGTAAACGTTATGGTATTCGATACCGAGGTTTACTCCAATACCGGCGGTCAGGCATCCAAGGCTTCGCAGATCGGCCAGGTTGCACAGTTCGCTGCTGCAGGTAAGGCTATTGCCAAGAAGTCGCTCGCAGAGATTGCTATGTCCTATGGTTACGTTTATGTAGCACAGGTTGCTATGGGTGCTGACCAGAATCAGACCTTAAAGGCAATCAAGGAGGCCGAGGCTTATAACGGTCCGTCCCTCATCATCTGCTACTCGCCCTGCGAGATGCACTCCATCAAGGGCGGTATGGTTAACTGCCAGAAGGAAATGAAGAAGGCTGTTGATTGCGGATATTGGAATATGTTCCGCTTCAACCCCGCTCTCAAGGCTGAAGGCAAGAACCCGCTTACCATTGATAGCAAGCCCGCAACCGCAGACTATAAGGAGTTCCTCCTCAACGAGGCTCGTTACTCCTCGCTCACTCGCTCGTTCCCCGAGCGTGCCGAAGAGCTGTTCGATAAGGCAGCTGCCGCTTCCAAGGAAGCTCGCGCTCACCTCGAAAAGCTCGCCGAGCTCTATGGTAAGATTGACTAATACCAATATTAAAACCCATCCTGCGAAAGCAGGGTGGGTTTTCTTTTTTAGCGTTTTTGTAAACATTTATCAAACCGCTTGAAGATAGGTGCCTTTTCTGTTATAATAACCAGGTATTAAGGAGGGATATCTGATGGCAGGAAAAGATTTTCTCGAGGAACAACGCAGACGTCAACGTGCGTTGGTTGCCGCTCGCTCTTTTAGGCAAAATCCGGAAGCGCAAAGTGCTCCCGTAGCCGAAAAGGTAGAGAAAAAGCCGCTAACCTTTGCAGAAAAGTTCCAAAACTTTTGGTATTACTATAAATATGTTATGCTTATAATCGTATTTTTGGCGGTTGTTTTGGGTGTTTCAATAGCCCAGTGTGCTACCCGCGAGAAATATGATACCGAGGTTATTTTATATACCCGCGCTTCCTATACCGAAAAGCAGATTAATGCTATCGAGGCCGAGCTTGAAAAATACTGCGAGGATATCGATGGCGATGGTGTTGTTAATGTTCAGGTTATCGATTGCTCGTATCATAAAAATACAGGCTTTGAGCATAGCAATGCAAAGGAAAGCAAGCTTAATGCGAATATAACCTCAAATGATGTTGCAATTCTTTATATAACCGATAACGAAACCTATAAGCTTTTAACCGACCGTTATAAATCCCATAACGTTGAGTTTTTCGTTGATATCGGGCTTCCCGATGATGGCGGTAAAAGCGTAAAATTCGGCGAAGAATTTTATGAAAAAATCAATGGCGCAACCGAAGCGGGATTGGTTATGGACCTTCCCGAGGGCTTGCGTATTTCCCGCCGAATTGCAGGCGAGGAAACAATGATAGGCTCGGCCGATAGCCAGGTAAAGTTGGCCGAACGAACCTTAAAGAAAATAGCCGAAGCAAATAATTAAAGGCGGATATTCCGCCTTTAATATTTCCGCCCGTGGCGCAGCTGGATAACGCAGCAGATTCCGATTCTGAAGAACGGGGGTTCGAATCCCTTCGGGCGGGCCAAAAGAAAAAGCAACCACTATTAGATAGTGGTTGCTTTTTTATTCTGTTTTCAAACGAAAGGGATTCGAACAAGGAGGGAGCGAAAGCGGAAGAAAACAGTCCGGGGGACTGTTTTCGCCGACGTGGGCAACGAGTGAAGCGAGGCGATAGGCGCGTTGCGCCGGAAAATCCCTTCGGGCGGGCCAAAATAAAAGGCAACCACTATTAGGCAGTGGTTGCTTTTTTATTCTGTTTTCAAACGAAAGGGATTCGAACAAGGAGGGAGCATAAGCCAAAGAATTATTGATTTAGATTTTATTTTTTGCTATAATATAAAAAAGGTGGTGAAAATATGGTGAAGGGAAATACAACTAATTCAGTGCAACAACATCTGACTTATAAAGAAATGACAGATTTAGGATGTTTTTATACGCCACAGAAATTTGTTGATAATCTTATTGAAAAAATTAAAATAAATATTCCTGATTTTGAAAAGTATTATTTTTTAGATTCCTCTAGCGGATATGGAACTTTTCTAAAATCGTTAAAAGGTTTAAAAACCATCGGTTGTGATATTGATGATATAGCTATAGAGAAGGCAATATCGGAGGATAGTCAAAGCAAGTATTATTGTATTAATACTTTGCGGGGTTTTAACCGTAGAAGTATTCAACTTGACAATGACGATAAGATTATTGTAATCGGTAATCCACCATATAATGACACCACCTCTAAGGTGAAAAACGATCTTAAGGCTACAAAACCATGTGAGATTGATTCGGATTTAAAAACTCGCGATTTGGGAATATCTTTTTTACTGTCCTATAATAAATTATCGGTCGACTATGTTGCGGTCCTACATCCTTTATCATATATGATAAAGAAAGCTAATTATGAACTTTTGAAACCCTTTTATTCAAACTATACTCTCGTTGATCATTCAATTATAAGTAGTCAAGAATTTAGTATGACTTCCAAAACAAAGGGATTTCCTATAATAATTGCACTATATAAAAGGGACCATAAAGGCATTTCTTTTCAACAGATACATGATATGCAGTATAAAACCATTGAAAATAAAACTTTTACGATTAGTGTTGATTCGATTAAGAATTACATTTCAAAATATCCACGTAAGGACAAGACACCGAAAGAGGATGATATACTGTTCTTTACTATGAGAGATATAAATGCACTTAACAGAAGCCGCACGTTTATTCAAGATTATAGCGATAATGCTATAATTATCGATAAATCGAAGTTAGCATATTACTGTTATGTTGATGTGTTTAAAAAATACATAGGGAAATTACCATATTATTATGGGAACATAGATGTTTTTTTGAATAATGAAGAATTTTTATCTATTCAAGATGTATTTATCACAAATAGTGTTGAAAGGCATCCGTGGCTCAAAGAAAAGAATATCAAATGGAAATATAATAACGATTATTCACTTATAGATGAATATTTTAACAAACTTTTTAATCTTTAATATTTTGGGGGTAATATATGTTTATTAAAAGAATTGATGAATCCAAACAGGAAATTTTTGTTGCAATCCCTCTAACCAAAGTAACTGGTAAGACTAGAATTAAAAAAAGGAGTATACTTAACCAGTACGGAGAACCTGTTGCAACTAGACAAATTCCTTTTTGTCAAAATTGTTATGTTGAATGGCAAATAGGTTATGATGTAAAAACAAGCGACAACGATAAATTGCAGCAGACGACCTTAAAGGATTTGCGTTTTATCGGTGCAAACGGAAGCGAGAAAGCATTATATGAACTTTCTGAATACATAAAATACTTCTTTGATTGGAATATTATTGAGCAACATGATTTAGAAGAAGTTGAAAGGTTTTTAAGAAATCTTGATTCCGCAGATTTTCTCGACAATCCCATTACCCATCCTGAATTAGCAATTAAAAGGACTAATTTCACAAATACAACAATCAATGGATTTGAGTTTTTAAGAACTCAAGTTGAATATCCGCTACTTGTTCATCGGTTTGGTAATTTTCAGGTAATAACAGAAATCCAGATTAGTGAAAAGCAAAAAGCGGTTGGAATTCAACCAATGTTGTATTTTTGTTTCCCAATAACGGAACTTGAGGATTCCGCTTCGTTGTTGGGAAGAACTGCAAATCAAAATGAATTTGCGGAGTTTAAAATTGATAAAAACAATATTTTAGTTTTTGTTGAAATGTTAAAACTTTTTGGTACATTGAGCACACCGCATAATTCTGATGCGATAAGCATAATTCAGACAATTTTAAGAACTTAAAAAAGAACCATCCGAAAGGATGGTTCTTTTTTTATATATTCTCCTTTATAAACTTGGTAAGAACCTCGGCGGCGGCTTTGTGTCCCGCGATAGAGGGGTGCGCTTTGCCGCCATCATAATTTTCGGGCAGATGGCAAAAATATATCTTGTCTCCTCGTTCCTTTTCAAAGCGGGCGATGGCCTCGCTATACCAATGATAAAGCGGCGCATGGGTTTTCTCGTTGCTCATCATTCCAACCGCAACAATCATTTTCGGCGACCCATTGAAATCATATATTTTGCAGAAAACGCTATATATGGTATCAATAAAATCGTTTTCATTAAGGGTAGGCTCGCGTTCCTCGGATAGGAATTTATAAACATCGTTTGTTCCAAGATTGATAACAACGATATCGGCTTTCCTTTCGGGAGTATATGGCTCTTTTGTATCGCGATAGAAGGAGAGTAGGTCATAAACCTTTGGAATCGCGCCCATCGGGTTGGTCAAATAATCCCATCCCGCAACAATGCCCGTTCCTTGGCGGCTAATCATCGAAAAATCGTATCCCAACGCCTCGGCGGTAAGATAAGCATAGGCGGCGGTTCCGTCCTCCCAGGGGGATTGGCTGCATTCATCGGGCGGCATATCGCAGGTGGCGAGGTTAGAGTAGCCGCAGGTTATCGAATCGCCTAAAAACTCGATAAGTGTATCGCTGTCTTTGGGTCGGTCAAGCATCTTGCCGATAAGAGAAATATCAAATATCTCGGCAGGACCGCGCTCGGCCTCGCTCTGTCTCAAAAGTTTTATGTTATAGCATCCCTTTTTAAGTCCCACTGCGATGGGAACTAAATATTCGTCTCTTGTTTTTTGAGAGAAATCGGTAACACAAAGGCGGCTTCGCTCGCCGTTTATATAAACCGAAAAACACAGCTTTTGCCCCGAGTTATATCTAAATGCGGCAAAAACATCCCCCTCGCATTCGGCATTAAATTCAATGCCCGCGCAGGTCCAGTCAACCGTTATTGCGTCGCGGTTTTTTCGGCTTCGGCCAAAAATCTTTATGTTATCCGTGTTTAGCATAAAATCAACTCCATAGTGGTATTTTACAATATAACCACCCTCATTGCAAGCCATATACTTGACTATTTATTTTCGGCATTGTAAAATAAAAAAGGATGAAAATCTGATTAAATTTTAAGGAGAGATACAAAGTGGCAAACAGATTCGTATTAAATGAAACCAGCTATCATGGCAAGGGCGCAATCAATGAGATTGCAACCGAAATTAAGGCAAGAGCATATAAAAAGGCTTTTGTCTGCTCCGACCCTGACCTTATTAAACTTGGCATATCGGCAAAGGTAACCGATATTCTGGATGCCGCAGGTATCGCCTATGATGTATTCAGCGATATAAAACCCAACCCGACTATCGAGAATGTTCAAAATGGTGTTGCCGCATTTAAAAAGAGCGGAGCCGATTGCATTGTTGCTATTGGAGGCGGTTCCTCTATGGATACCGCAAAGGCAATAGGCATTATAATCGAGAACCCCGAGTTCGCCGATGTCAGAAGCCTTGAGGGCGTTGCCCCAACCAAGAATAAGTGCACACCCATCATCGCCGTTCCCACAACCGCAGGAACCGCCGCAGAGGTAACCATAAACTATGTTATTACCGATGCCGAGAAGGACCGCAAGATGGTTTGCGTTGATGTTCATGATATTCCCGTTGTTGCGGTTGTTGACCCCGATATGATGGCATCAATGCCCAAGGGCCTCACTGCCGCAACCGGTATGGATGCGCTTACCCATGCGATTGAAGGCTATATAACCGGCGGAGCTTGGGCTATGAGCGATATGTTCCATATTAAGGCTATTGAAATTATTGCAAAATCGCTTCGCGGCGCAGTTGCGGGCGAGGATGCGGGCAGAGAGGGAATGGCTCTCGGTCAGTATATCGCAGGTATGGGCTTTAGTAATGTTGGCCTTGGTATAGTTCATTCTATGGCTCACCCGCTCGGTGCTCTTTATGATACCCCGCATGGTATCGCAAATGCTATAATTCTTCCTACCGTTATGGAATATAACGCTCCCGCAACAGGCGAGAAATATCGCGATATCGCGGTTGCTATGGGTGTTAGCGGTGTTGATAAGATGACCCTCGACGAGGCTCGCGCCGCCGCTATCGATGCGGTTAAGCAGTTATCGGCCGATGTTGGCATCCCCGCCGACCTCAAGGCAATAGTAAAGGCAGAGGACCTTGATTTCCTCGCTCAGTCGGCATATGATGATGCTTGCCGTCCCGGCAACCCGAGAGAAACAAGCGTTGCCGAGATTAAAGAGCTTTATTTAAAGCTTATGTAATAGCAAAAAAATACCCGATGGATTTCCATCGGGTATTTTTTATTACCATAAATCTTTATTAGCGGTCGAAACGGCAACGGCGCCGCTCTCTATTGCGGCAGAAACCTCATCTGCGGTTTCAATAAGACCTCCCGCGATTATCGGAATATCGGTGCATCCGCAGAAGTGGCGGATTACCTTGGGGATAACGCCGGGCATAATCTCGATATATGAGGGATGATAATTACCTGCGGCATTGGCCGAGGTTTTGGTTGCCTGCGAATCTATCGAAAAAATTCGCTGAACGGTAGGGATTCCGTGCTCTCTCGCGGCGCGGA
>SVPK01000046.1 GCA_015065875.1 Oscillospiraceae bacterium
GCGAGCAAAACGGAGCAAAGTTTATACTCGTAAGTGCGCCGAGCGCCAAAAACTGGAATTATGAGCGCCATAATACCATTGCCGATTTGGCGGCGGAGCTTGGCTGCGAATATCTCGACCTTAACCTTGATAACGAAAAAATGGGAATCGATTGGTCAACCGATACCCGCGATAAGGGCGACCATCTCAACCACCGGGGCGCCGTTAAGGCCTCGGCCTATCTCGGCAATTATTTAAGCGGCCTCGGGCTTTTTACCGATAAGCGAAACGACCCGACCTATGCCGATTGGAACGCGGCCCTCGCGCGATATGAGCTTTTCGTCGAGCAGGATAAATAAAACGAAAACCACCGATTAGGTGGTTTTCGTTTTATATTAAAAATTCTCCGCGGTCGAGACCGTTTATAATCGCGGCGGAACCGCTCGCCCTCTTGGCACGTGCCCGATATAAGCTTCCCTTTAAGAATGGGCGCGAGGTGGAGGTGTAGTGAATAATAGCTTTATTGTTGCTTTCGTCTCTCGCGATATGTTATGATATAATAAGTACAGAACCTTGAATTTATGGAGGTGTTTTGATTGTTCGATAATAGCGTTACTGATGTTAAGAATGTTTATGAACAACTAAAAGATAAATATGAATTGCTACTAACTACTACATCTGCATTAGATGAAGGGTTCACCGTTGATTCCCCTATCATTGTAGCTAAAACTCACGGACAAATACTAGAATTGTATGAAGATGGTATGTTCGTAATGGACGTAATGGACGCCGAACAAACTATGGGTACACATTGGCATCCATATGAAGTAGAACATGCAGTAAAAGATATTGTTGAATTCATGGAGGGTAAATCAGATTATAAAATGCAGCCTTTTAAATATCTTTAAAGTTTTTATGTAAGGTTCAATGGCTTAATTTGCTATTGTTTTTACTTATTAATAAATGACAAATGATTCGGTCGTTTAACGATAGCTCTATAATTTAACGATAGGTTTGGGGATTTCACCGGCTTGATTACAAAATCACATATTTTCATACAGCAAAAAAGCGTTGCGGATGAGGGGTAACATATATTTACTCCTTCAAACTGCAACGCTTGTTTTTGTTTTTGGCTTGTGCGACCAATTTAGATGCCGCTTAATCACTCTGTGAAAACTTGGCATTTATGATTTAAAATCATTACTATGCATGTGATTTAAACGTATTACCATAGTGCCGGAGGCGGGTTAATTTTATTTTCAGAATGCAGTATATTAAAATAATATATTGAATTTTGTGTGTAAATTGTTAGCATATCATCCTTTATCACATAATCATTGTTAGAAGAAACCATACCCTTTGTATAAACTACCTCATCCGATTCTAATGGATGCCATTGAAAATACTGCTTATCGTTATTTTTAATTATAAATATTGGCCCTGTTAGACCAATGTACTTTTTTCGCCAACTGGTATTATGAGATTGCCCCGATTTTGCTTCCGAATATTTGTAAACAACGAGATGTTTTTCTATTATAGCTTTAGGGCTAAAGAATTTCATTAACATACATAAATTCTGTGGTATTTTGTAGAGAGCCGGAGTAAAGCTATTCTTTGCTCTAAGGCCCATGAATACCAATTATTTAATATTTTTTTGGCCGTTGGGCGGTATATCTTGCCGCTGAGTGCCTTTTCAAAATCAACAATCATCTTTTCAAAAGCATCATCATAGGTTACTTCAAATGTATGATTGTCATAATTGTTTGTTGCTTGAAAATACCTGATTCGAGAAGGATATAGTTTGTTTATGCCGTGTTGATTTTTTTCAACATCGATTATTAAATCAATCATTTCTTTACTTGTCATATGAACCTCCCAAAACAATATATTGATTAATTTTACCGGGTAATACATCGTTAATCTTATAAAGAGTAGGGTTCTTATCAATGATTTTCTTTAATGTTTTTGAAAGGGTGTTTTTTTCACTTCTCGTTAATGTTGTCCATTCCTCTGGAATTAAAGTAGATACTATGAAAACATCGCCTTTCTTTTTACTTGAGAGAGTTGCCTTCATTTTTGCAATTAAGTCTGTTATATCGATGGTGTTACTATCGGTTAAAGATAATAAAGTGCGATATTTTTGATATGCAGATAGACTTAATCC
The DNA here is from genome assembly GCA_015065875.1 of Oscillospiraceae bacterium. Taxonomy (GTDB): domain Bacteria; phylum Bacillota; class Clostridia; order Oscillospirales; family Acutalibacteraceae; genus SIG589. Next base: position 2,144 of record SVPK01000046.1, read on the forward strand.
CATTTTTTCGCTTTCTTGTTGGAGAAGTTTAATTTCTTCTTCGGTGTAGTTTGAATAGATTCTTGCCATAAAAAGACCTCCAATTATATTTATTTATGGGGATAGGTGCTATAACCATTATGGCGAAGAATCTCGAATTTGTCAAGAGGTATTTTTTATTTAACAATTAAAAATAAAAAAGGAGGCAGACTTTACGAATCAAATCGCAAAATCCGCCCCCAATTATCGTGATATTTAGTTCAAGTCCTCCCAGACATCTATTTTAGGGAGGTGGCATCTTTTTAATTCAAGTGGTGTATAGGGAACGAAAAAACCTAGAAACCGTTGTGGTTACTGGGTCTTTCGGGCTATCATCTATTTTGGTAGCCAACCATGGTTGCGGGCCGACTTGAACCTGCGGTCTTGTCAAATTCTCTGCGGAGAATTTGCCTTCGGTCACCTCGCGGCTCTGACAGTCCACTGGACTGTCATTCACTACCGCTCGGCCGTTCGCTTCGCTCTCTACCTCCGACTTATTCGCCCTCGGGCTCATAACCCGGAACCGAAAATTTAATTCATATCCATAACCAAAAAGAAAAACCATCCACAAGGGATGGTTTTCTTTTTGGTTGCGGGGACAGGACTTGAACCTGCGACCTCCGGGTTATGAGCCCGACGAGCTACCAACTGCTCTACCCCGCGATATTCAGGGCACCTTTTCCGGGTGCCTGATTATTATACCACAAAAATATCATTTTGCAAGCCTTTTTTTATATTTTGCTTATCTTTTTCGTCCGAGGCGACTTTTTATTGCTCCAATCGCCCAAAAGATAAGGAAAAATACAAGATTCGCAATCACAACTGCGGCGCCCGGCGGGGTTGAAAAGACGAAGGAAAGGGCGATACCTATTAGGAAGGCCGAAACCGAAACTAATAGCGCGCCGAGGATAACTCCGCGGTATGAGCGGAAGATTCTGCCCGAGGAAAGCGATGGAAAAACAAGCAGGCTTGAAATAAGCAGTGCGCCCATCATTCGCATTCCTATAACAACCGTAACGGCGGTAAGGCAGGCGAGCAGGGTATTATAGCGCGAAACCTTAATTCCCGTTGCAAAGGAGAAGCTCTCATCAAATGTAACGGCAAAAAGCTTATTATAAAACAGCGAGAAAAGAATCAAAACGACGGCGCAAAGCGCAACCGAAATTACAACATCCTGGCCGCTTATGGTATATATACTGCCGAACATAAAATTATTTATATCAACATTCATACCATGCGAAAGCTTGGCGGCGGTAATTCCAATCGCGAGCGCACTGCTGGAGACGAGCGCTATCGCGGCATCGCCCTTGATTTTGCCGTTTTTGTTAAGTCGCAGCAGGAAAAATGCCGCCAACAGAACTGCGGGAATAGCGATATAAAGCGGTGCGACCCCGAAGGAGACCCCCAGCGCCGAAGCTCCGAAGCCAACATGTGAAAGTCCGTCGCCGAGGCTCGAAAACCGCTTTAGAACAAGATTTGTTCCAAGCAGAGCCGCGCAAACCGATATTAAAACGCCAACCAAAAGCGCCCGAAGGACAAAACCATAGGACAAAAATTCAAAAATCTCATTAATCATGGCAATGACCTCCCGCAAGCATTCTCTGCCCGAGGGGCGAATGGGCATATTCGGCCGAGGAGCCAAAAAAGTATTCGCCATGACCCAAATGCAGGATTTTGTTGCCATAGTGAACGGCGCAGGAAACATCATGAGATACCGTTATTATGGTTACCCCTTCGTGGTGAAGCTGCTCCATTATGTGATAAAATTCTGCCGTTGCAACAGGGTCGAGTCCCGTTATGGGCTCGTCGAGCAGGAGAATTCCCCCTGTTGCACAAAGCGCCCTAGCCAAAAGAACCCGTTGTTGTTGCCCGCCCGAGAGTTCGCGGAATGAGCGGCGCTCGATATCCTCGATATGCAGTTTTTTCATCATATCGCGGGCGAGAAGGCGGTCTTTTGCGGTATAGAACGGAACACTTTTGCCGCCCAGGGTTCCCGATAAAACAACCTCGCGCACCGAGGCGGGAAAATCCGATTGAATCTCGGTTTGTTGGGGCAGATAGCCTATCTGGTTTTTCTTAACCGAGGATAGCAAAATTTCGCCGCTATCGGGCGATAAAAGTCCGAGCAGGAGCTTAATGAGTGTGCTTTTGCCGGTTCCGTTTTCTCCAACAATGTATAGATGGTCGCCGCGGTCAATCGAGAGATTTAAATTCTTTAAAACCTCGCGCCGCGAATAGCTTTTACAGAGATTTTTAACCTCAATGATAGGCATCAGTTAAGCCCCCTTTCAAGCGCCTCTTTGTTTTGGCGCATAATATCGATATAGGTAATTCCCAAGCCGAAATCCTCTCGGCTTATGGTGTGCATAGAGTTGATAACTATTTTTTCTGCCCCGGTCTCGCGGCATACTGTATCTGCGAGATACCCCGAGCCGTTTTCGAGATAGAAAACAAAGGATAATTTCTCTTGGTTAACGGTTTCGATTAGTTTTAAAACTGTTTTTGCATCGGCATCAACAAAATGGTCGCAGGCATCAAAGGCCGCAACTGCTTCAAGACCGTAATGGGCGCAGAGATATTTTAGAGGAAAACGGTCTGCTACCACTAAAGTTTTATATTTAGCGGCCGCTATAGTATCGCGGGTTTCGCCATCCAAAAGGGTTATATCGCGGCAGTAGCTCTCGGCTCGCTCCTTGTAAGCGGCGCTGTTTTTTGAATCAACCGCGCAAAGCTCGCGGCATATGGCGGATATAATACTTTTGGCATTATCGGGCGAGAGCCAAACGTGTTCATCGGGGGAGTCGGAGTGATTATGGTCTGTGTGGCCATGGTCGGCGTGTTCCTCGTATATAAGGGTTTTGGCTTTATCAACCATGCGGATAATTTTTTTGTTTGATATATCAATACTGCCTAAAATTCTATCAACCCAGACATCGCTGTCGCCGCCTGTATAGATAAAGATATCGGCATTTTCAATCGCGATTATATCCTCGGCCGTTGGCTCAAAGGAATGTATTTCGGTTCCGGGGGATAGCAGCATCGAAACCTCGGCATCGCCACCCGCAACCGCGCGGGCGAAATCATAGGCCGAAAAAACCGTTGCAACAATTTTTATTTTACCTTGGGCTTTGGGGGCCGCGCATCCGCAAAACAGAAAAACGAGCGCAAAAAAGCAAGCAACTATTCTCCTCATTTTGCACATTCCCCGCAAACCCCATGAAGCACGGTTTTTGAACTATCAACCGAAAAGCCATGATGCTCGGAAACATGGGCCGAGAGCTTATCGATATAATCACATTCTATATGCGTAAGGCGGCCGCAACGGGAACATTGCAGATGAAAATGATGACGGCAGCTATCGGCAAGCCCAAAGCAGGCGCAACCGTCGCCTTGGTATTTTTGGGCAACGCCCTCGCCGCAAAGCTTTTCAAGATTTCTATATATTGTTGTAAGCCCTACCGATTCGCCGCGCGCCTGAATTTCGGAAAAAATCTGCTCGGCGGTGATATGCTCGCCCTTATGAAGCGATAGTATTTCGCTTATAAGTCGAAGCGGGCGGGTATTATAGCCTTTATTTTCGCGCATCCTGCTCACCTCAAAATGAAAATGATTTTCATTTTCGATTTTAATGCTTTCGGCGGCGGTTGTCAAGCGATTTTAGACTTGTAATATAATGGATTTTGTAGTATTATAATAAAAGTAACAATTTTGTAACCGATGGAGGCGACGATATTGGGTTCCAAAAGCATCTTTAAAAAACTCATAACCGAAAAGGAAACAACCGTTTTCGACCGCATGATAGATACCCTAATAGCGCTTCTGCCTGCGGCAATAGCGGGAAGCGTTTATTTCGGAATACACGCATTGCTTTTAATGCTCTGTTGTATCCTAAGCGCGGTTTTGGTTTCCTTTCTTGCATCAAAGGTATTATCGGTAAACGAAAACCCGCGAGATTTATCGGCCGTTGTTTGCGGTCTTATAATCGGAATGGCCATGCCTTCGGGCTTCTCCATTCCTGCGGCAATGGTTTGTTCGGCGGCTGCAGTTTTGGTTGCGCGAATGATGTTTGGCGGAAACGGCTGCGAGATAGTAAGCCCTGCGGCATTTGGCCCCGTTATGGCCTTTTTATGCTTTCCGGGACTATTCTACTATAACGAGCCCTTTACCCATTTGCCTACCGTTTTTTCCTCGGGCTTTACAACCAAGCAGCTTATATTCGGCGCCCATGCCGGCGCAATAGGCGAAACCCCCGCAGTATTTTTGGCTTTGGGTGCGGTTTATTTAATTATAAGAAGGGTTATAACCCCTGTAATTCCCTTCTTCGCAGTAGGCTTTGTTGCGTTGTTTTCGTTCCTTTTTGGGGTTGATGTTGAAACTGCTCTTTTGGGTGGCGGAGTTTTGCTCGCTGCAATATTTATCCTGCCCGACCGCAATTTAACACCCCATGGCTTAATGGGTAAAATAGCATATTGCGCGACATTTGCGCTTTTAACCGTTGTTATCCGCAGATATGCGGTTACATTAGAGGGCGTTTATTTTGCGATTTTAATGGTAAACCTTATTCGTCCCATTTTTGATGCTATACCCGATATAAACTTTAGGAGGGATAAAGCATGAAAAACTATGATTTTAAAAAGCTTTACAGTCCCTTTTTAGGCAGTGTTGCTCATATTGTTGCCGTATGTGCCGCGGCGCTTGCTCTCGCGGCAGGGCTTATCTTTTCGGCACATCTTTTAATGCATAGTGCGGCGGCAAACGAAGCGGAGGTGCCCCCGGTTATTGCCGAGGAAAGCGAGGCGGTAATATGAAAAAAGTATGCAGAAAACTGCTTGTTTTAACCTTTGCGGTTATTCCCGTTCTTTGCCTTACCGTAACCGCGGCAAATGCGCTTTGGTGTGCGCTTGCGGTTTTTTTGGCGCTAATGCTTTCCTGTGCGGTTAGAATAACGGATAAAAAAATAATCCCCGAAAAGGCAAAAAATATAGTTATTCTCATAGCGATCGCGCTCGGAATATCGCTAATCGAAGCCTTTACCGCGGGCCGTTTATCGGCCGACCCCTCGGCATCGGTGTTTATGCCGCTTTGCGCCGTTCCCGCAATACTTCTTCTCGGTCAAACCAGTGCTTGCAAAAACCGCAAAACAACCGTATTACATGCGCTTGTAATAGGCAGTCTTTATGCGGCTCTTTTGGTTATTATCGGTGTGATTCGCGAGCTTATCGGAACCGGCCGAATTTTCGGCTTATCGGTAACCCGTTCGCTTTTTGACCCAATAGCAATATTCGCTTTGCCCGCAGGCGCGATATTCGTTATCGCACTTTTTATTGCGGTATTGCAGAGCATAGCAAAGGAGGATTCGGCCGATGCGTGAGATTTTGGTTTTGCTCCTCGTTTGCGTTTTAGCCGATAACCTTATTTGCTTCAGAACAATAGGCATCGGCAATAATATGCTCTCTACCGATACTCTTCGCAAGAGTGCAACCCTCGGCGCGGCAATAACTGCGGCAGGGATATTGACAACTGCAGTTATCTACCCGATTTATAGGTTTATGGTTATCCCTATGGGAATAGCCTGTTTTAAAACGTTAATACTTATTTTGGTATGCGGAGCCGCAGTTTATGGTGTAGGTCTTATACTCCCTTCGCTTTTCGGCAGTTTTACCTCGCCCCAAGGCGCGGTTGCTTTCGGAACCATAATGGGAATTTGCTGTATATGTGCCGAACGAGAGAGCTTTCTTTTTGCGGTTCTTTCGGCGCTTTTCTATGGATTGGGTCTATTGCTCGTTTTATGTATATTTTTCTGCGCTCGCCTTTCGGTTAAGCAAAGCCGAGTGCCGAAAGCCCTTCGCGGAATACCGCTTGACCTTATAATAACTGCAATAATTGCCATCGTTATATATGGTTGGCAGGGTATTGCTTAAATTGAGAGGAAGAAAACAATGAACCCGCAAGATGATAATAGCGGAATAAATAATTCCCGCCTCGCCGAGCAACGTTTTCGCGAGCGGCGGGAGGCAATAAAAAAGGCGAAAAAGCGGCAAGCGCTTATTCGTCTTTTAATGCGTGCGGCAGTTTTGCTTGCCGTTATATTCGTTTCGATTATGCTTATAGTTTCGTCCTGCGGCGGCGATAAAAGCGATGATGCTTCGTTAACGCAGAGCGATGTTCCTGCATCCTCGGATAAGGATTCATCGGAACCCGCCCCCGATATAAAGCTGCCTACCTCGGCACCCGATATGGTAACTCCCGCCGAGATTAACAGTCATTATGTTGTTGTTTTAAACCGAGCTTCGGGCAAAATAGTAGCATCAAAGGGAATGCATGAAAAAATGTATCCCGCTTCGCTTACCAAGATAATGACATTATTGGTAGCCTTCGAGCAAAATAAGGACTTAAACAAAACCTTTACCGTAACAACCGAGATAATCGACCCGCTCTATCGTGCCGAGGCAACACTTGCGGGATTTTTGGATGGCGAGGATGTAACAATAAAGGACCTGCTATACGGAACCGTTTTGCCTTCGGGAGCCGAGGCGGCCGAATGTGTTGCTATCGCAACTGCGGGTAGCGTTGAAAAGTTTGTTGAGCTTATGAATAAAAGGGCGGCCGAGCTCGGCCTTAAAAATACCCATTTTACCAATGTCACAGGTCTTTATGAGTCGGGCAACTATTCAACCGCATATGATATGGCGGTTATTTTATCCAAAACTCTCGAATATGACCTGTGTCGCGAGATTTTGGCCACCTATCAATATACAACCGCACCAACCAATAAGCATCCCGAGGGTGTGCCCCTTACGAGCACCCTGTTTAGTTATATGTATGGAACCGAGCCGGAGGGCTCTGATATCCTCGGCGGAAAGACAGGCTATACCTTTGAAGCGGGTTATTGCATAGCCTCCTTCGGCGAGAGCGATGGGGGAACCGAATATATCTGCGTTACCGCAAAGGGCGATAGCCGTTGGCCCGCGGTCTATGACCAGATAAATCTTTTCTCAAAATATGCAAAATAGAATAAAAAGAGCCAACTAATTTTAGTTGGCTCTTTATTTTATTCTTCGTTTGTGTTAAAATAAGGAAAACAATTGTTAAGGAGAAAGTAATATGAAGGTTTGTGTTGTTCAGCCCTATTATTCCTTCGACCCGAAGGATACCGAAAAATGCTTTATGGACCAATGTGCGCTCATCGATAGCTGCACTCCCGATATGGATTTAATTGTTATTCCCGAATATGCCGATATTCCCGCCGACCAGGCATCGAAGGCAGATTTTCATTTAATGATTGAAAAATATAATAAAACCATTCTCGATAAGGCTCGCGAAACCGCCGTTCGTTGCAATGCGCTTGTTTTTGTTAATGCCGCCGATAAATGTGAGGATGGATGGCGCAATACAACCCATGCTATCGACCGTAGCGGAAAAACTGTTGGAAAATATTATAAAGCTCATCCCGCACCCAGCGAGGTTAAAACCGAGGCCGAGGGTGGAAACGAGATGGGTGTTGCATATAGCTATGAGCCCGCCGAGCCCTATACTGTTGAAATAGAGGGTATCCGCTTTGGCTTTATGACCTGCTATGATTTCTATTTTTATGAGAATTTTGCGCCCCTCGCGCTTCAGAATATCGATGTTATCATCGGTTGTTCCCATCAGCGAACCGACCGCCATGAAGCGCTCTCGATAATCAACCGTTTCCTCTGCTATAATACCAATGCTTATCTGATTCGAAGCGCAGTTTCGCTTGGTGAGGATTCCGATATTTGCGGTTGCAGCTGCATAATCGCGCCCGACGGCGAGGTTCTATGCGATATGAAGAGCAAGATAGGCCTCGGCATTGCCGAGATTGACCCTCATAAAAAATATTATAAAGCCGCAGGCTTTAAGGGCTCGCTTAAATCTCATTGGGAATATATCGAGGAGGGCCGCCGTCCCTGGCTTTATCGTAACGGCGGAACCGCAATAAGCCTTTTCGATGAGAGGCTGCCGTATCCCCGCGTTTGCGCTCACAGAGGCTTCTCGGCCGTTGCTCCCGAGAATAGTATGCCCGCCTTTGGAGCCGCAGTAGCGCTCGGCGCCGATGAGATTGAGTTCGATATTTGGCAAACTGCCGACGGCGAGATAGTTTCAACCCATGACCCCGTTTTAGAGCGCGTATCGGATGGACAGGGTCTCGTTGCCGAAAAGACCTTGGCCGAGCTTAAAGAACTCGATTTCGGTTCCCATTTCTCCGAGAGCTTTAAGGGCCTTAAAATCGCAACCTTCGAGGAGATTCTAAAGAAATTTGCGGGCCATACCATTATGAATATTCATATCAAGCCGGATGGCCAAAAGGGCGGCTTCGATAAGGAGTTTATCGATAAGGCCGTTGCGCTCGTTAAAAAGTATGACTGCTTAAAGCATATTTACTTTATGAGCCCCCGCGATAGTATCCTCGATTACTTCCGCGAAACCTACCCCGATATTCCAACCTGTTGCGGTCTGGGCGATGACCCATGGGCTATTGTTGACCGTGCGATTGAGCATGGTTGCAAAAAGGTTCAGATGTTCCGCCAATATATGAACGAGGATATGATAAAAAAGGCGCATGATAACGGAATCATCTGCAATGTATTCTATTCTGATGACCCCGAGGATGCCAAGGTGCTCATAAAGATGGGCATTGATACAATCCTTTCAAACAACTATTTAGCGGTTGCAAACGCAGTTAAATAAAAAAAAGAAGCAGGTCATATGACCTGCTTTTTTTATTAATAATTTTCTTTTCTAACCTCAAAGTAGCTCTGCGGATGGGCGCAAACGGGGCAAACCTTGGGCGCCTTCATGCCGACAACGATATGACCGCAGTTGCGGCATTCCCAAACAGTAACCGAGCTCTTTTCAAAAACAGCGGCGGTTTCAACGTTGTTTAAGAGTGCGCGATAGCGCTCCTCATGGGTCTTTTCGATAGCGGCAACAGCGCGGAACTTTGCGGCCAGAGCGGTAAAGCCCTCTTCCTCGGCCTCATCGGCGAAGGTAGCATACATATCGGTCCA
>SVPK01000047.1 GCA_015065875.1 Oscillospiraceae bacterium
TATAGGTCTCAGTCGCTGTTCTGCCCGCAGGCAACTCATCGATAATGCTTATATCAAGGTCGCCATAGATAATAAGTCCAAGGGTTCGCGGTATCGGCGTTGCCGACATAACGAGGGTATGAACTCCGCCGCTCTTGCCCGATAATTTATTGCGTTGCTCAACTCCAAAGCGGTGTTGCTCATCGGTAATAAACAGGGCAGGGGAGCGAAACTGAACATCATCCTCAATAAGGGCATGGGTTCCAACTACTATATCGATATCGCCTTCCGCCAGGCGCTCTTTAATTTGTTTCTTTTTGGATGCCGTAGTAGAACCTGTAAGCAGTTCGATTTGCAGTTTATCTCCAAAAAGGCGGGATAGAGTTTTAAAATGTTGTTCGGCGAGAATCTCGGTTGGCGCCATCATTGCTGATTGGTGTCCCTCTTTAGCGCAGGCAAACATTAAAGCGGCCGCAACCGCGGTTTTTCCGCTTCCAACATCGCCTTGAACGAGGCGGTTCATTCGGTTGCCGCTCGCCATATCAAAAAGACATTCCCTTATAACCCGCATTTGTGCGCCTGTAGGAGAAAAGGGAAGGAGCGATAAAAACTCATCCAAATGATTGGAACGAATGGTAGCACAGGCCTTTTTCTCGCGTTTTTCCTTTATAAGGCATAGCCCCGTTTGAAGCAAAAATAATTCCTCAAACATTAGTCTTCTGCGGGCGGAGGCCAGTGCCTCCTCCGAGGTTGGGAAATGAATATTCGATATAGCGGATGAAAGCTCGGGCAGTCTATATTTCTCGCGTAAAAAATCGGGCAACGGGTCGGGTCCCGTAAGGGACAGGGCCGAGCGAACTATTTTTTCGATAGCCGCAGAGGATAGCCCCTCGCAAGCATGATAAACAGGATGTATTCCGGCAAAGTTTTCTTCCTTTATCTCGGGCGACGACATCTCGCGATAAAAGTCGTTTCCGCCAACCTTTCCATAAAAGAGGTATGTGCTGCCCATATGAAGGCGGCCTGCAAGATATTTTTGGTTAAATAGGGTAACCGTCATTTGCCCTGTTTCATCGGCTATAACAAAGCGGTAAACAATCATTCCCGGGCGAACCTTTTTCTCCTCGATTGTGGTAACAATCGTTGCTTTAATGCAAACAGTTTCGCCCAGGTTGGCATCGAAAATATCAACCGTATTTTTATAGTCAACATATGCGCGGGGATAATAGCGCAAAAGGGCATCGACCGAATCGATACCCAGTTTTTTTAGTAACTGCGCTCTTTTTTCGCCAACGCCCTTTAAATATTGAATGTCTTGCTTCATTTTACTCCACCGAGATGATAAAGTAATAAATCGGTTGCATACCCTTAATAAAGGTTACCTCAACCTTGTTTCCAAGCTTTGCCTTAAGCTCGGCTTCGAGCCTCATAGCTCTATGGTCGGAAACATCCTCACCGTAAATAACGGTAACAAAGCTACTGTCGCGGTTCATAAGCTGCTTTGTGAGCTTGCCGAGGCAGTGAGCCAAATCGGTATCAACAAAGGAAACCTTGCCGTTGTCGAGGGCTAAAAGCTCGCCCTTCTTAATCTTGTGACCCTCAAAATCAGAGTCGCGGGCGGCAAAGGTAATCTGACCGGTGCTAACCTTCTTATAAGCGGCACGCATAGCAATGGTGTTCTGCTCATCGTCGGCCTCGGGGTCGAATGCGAGCATAGCCGAAATACCCTGCGGAATGGTTCTGGTATGAAGAACTATAACCTTACGGGTGCTAATCGGAATAGCCTGCTCTGCGGCCATAATGATGTTTTTATTATTTGGGAGAACAAAAACAGTCTCCGCAGGAGTAAGCTCAATAGCCTTTAAGATATCATCGGTGCTGGGGTTCATGGTCTGACCGCCGCTAACCAATGAATCAACTCCTAAATCGCGGAACAACTCCTCAATACCTGCGCCGGCACAAACCGAAACAAAGCCAACAGGCTTCTCCTTCGGTGCGGGCTCATAGGTTTCGGTTCTTGCGCGATTCTGTGCGGGAGCCTTCTTGCGCTCCTTCTTGTCGTGCTTCTGGCGCTCGTGCTGGTCGCGCATATTTTCAATCTTAAGGTTAACCAAAGCACCAAAGGTAAGGCCGTTTTCGATGGCATTACCGGGGTGGTCGGTATGAACATGAACCTTAATTATGCTCTCATCATCAACAACAACAACGCAATCGCCGATGGTTTCGAGATAAGCGCGAAGCTCGGCGGGTTCCTTATCGCAGTTTTCATCGCGGTTAACGATGAACTCGGTGCAATAGGTGAAGGTGATTTCGGTTTCGAGCTCTGCGGCGGCGTTGCGGCCTTCGCTCTCGCCCTCTTCGCTATCGCCCGAACCATTCTTGGGCTGAATCATTATTCCATCCTTTAAAACGGAATACATACCCTCTAATATAACGCAAAATCCCTTACCGCCCGCGTCAACAACACCCGCTTTTTTGAGAACGGGAAGCATCTCGGGGGTTTGAGAAAGGGCATAGTTAGCACCTTCCATAGCGGCCTCGAAAACTCCGAGCGCATCTGCGCCGTGAGCCGAAGCCTTGGTTGCATATTCAGAAGCAACGCGGGCAACAGTTAAAATTGTTCCCTCGGTAGGCTTCATAACAGCCTTATAAGCGGCCTCAACACCGTGCTTAAATGCGGCGGCAACATTCTGAGGGGTCATCTCTGTTGCGCCCTTAAAGCCCTTCGCGAAACCACGGAATAAAAGCGAGGTTATAACGCCCGAGTTACCTCTTGCGCCACGAAGCAGAGCCGAAGCGGCGGTATCTGCAACCTTGCTAACGCTCTCACCCTCAAGACGGGCAAGCTCGCGAGCAGCATTGCCGATACTCATCGACATATTAGTTCCTGTATCACCATCGGGAACCGGGAAAACGTTGAGCTCGTCAACGCGTTCTTTACAGTTGGAAATATTATTTGCGCCCGATATAATCGCATCGCGCAAAGCATTACCGTTTAACAAAATTAAAACACTCCTTCGAATCGGTCAGCCGAAGCTACTCCTTAATTCCGTCAACCTTAACAGTAACCTTGTTAACGTTGATTCCGGTGGCCTCAGTTACAGTATATTTAACCTTATGAACAATGCTTTTTGCAATTGCGTTTATGTTCATGCCGTAGGAAACGATTATATGAAGTTCGATGTCAACACCATCCATATTTCCCTTAACACTGATACCCTTATCGATTTGTTCCTTTTTAGAAACAATGCCGCGAAGCTTTTGCTTGCTGCCGCAGGGAACCATTCCAACAACGCCGAAGCAGGAAGTAACTGCCTGGCCTATGATTTTGGTCAGGTACTCGTTGGAAAGGATGATTGATCCGTGAATAGTATCATACGAAATCATAACTAAACCTCCTAATTATTAAAAGAATAATCGCTTATGTTTGAAAAAATGTCGCTCTCCGAGCAAATGGGTTCGGCGGATAGCTTATGTGTAAACATGATAACTCCGCTGCGATAGCAAAGCGGAACAATCGGCATCTCGGAAATAAAGGCCGCGGCAACATCGCCGAGCGTATATTTTCCTGCATAGAATCCCGAAACAGCGCTTGCGGCGGTAAGATTAATACCATCGGGGTCTGCGGGAGCGGCATTATCAGACAAATCATCTGATACCGGCTCCTTCGAGGAAACACCAAAATTCATGCTTCCGCCCGAAACCACCAGCTGCGAGAGGTCCATATTGTTGAGCAGTCGAACCTCCGCCAAGTAAAGCTCAAAGCTTCCGCTTTTCAGAAGCGAGAGATATTCGGCATAGGGAACTGCCTTTAGTTTAACCTCTATACCTACCGCAGCCAACTGCTTTACTATTGCGTTTCCGACCGCAACTCTTGCCGAGTTATCGGAGTTTACGAGTAATGAAAGCGATATCCGTTTACCCGACGAGGTAAGACGGTATCCCTCATTATCTATACTATTATAACCTATTTTTTCTAAATTCTCAATAGCAATTTTATTATTGTTTTGAATTTGAAGGGTTTGGAAGCCCTCGGCCTCCTTCCAAAGCGGGTTAAATGGGCCCTTTGCAGGGGTTGCGTTACCGTAATAACCATCTTCGGTTATGGCCTCGCGGTTTATTGCGCTTGATATGGCATAGCGCAAATATTTATCACGCAGGAAGGTGTTTTTCATATTTATTCCAAGGTAAACCAGGTTATTAAGCGGAACAGTTTTTTTAATACCGCTCATTCGCGGCACCGAACTATCGCTATAATCATCATAGCAAACCGAAACCGCACCGGCCGAGATATAATGCTCTGCAGATTCGGCATCAGGCGCATTTATAAGTCCGATTTTCTTAATGTTCATCGCGCCGCCGTAGTAGCCCTCGTTCGCAACAAGGCCGTTTTGCGTTTCGTTTAGGGTGTATCTTCCGCAACCAATGGGCGGGAGCGGAATGTTATCGATACTTTTTAGGGTATCGCTTCCCGATTTAATAATCGGAAAATCAAGCAGGTTTATAAAATATGGGTCGGCCTTTTCGAGAGTAATAACCAGGGTTTTACTATCAACAGCCGAGCCGGCGGCAACATTTGAAAGCTTAAGCTTGTAGTTTTCGGATTCTTTTGCCAATCCGAGCGAATATAAAACATCGGCCGAGGTAAGCGCGCTGCCATCCGAAAAGTTAATTGTTTTTAACTTTATGGTGCAGGTTTTGCCGCCGAGTGTTGCCGATTCGGCAATCTTATAAACAGGGGAGAAGTTTTGGTCGAGTGTTATTAGCGGGTCAAAAAGCAGAAGGCAGAGTTCTCTGTTCTGCTTGCTCTCTGCGAGGAAGGGGTTAAAGGAGTCGGTTTGGTCAAAGATAAGCTGCATATTATATCCGCCGCTTTGGTCAGAAACGCTTGCATCGGGCTCGGTCTCACCCTGTTGGTCGCCGCCACCGCAACCGCCTAAAAGCAGGCAAAATGCGAGCATAAGACTTAAAAAACGCAAAGCCTTCATTAAAACCGTCTCCCTTCTTTTTTAATTTATATTCTTATTCGTTTTGCTCCAAAGCAAAGACCGCTCTTATCGTCAACCGTGAATACGCAACCCTCAAGCGCACATTCGCCCTCGGCTTGCTCAAAACGAGAAGAAATCTTATCAACAAATTTTAAAATTATAATTTCGGGCTTAACCCCCAAAACCGATTCAACAGGTCCCGTCATGCCGAGGTCGGTTATGTAGCCTGTGCCTTGGGGGAGAATTTGCTCATCAGAGGTTTGAACATGTGTATGTGTTCCGAAAACGGCCGAAACCTTACCGTCAAGCCAAAAGCCCATCGCGCGTTTCTCGCTTGTCGCTTCGGCATGAAAATCAACAATAATTATTTTAGCGCCGTTATTTTTTAACTTTTCCGCGAGTAGCAGAGCCGTGCGGAAAGGGCAATCCAGGCTCTCCATATATGTTGTTCCCAAAATATTTATAATGCCAATCGAGGTGCGTCCGCAGTCGAAAAGGGAATATCCGTGTCCCGGAGCAGATGCAGGCATATTGGCGGGGCGAATAAGTCGCTCCTCGCTCTCAAGCATATCAAAAATCTCGCGGCGACGGAATGTATGGTTTCCGCCCGTAACGGCATCAACCCCCGCATCAAAGAGCATCCGCGCCGAATGGGGAATAATACCGTTGCCATCGGCCGAGTTTTCGCCGTTTGCAATAACAAAGTCAATTTTATGCTCGCGCTTGATAGCGGGCAACACTGCGGCCAGGTGTTCGCAGCCTAAATGACCGCAAACATCACCGATACAAAGAATGTTCATAAAAACTCCAATCTAAAAAAGCCCATAGTTTATATCATTATACTATATATACTGTTCTTTTTCAATAAAAAGAATGTTGACAAACCTAACCGGATTATATTATAATCAAACGGCCGAGGGAACAATAGCAACCGCTCGGCACAGTAAAAATCCGGGTGTGGCGCAGTTGGTAGCGCGGGTGGTTTGGGACCATCAGGCCGCAGGTTCGAACCCTGTCACTCGGACCAAAAAACAAGTCAGAGCGAATGCTCTGACTTGTTTTTTTATTTGCAGTATGTTTCTATCGCTGCCGATACGAATTCGGCGGTGCCTTGACCGAAGCGGTCGATATTTTCTCTAAATCGCTCGTCGCAGGTATACATTTTGCCGAGTCCTGCGAGGATTTCGGTGGTGCAGGTGTAGAAGCTTTCGGTAATATGGGTTTGAAGACGTGCGGTTAGGGCCTGTGCATCGGCCGAATCGGCCGCGTTGCCGCAAGCCTTGTAGTCCGCAAAATCCGCAAAAATCGCGTTTAGTCCATCAATTGCCTTTTGCTTTTCGGTATCGGTATATTCTTTGGTCTTATTTTCGTATTCGCGGTATATTTCGGTTTCGCCCCAAAGCTTTTTAGCCTCGTTATCGTAGTTTTTCATAGCCTTCTCCTATTTTGGTTTTGTAAGCTCAAAGCTCATATCGAGCAGCCATTTTATTTTTTCCACATCACTGTTTTTATCGAGCAAAACGGTTATCCAATGCGCCTTATTCATATGGTAGGCGGGAAAAATTGCTTTGTTATCAACTATCGAGCCTATGAGCAGAGGGTCGCATTTCAGGTTCATAATATCGGCGTTCCCGCTCAATTTATTAGTTAGTTTTTCAAGCGGAAGCTCCATAATGAGCGCAAACCATTTGCGGTTTCTCGCATGGCGAAAAACAAGATTTTTGGGGTATTTCATCCAAGGCTTTTCGGCCATTATGTTATAGGTTTCCTCAATATAGCGATTAAAATATTCGCGACCCATTTTCTCGCCTCCCGTTTCTTAATACATTTTATCATTAATGTTGTTTAACTGCAACCTGAACGTTAAAATTCCCCAAAACAGGGCATTTGCTATTTTTTTACTCCTTTGCCGAATTGATTGATTTTAAGGCGGGTTTATGGTATATTTTGGGTAGAGAAAAGGGGGCGTGAATCATTATGAAATATAAATTTATGCGCTTTCCGGAGGGTAAGACCAAGGCGGTTACCTTTAGCTATGATGATAACGGCCGTTCGGACCTTCGTATGCGCGATGTTTTTGATAAATATGGTATGAAATGTACCTTTAACGTTACCTCATATAGTGCAACCAACGGCAACGGTGTTAGCATTGCAGAGCTTAAAGAGAGTATCGCAAAGGGACATGAGATTGCCATCCATGGCGCAACCCATGCGGCGCTCGGCAACCTTCGTCCCATCGATGGAATCAAAGAGGTTTTAGAATGTCGCCGCATTTTGGAGCAGGAGCTTTCTATGATAATCCGCGGCTATGCTTATGCCGATAGCGGAATAGGCAAGATGGTTAACGGCGCAAGCTATGAGGATATAAGGCATTACCTTTCCGACCTTGATATCGCTTATGCCCGCGCAATAAGCGGCGATAACGACCGTTTCCATATGCCAACCGATTGGTATGCCTGGATGCCTACCGCACATCATACCAATCCGAGCATTATGAAATATATTGAAAAATTTTTATCAATCGATGTTGATAAATGCTATTGCGGCGAGCGCCATCCACGTCTTTTTTATATTTGGGGACATAGCTTCGAGTTCAATAATAATGACAATTGGGAGCTGCTTGATGAAATCTGCGCCGCACTTGCGGGTAAAGAGGATACCTGGTATGCAACCAATATGGAAATATATAACTATTCAAAAGCTTATGAAAGCCTTTCCTGGTCGGTTGATAACAAACGGGTATATAACCCAAGCCTTATAACAATTTGGTTCGATATCGATGGTAAGCTTTATAGTGTTAAATCGGGCGAAACTCTGGAAATATAGGGGGACTTTTGGATGAAAGCATTAAAGGTTAAAGAACATATTATCAGTTCGGTTGACGGAAAAGATAAAATCTATACACTTGAGAACGATGTTTATGTTCGCGATGTTATCATAGATGCAAATATAGGCGATGAGGTTATGATAGCACATCTGCCCGATGTTCATTTTAATTATTGCAATCTTGCCGATTATGATTCGGGCGATGAGGTTGTTATCAGCACAGGAGAGCATCGCAAATGGCTATCAAACGGTGCATCTGTTCCTAAACTTCGCCGTTGCCTTGAGGTCTCGGATGATGCCGACCAGTATGTTTTTAATGGCGACACCCTCGATTATCTCTCAAAGGGTGCGATGGAGCTTATGGATAAGGAGATTTGGGATAAAATCCCCGGAGCAATCGCAACCATAGGCGGCCATGAGCGCGCAAAGCAGATGCAGGGTAAGGTAAGCGAGGTCGATACCATTGAGGATCGTTATAAAATCCTCGAAGGCTATTGGCGCCATGATATCTACTATCATTCAAGACTCGTGAAAAATAAGGTTTTGGTTGTTGGATATTGTAACGACCGCGCATATATAACCCCTGATGCGCTTGAAAAGTTCAAGGCTGATATCGAGCTTTGCCGTAAGAATGGATATGTTATGGTTATGTTTGCTCATGAGCCTGTCGCAACCCATAATCCCGACCATAAAGAGTTCCCGATTGATTGGGTTATGACAGAGGGAGACCCATCCGGTTCGCCTTGGAACTTCTGCGATGGCTTTATTCTCGGCGGAACTCGCGGAAACGAAACCTCGCGTGAGTTTTATGATATCTTGATAAACAGCGCCGATGTTATCAAGGGTGTATTTGCAGGCCATTATCATAATGATATGGAAATTCCGATAAACGGAAAACTCCCCGATGGCACCGATGTTTTGATTCCGCAGTATCTCGGAACCGCAGTCGCATACGGAAAAGGACATGTTATGAGAATCCTTATTAAATAATTTAAAGTAGCCCGTTTATATTATATATAAACGGGCTTTATTTATGGTTGACAAAGGTCGATTTTTGTGGTAAAATAAAAATGTTCACAAAGTGAACTAATTTTGAAGGCGAGGAGATTTTAATGATATCAACGGTAACGCGCGAGGATGAACTTTTGCGCGCGTGGGTAAAACTTTCGGGAATACTTAAAAATAACCGAATAACCAAAGGCCTTATGTATAACGAAGCAACAGTCATGCTCCTGCTTTATAACCGCTACTGCGAGGATGGGGAAGGAATCATATCGGTTAAAGAAATAATAAAGGAAACCAATATGCTTAAATCCCTCGTTAATCGAACTCTTAACTCTCTTGAAAAGAAGGGCCTTCTTATTCGCTTTAAGGGCGATGAGGATAGGCGAAAGCTATATGTTAAATGCGTTAAAGAAAAGCTTGATGTATTTTTAGAGGTTCATAATTGCTCGCTGCGCGTTGCAAACGGAATAATAAGCATAATCGGCGAAGATGATGCCGATAGTTTCATCCGCATAGTCGATAAAATCGAAAAAGCGGGCTATAGCCTATAAAATTTGAGGGGAATAATATGGTAAAAATACTTGTTGATTCATCATCGGATTGCAAAAAGGAAGAGGGCCTTTTTGATTATTTTGTTCCGATATCGGTAACTATTGACGGTAAGGATTATAAGGATGGCGTTGAGCTTGATGCCGATACCTTCTATGAAATACTAACCTCCTGCGGCGATTTTCCGCATACCGCCCAGCCTTCCATTCAGGATATGGTTGATATATTTGAGGAGGTAAAGGAAGCGGGCGACGAGCTTATTTATTTTGCGCTTTCATCGGCCCTTAGCGGAACCTATCAAGCGGCCTGTCTCGCAAAGGAAATGGCCGATTATGATGGCATTTATGTTATAGATACCAAAACTGCAACCCATATGATAGGTCTTTTGGTTTCTTATGCAAGAGGTAGAATAAACGAAGGTGCTTCGGCAAGGGAAATTGTTGAAGAATGCGAGGAACTGAAATCAAAGGTTCGCGTTTTGGCGGGTCTTGATACCCTCGAATATCTCCGTCGCGGCGGTCGCCTTGGAAATGCTTCGGCGGTTATCGGAAGTCTTGCCAAGATTAAGCCGATTATAACCGTAACCGAGGAGGGAAAGGTTGAGGCGATTGGAAAAGGCCTTGGAGTAGGTCGCGCAATGCAGATGGTAATCGAAAAGCTTTCCGATTATGAACTTGATGACCGTTTTCCGCTCTATGCCATTTATACCTACGGAACAGAGAATGTTGAGGATTTAAAATCAAGACTTCATTTTGCGGGATATAGGGTGGCGGATACCCGCCAAGTAGGCTCAACCATCGGAGCCCATATAGGTCCGGAGGTATATGGAATTGTGTTCGTTGTAAAATAAACAGTTAAATAAAAAACACCCGAAGGATGTTCCTTCGGGTGTTTTTTATTGTTGCGGATTTTCTGCTTGTTGTTGTGCAAGAGCCTGTTGCTGCGCGGCATATTGTTGTGCAAGAGCCTGTTGCTGTGCGGCATAGGCCTGTTGTTGCTGCGCAATATATGCCTGCTTTTGTTGTTGAGCAACAGTATAATATTTTGGCTTTTCGGTATTTTCCGGTTGCGCGCCGTGTTGCGCTATGTATTCCTGCTTTTGTTGTTGCGCTATTGTATAATACTGCGGCTTTTCCTTTTCGGCAGGCGCCTCTCCGTATTGCTGAATATAGGCCTGCTTCTGTTGTTGCGCTATTGTATAATACTGCTTTGAAGGTTGGCCCGTGATAGCGGCGCCACACATAGTGCAAAAAGCAACACCGGGGGCATTAACCGTTCCGCAAGCACTGCAGGCGGTATATCCTTGTGCGTTTTGAACCGTGCTTTGTGCGGCAGAGTATTTTTCCATCATATTCTGGGCGCAACCCGGGGTAGTGCAACCCGAGTAAGTAATCCAACAATTTTTATGATGCGGAATACCGCAAACATTACAGATAACGGCTTCGTCATATTGGGTTATAACCTTTCCGCAATAGGGACAAGTCTTTCCGATATAACTATACATTGTATGCTTCCTTCCTTCTTACTTTGTCATCTTTTCTTGCTTGATTTTCTTATCAATAACATGGCGCGAAGCAAGCTCGTTATGGATATCCTCAAGGGTGATGCCGTTTTCAATCATAAGCACCATAACATGGTAGCAAAGGTCTGATATCTCATAAATGGTTTCGGCCTTATCCTCGGCTTTGGCGGCGATAATAACCTCTGTGCATTCCTCGCCAACCTTTTTTAGAATTTTATCAAGGCCCTTTTCAAAAAGATAGGTTGTATATGAGCCTTCCTTTTT
>SVPK01000048.1 GCA_015065875.1 Oscillospiraceae bacterium
AAAACCTAAAAAATGGCGCATATTGCCGCGTGATACAGGGAAATATACTGAAAAACGGGGTGAAAATCATGAAAAGAACCGACCTCGCGATAGAAAATCTGGATTTTTCAAGCGATATCGAGGGTTTGGCGGTTAGCGAAACCGAAATCGGAGATATAAAAATAACGGCGGCCGAGATAAAAAGCGATTCGGCAGCAGAAAGGCTCGGTCGCGCCAAGGGCAGATATATAACCCTCGAAACGGGCGATATCGCATCGGAGCTTTTCCCTATTTCGAAAACGGCCGAGGTTTTAGCAAAAGAGCTGCGTTCGCTTATGGGAGAAGCCGAGAGCGCCCTCGTTATCGGGCTCGGAAATACCGATATAACCCCCGATGCCTTGGGCCCCATGGCGGCCGACAGGGTTTTGGCAACGCGGCATCTCTCGAGCGAAATCAAGGATAAGACAGGACTCTCCCGTCTTCGTTCGGTTTCGGTTTTATCGCCCGGCGTTTTGGGTCAAACAGGGATGGAATCGGCCGAGGTTATAAAGGCGATTTGCCGCGAGATAGAGCCCGATATTGTTATAGCGATTGATGCTTTGGCGGCCGCAGACATAGAAAGGCTGGGCAAAACGGTTCAACTGTCGGACGCGGGAATATCGCCGGGGTCGGGAGTTGGAAATCGGCGGCGCGAGCTTGGTGAGGGAACCCTTGGTCGCCGAGTTATTGCGATAGGGATTCCAACCGTTGCGGATTCCTCCTGCTTTGGCGGCTCTTGCGGCTATATTGTTACCCCGCGGGAAATTGATATGCTGATATCGCGAGCAGGAGAGCTTATTTCTACCGCGCTGAATTTTGCGCTCCAACCCGAAATAGACAGAGATATACTGCTTTCCCTCGTCTAATCCTACCCGCCGCCGCATATACATTTATCGGGTGATATTTTATGCGGAATATAAAAGCAATAGTGTTACTTTTAACGGTGGCCGCGGTTTCGGCGGCTACCGTTTTCTACGGCGGGGTAACCCTCGCCTTTTCTGATACCTTTACTGCAACCTCTTCGCTCCCCTCCTCACACATAGAGGAACACACGAACACAATTCCCCAAAAGGAGGAACCACAAAGCGAGGTTTCATCCTCGGCAACTGCCACTCCGCCTGCCGAAACCTCGAGCGAGAGCATAATTGTTTCGGAGAATCATACGGTTAGCGGAAAGATAATATCCAAAACCATAAACCCAAAAAGCGCCGCACTCTCGGCAAGCGGGGTTTATATGAAGAATAGTTCGGGCGCTGATATCGACATAAAGACCGAGCTTGCGGCGGGAACCAAAATACATATTACCAAAAATGCCGAGCCGCAGGTTCTTATTATGCATACCCATACAACCGAATCCTATGTTTCGGAAAGCCGCAACTATTATACCAAAGATGATGCCTCGCGCTCGACCGATAATAACCGCAATATGGCGGCCATCGGAGATATCATAACCGCAAAGGTCGAGGCGGCGGGATACGGTGTTATCCATGATACAACGCAACACGACTATCCATCATATTCAGGAAGCTACGACCGTTCCAAGGAGACAATAAAAGCATATCTGAAAAAATATCCCTCGATTAAGATAGTAATTGATGTTCACCGCGATGCACTCGCGGGCGACGGCACCGACAAAATCAAGCTTGTTAAGGAAATAGAGGGCAAAAATGCGGCACAGGTTATGTTGGTTATGGGTAGCCAAACGGGTAAGGTTACGGGATACCAAAACTGGCGACAGAATCTCCGCCTTGCTATGCTTTTTCATCAAAAAATCGAAAAAATGTATCCCGGGCTTGCTCGACCGATGGTTGTTGCAAGCAAGCTATATAATCAACATCTGACGACCGGCTCGATGCTAATCGAGATAGGCACCGATGCAAACTCACTTGAGGAGGCAAAATATTCGGCCGAATTGGTTGGAAATTCGCTCGTTTCGCTCCTTGCAGATTTATCCTAAACTTTTATTGCTTTTTCTCCCTCCTTAGTGTAAAATAAAAAGGTAAAATTTTCATACCTTTTGGAGGGTTAAAATGATAGTTGCAGAGAGCAAAAACAAGGAAATCGTTAAAAAAGAATTTGAAAAGCGCATTATAACCCATGCTTTTCACGATATCGACGGAACTCATTCGCTTATCCGCGAATGGCCGCCTGTTATGAGTATTGTTTTATATGACGTTATTGAAAACGGCCTGCCCGAGGATTATGACAGCGATGAAAACGTTCGCCGCCTAATCGATGCCGCAGGAACCCGTCCCCTACCCGAGACCGACCGTTTCTGTATTGAATCTGCAGGACTTTCGGCACTCACACAAATGGAATGGTCGATTCGCCGCGCAATTGAGGAAGGAACCGTTAAGTTCGATTGCGATAAATCGGTTAACAGCGAAAAGATAAAGAGAATTTGGAAGGGCGAAGAGATTTTTGAGGACCTAGCAGACGAGCCTGAAATCGAGGCCTTCCTTTCGGAGCATTCGCCCCGTCTATTTAAATGCTATGAAAAGGTGCTTAACGGCTACTGCCGCGATAAGAACCTTGAGATTGCAAAAACCGACCCCGAGCGCTTTAGAGTTCCCGGCTCCTTTAAATGGATGCAGTTCCTCAAGGACAACGGAGTTAAAAACTATTTTGTTACCGGCGCCGTTGTTGAAAAGGGAATGGGTATGTATGAGGAGGTTGAAACCCTCGGCTACCGCTTTGGTCCCGATGAGATGATGGAGGATATCTACGGCTCAACCTGGACCGAGAAAATCCCCAAGAACGTTGTTATGGAGAATCTTATCCGCGATTTGGGTCTCAAACCCGAAAACATTCTTGTTGTTGGCGATGGCCGCAGCGAAATTTTCGCAGGAGTCGAGCTTGGCGCTTTATGCGTAAGCCGTCTTGACGATAATGCCGATGCCCAGCGCAAGATTCATGAAACCCTCGGCACCAATATGATAGTTAAGGATTGGACCGACCCCGCCCTTTATGAAAATTTAAGAGCTGAATAATAAACAAAACCCCGACCAATCGGTCGGGGTTTTATTTTTGGAATTTAATGCTATCGGCAGAGTTTTTACTCCGCCTATTTAATTATTTTTTAAGAGGGCTTACCTTGTTTGATTTTGAAGCCTTCACAACTATTGCAAAAAGCGGAACTAACGCTAACACGTTGGGAATAACCATAAGGTAGTTAAAGAAGTCGGTAAGTTCCCAAACCAAATTATTGGAAAGAAGAGTACCCATAAAGATAAACGCAATAGCAATAACCGAATAAATTACGGTAGCGACCTTGCTGTTCTTAAAGAGATACTGAACATTGATTTTACCAAAGAAGTTCCAACCGATAACGGTAGAATACGCAAAGAACAATAAGCAGATAGCAACAAACATATTACCTGCATCCGCATTACCCAATGCGTTACCGAAAGCCGTCTGCATAGCATTTGTTTTCGTAATTATGCCCAAATCCATAAATTCCTTATAGTCGGCGGCGCTCATGCTTCCTAATCCGCCCTCACCCGCAAAGAGGCAGGAAATAATAACTAAAGCAGTCATGGTAAGAACAACGAATGTGTCAATAAACACACCTACCATAGCAACAACACCCTGATCATGGGGCTTTTCAACATTGGCCTGCGCGTGAGCATGAGGAGTTGAACCCATACCTGCTTCGTTCGAGAAAAGACCACGTTTAGCACCCTGGCTTATAGCTATTTTGAGCGCAGCACCGATTGAACCACCGATAAGCGCCTGAGGGGTAAATGCGAATTTAAAAATCATTGCAAAGGTTTGGGGTATATATTCAATTCTGATACCCAAAATAACCAATCCGCCAACCAAGAAAACTACTGCCATTAACGGAACTATTTTTTCTGTTACGGAAGCCAAACGGCTAACACCGCCAATAAAAATGAAGGCAGATATAACCGCTAATATAAGGCCAACTATCCAACCGTCAATTCCGAAAGCGGTTTCGCAGGATTCTGCAATAGAGTTAGACTGAACCATTGTTCCCATAAAGCCTAATGCTAAAATAGTAGCAACAGCAAAGAAGCCTGCAAGCACCTTACCAAATGCGCCTTTGTATGCTTTCTTTATGTAGTATACGGGGCCACCGTGTACTTGACCTTGTTCATCAACAACACGTGTTTCCTGAGCCAGAGTTGCTTCGGCATAGATTGTTGCCATACCCAAGAAGGCGATAATCCACATCCAGAAAATTGCACCGGGACCACCCATAAGGATAGCACCAGAAGCACCAACTATGTTTCCTGTTCCAACCTGAGCCGCAATAGCAGTAGTAAGCGCTTGGAAAGAAGAAAGGCCGCTTTTGCTCTTACCGCCCCTTAAGGAAAGGTTTCCGAAAACCTTTTTCATGCCTTCGCCAAAGCATCTAACCTGAACAAATTTGGTAGCAATGGTGAAGAAAAGTCCTGCGCCCACAAGTAGGATTATAAGAATATAATCCGAAAGATATTTATTTATATCTTCTACAATGGGCAAAATAAATTCTGTGATTTTATCCATTTAAGATTCCTCCTAAAATAATATACAAAAAGAAAAAGACTGCCAAAGCGCAGTCTTCACACAAAAGGACCTAAAATTTAGGTTGGTATAATCTTTGTCCTTTTGCCTGAGAGATTAAGCGCTTTATGCGCCTTGCACCTTCGGCACCCGATAAACGGGATTCTCCAAAGTTTTGTCGGTTTGCAGTCTTCATTCCAAAAATGGAAAACCTGAGAGCGTTACTCCTTCGGCGCTTATAGCCTTTCCTGCAAACTTCATCCAAAAATATTAACTTTACCAAGGCATTATACTACTTTATTCTACATATTACAAGCATTTTTTTAAAAAAGAAAACCGCCATATAAAATGACGGTTTTTTTGTTATTCTTTTTCAATCGCCGCTTCTCTTGCGGTTATCTCGGCTATGCGCTCGGGCGGGAATTTTGCTCGGCGGTCATAGGTATAGAGGCCGTTCATCTCCTGCTCAACATCGGTAAGCTGGGTATAGCAAAATGCCGATATTTTGGGGTTATCGAGTAGGGCATCAACGAGGCCCTTATATCTCGCTATAAAGTCCTCAGTATCCTTAACCTGCGAGCCATAGCCCCAGTTATCGCCGCCGTTATCCGCATCGAGAACGAAGCGCGCGCCGCCAAATTCGCTAACAAAGCAAATTTCATCGCTCTCGCCTATTTTGCGGCTACCCTCATCATTATCGAGCATACATTCGGCCGGCTTACCCTCGGTTAAAACCCAATATTTTTCGCGGAACTTCAGGGGCTCGCCCAGATAATCATGAACATCATACATATCATAGGTTCCCGCTATATGGAACCAACCCGAATTATCGATAAACAGGCGGGTTGGGTCATATGCCTTGGTAACATTATAAAGATAGCGAACAAGCTCGGGGTCGATATCGCGTTGGGTTTCGTTTAAGGGACACCAACCTATTATAGAAGGATGGTTATAATCGCGGCAAAGCTCCTCAAGCCATTCGGGGAGCATATTTTTATAGGCCGATTCGCTCGATACGTCGAGTCCCCAATTTGGGTATTCGCCCCAAACGAGGTAGCCGAGGCGGTCGGCATGGTATAAAAATCGGGGCTCGAAAATCTTTTCGTGGAGACGCGCTCCGTTATATCCCATATCCATTGCGCGGGTTATATCGCCTACCAGTTCATCATCCGACGGAGCGGTATATATACCATCGGGATAAAAGCCTTGGTCGAGAATAAGGCGCTGGAAAACGGGGCGACCGTTTAGATACAGCTTTCCATCCCGAAGCGCAATATCGCGCAGACCAAAATAACTCTCTACCCTATCCTCGCCCAACTCAAAAACGATATCATAAAGACATGGGCTATCGATATCCCAAAGGTATTCCTCCGAAAGCGCCAAGGAGAAGGATGCATTATCCCATTTTATCTCGCGCTCATTGTTGCCAACCATATCGCCATCGTAATAAACGGTGGTTTTAAGCATCTCGCCTGCCGCGGCGACAGTTTTTATATCGATTCTAACGGCGCAATCATCAACCGAAGGAGTCAGTTTGAAATCCTTAATATAGGCGGCGGGGGTATTCTCGAGCCAAACGGTCTGCCAAATGCCGGTTGTTCGGGTATAGAAGCAACCATAAGAGCCCTCACGGTCGGATTGTTTTCCCGAGGGGACCGATTTACTGCGGGTATCATCGGTAGCATAAATGGTTATGCGGTTCTCGCCCTCACAGAGCGCATCGGTTATATCAAATGAGAAGGAGATATATCCTCCGCGATGAGCGCCTACCTCTTGGCCGTTTACAAATGCGGTTGTTATATAATCCGAGGCATCGATATTAAGGAAGGTTCTCCGTCCTGCATCTCGCCAGGAATCGGGCAACTGAACTGTTCGGGTATACCAAACGCCGTTCATAAAACCCTTCATTTCAAGACCCGAAAGCTTGCTTTCGGGACAGAAGGGAACGATTATTTTTTTATCAAAGCTATCGGCCATAGGATAGCCGAGCTCGATTCCGCGGGCATCATTATCGACCGCGAAATCCCATTCGCCGTTTAGGTTTAGCCAATCCTTTCTAACCTTTTGCGGGCGCGGGTATTCAGGGCGAAGATTTTTATCCATAAGATAACCTCTTTCCTCTTTATCTGTCCCTATTTTACACTAGGTATTCCCGCTTTTCAACCAAAAAGCAAAACTTCGTAAGAAAACGGGAAAAATGAAATTTTTTAGGCGTTTTTTTATTTTCCAAAAGATTACATTATCGTTACTTGACCGTTTTTTCGACATTTAGTAATATATTATTAGAAACTCTTTGAGGGGGTAATAAAATGCAAGAGCCTATAAACCAATATCAGTTCCAACAACCCTCGCCCGCCCAGCCGGTTTATATCCCGCCGACAGGAGTGGTGATACCGCCCATTCAGCAGAAAAAGAAGAAAACTGTTTCTAAAGCTCTTTTTTGTGTTGTTGCTTTGATTTTGGTTATAACCAATCTCATAACCGCGGGTATTCTTTTCTTTAAAAAGGAAGATACCTATTCTTATCCGGGCGACCTTTTAAGTGAGGGTCTCGTTGGCGCCAAAAGTGGAGATAAATGGGGATTTGTTGATGAAAGCGGCGATTTTGTTATCGCGCCTCAATTCGATGCTTGTTCCTATTTTTATGAAGAGATGGCCGTTGTTTTGGTTAACGGAAAATACGGATTTATCGATACCAAAGGTGATTTTATTATTGAACCGCAGTTTGATAACGCATATCGTATCAGCGAAGGTCTTGCCGCAGTTGAGGTTGGCGAAAAATGGGGATATATTGATAAGGACGGTGAATTCGTTATCGAGCCCCAATTCCAATACGGCAGCTTTTTCACCGACGGAGTTTCAGTAATATGTGTTGATGACAAATACGGCATCATCGATAAAGAAGGCAACTATATTACCCCTCCGACCTACGACTCAATAGGCGAATTTTGTAACGGAATGGCCCGTATCAAAATGGAAGACCGATACGGCTACATCAATACCGAGGGCGAGATAGTTATCGGCTTCCGCTTTATTTATGCCTCAAATATGTATAACGACGGTTTCGCCTATGTTGTTACCGAGGATAAGGAATATGCCCTTATCGACCGCGAAGGAAACATACTGGCCGACAGGCTCGACGGCATTTATTATGAGGATAACGAATATTGCATTGAAGAGGGCTGCTATAATACGGTAAGCTATGACAGCCAATATTGCTCAACCCATAAAAGCAGCTACTACTCCGACAGCTACTACCCCTACTGCGACTACTACGGATGCTACAACCGCGCATATTCGGGCAACTACTGCACAACGCATGATTATTTAGAGGATTATTAAAAACCTAAAAAGGACAAGCTTTATCGCTTGTCCTTTTTTTGCTTTTTTGGTATAATGACAAAAAAGAGGTGAATGGGTATGAAAATTCGGTTCTTGGGAACGAGCTTCGGCGCTCCGCAGAAGGAACGTTGCCAACAAAGTATTCTGCTTGAATGCGGCGATGATATTTATATTTTTGATGCGGGTGCCCCCGTTATCGACCGATTGCTCGCCTATGGCTATAACCCGAATCGCATAAAGGCGATATTCATAAGTCATCTCCATGGCGACCATATGAACGGGCTTCATGATATCCTAAATCTTTCGGAATATTTTAAAATAAAAAGCCCTATTTATCTCCCCGAGCAGCGCGGAATAGATTTTTTTACTGACTCTGCCCTGCTGCTTCATGCAAAAATAAGCCCTCTCCTTTCATTTTCGCTGATAAGCGAGGGCGAATTTTACCAAGACGAAAACATCTCGGTTTCGGCCATACCGACCGCGCATATGGAAAAATCCGAGCGACCATCCTTTGCATTTTGGGCGAAGGAAGGCAAAAAATCGGTTTGCATAACGGGCGACCTGCACCCAACCCTTAAGGATTTCCCAAAAATCGCGGCCGACCTATTAATAACCGAATGCGCTCATTTTTCGCCCAAGGCTTTATTTGAATGCATAGCCGATACGGGATACAAAAAAGCGGCGGTTATTCATGTTATGCCGCCCGAAAAATACGATACCCTGCGAGCAGAAAAATCTCCCTCCTTTGATTTGGTTCTGCCCCGCGACGGCGATGAATATATTATTTGAGGTAACAAAAATGGAAAAGGATATTAAAAAAATTGCAAGCTTCTCGGTTGACCACGATAAAATCGAGCCGGGAATTTATATCTCGCGCATTGATGGCGATATAACCACCTTTGACCTTAGAACCCGCAAGCCCAATGGTGGCGACTATCTCGACGACCAAACAATGCATTCGGTTGAGCATATGCTCGCAACCTACCTGCGTAACGGCGAGATTGGCCAAAATGTTATCTATTTCGGCCCCATGGGATGCCGAACCGGTTTTTATCTTTTAACCCGCGATGAAGAGCCCGAAGCGGTGCTTTCGGCGTTAAAAAATGCCCTTGGGAAAACCATTTCTCACGAAGGAGAAATTTTCGGCGCAACAAAAGCCGAATGCGGAAACTATCGCTGCCTTTCCCTTTCGGATGCAAAGGCTGAATGCCGCCTATATCTCGATATTTTAGAGAAAAAGGCTAATAATAATTTTAAGTATTATTAAACCTTTAATTGACAAAATCTCCTTCGTATAATAAAATTTATTTAAGGGGTCGACCCTTTTCGACAATTTATTTACGGAGGAAAAAATTATGATGTATTGCGGTAATTGCGGCGCGGCTTTGGCCGATGGCGCACAGGTTTGCGGCAACTGCGGAGTGCCCATCGCTCCCATCCCACAGGCACAGCCCCAGGCGGCACAAAACAACAGCCAGGGAGTTAATTTCGATTTTAATACCAATACCGTTTCGGCAAGCAGCTCGAAGCGTTATCAGTATAAGGTCCTTTCGCAGAAGGATAAATGGTTCTCGGGCAAGTTCGACCCGATGATGCTTGAACAGGCAATGAACGCCTATGCCGACCAGGGTTGGCGTGTTATCGGATGCGCTACCGCCGATATCGCATCGGGCTTTGGCGGCGCAAGACAGGAGTTTATAACTATTCTTGAGAGAGAGGTTTAATTTATGGCATTCGTAACCTCATTTTACGGTGTTATCTTCATTGAGGGCGACCATCCCCGCGCAGTTAAGCGCTTTTCGGCCGATACGCGCGTTGGAGGATTCGGAGCACAGCTCAAAAATCTTAACGACCTCAAGGCTCAGATGGCCAATACCGCTATTGCTAACGGTTGCAACTGCGTTGTTAACTTCACCTATGGACAGAAATCAAAGGTTATTGCCATTGATGATGTTGCCTTTGTTGGCGGAGGATATTATGCGCAGCTCTCGCAAGAGGATTATAACAGTATAATCTCAAAGCTTTAAAAATTTCGGGCTCTGACAAGAGCCCGATTTTCTTTTTATGTGGATTTTTTTCGTAACCCATAGTATAATTAATTATAGAAATTTTTGGAGGCGAATTATGTTTAAAGAGATATCACCCAAAGAGATAAAAGGCAATCCAATAAAGATGATTGATGAGGAATGGATGCTCATTTCGGCCGGAGACGAAAAGGGCTTTAATATGATGACGGCAAGTTGGGGCTTTATGGGCGAAATTTGGCATAAGGACTCGGTTGTTATAGCCATTCGTCCGCAAAGATATACCATGGAATTTGTTGATAAGAGCGATTATTTTACCCTATCCTTCTATGGTGACCGCAAGGATATACATGCTGTTTGCGGCAAGCAATCGGGCCGCGATATCAACAAGGCCGAGGCCGCAGGGCTAACTCCCGTTTTTTCGGATGAAACGGTTTATTTCGAGGAGGCCCGCCTGGTTATCGTTTGCAAAAAGCGCTATAAGGGAAGGCTTCAGCCCGAGGGCTTTACCTTGGGTGAATGTGCCGAGCTCTACCCCGCCGACGACCGCCACTATATGATAATAGGCGAAATAGTTAAGGTTTACGAAAAAGTATAAAACAAAACCCGATGCTTTTGCATCGGGTTTTTATTTTATCCGAAAAGATATCTGTAATAATCGTTATCCAAAACGCCTGCACAGAAGCGCATTTTATTGCGAACAATCTTTTTTATGGAATCAACATATCCATCCGGAACAACGGTATCGGCAGTTGCGGGGGTAAATTTTCCGCTTGAGGATTCATATGTTCCAAGGTCGGTCTTCCAACCATAGCTGGCATTAAACACCAGAGCTTCGGCATCCGAGAATACATCTCTGCCCGGCATAAGACGAGAATCAAACTCAACCCCAAAAAGATTTGAAAGGGTTGGCAGAATATCAAGACTTGAGGTTGGCGAATCAACAACTATCGGTTCCTTATCCTCTAAACTTCCGCACCAAAGAATAAGCGCAGAATGGTC